>DASXQB010000093.1:0-5188 GCA_036493295.1 Polyangia bacterium | reverse complement strand
CGCCGCGATGGGCGCCACCGGCAAAAGCAGGCGCGTCTGCGGGCTGGAGAAAAACCAGAACAGCCACCACGCGAGCAGCGTCCCCATCGCCAGGCGTCCCGCTTTTGTGCGCGCGGTCCGCCAGATTCCCAGCGGCAACAGCGCCAGGTAGGCCGGGCCCAGGCTCCACCCTCGGTCGAAGGCGTCGCCGGCGAACAGCACTTCGAACGGCGAGCGCAACAGCGCCCAGACGCTGTGGCCGGTGCCGTAATACCCGCTGGCCAGCATCGCCGGCGGCTGACCCAGCAACGTGTTGCCCACTGGATAAAACGGATTGCCGATCAAAAGCAGGTTGCGCACGTACCAGGGCAGGGCCAGCGCGAAGGCCAGCGCGCCGATGGCCAGGAACCGTCGTCGGGCCGCGGGCCAGTCCGGTCCGGTCGCGCACAACGACACGCCCGCCGCCAGCAAGCCGGCGAACGCGCCCGTCAATTTGCTGCCCGCCGCCAGGCCGGCGAAGACCCCCGCCAGGAGCCACGACGCCGCGCCGATTTCCGCGCGCGTCGCCCACAGCACCGCCAGCGACGCGAACGTCGCCACGCCCAGGTCGACAAACGCCGACGTTGATTCCCAGGCGAAGAGGGCCGACGCGCCGGCGATCAACATGCCCAAGCAGGCCGAGCCGCCGAGCTTCCGGCTCCAGGCGCCCGCCGTGGCGACGGCGGCGATTCCCAGCACCCAGTGCACCAGCGCCGCCAGCACGTCGTCGCCGATTCCCATCGCCTGAGCGAACAGCATCTCGACGTACAGCGGTTGATACGACTGCACGATCCCGGTCAGCGCGACCCAGCGGCCGGCGCGCAGAAACGCCCGCGGCGCCGTCAGGTGATAGACCGTCGCGTCCATTGATGAAGGCGGCGCCAGCGTGCCCAGCAACGTCGCCAGCGCCATCAGCAGCAGCGCCGCCAGGGCCAGACGCGTTGGCCAGCGGCGCATTGATGTCCGCAGCGACGTTCGCAACGACGAATGAAAAGCCAGCAGCGCCGGCATTTGCTGGCGGCGCCAATCGCCGGCTCCGCGCGCCGCCAGCAGCACCACCGCGATCTGAATCGCCCAAAGCGTCGCGCGGGTCATCACCCCCAGCGCCGCCGCCAGCGTCACCGCCACGGCCGTCAGCCCCGCGCCCAGCGCGAAAGCGGTGCTGGCGATCAGGAACGGCTCGTCGGTGCGCAGGCGGCGGGGAAGCAGCGCGTACCCGGCCAGCAGCCAGGCCGCCGTCAGGCCCGCGAGCTCTGCCACGTGCAGCAGCGCCGTCAGCACCGTCCCCTCACCGCCGAACATGGCGGACCGCCGCCAGCACGAACTGCCACAAGAACCCGCCCAGGATCCCCCCCATCCAAACCGCCCACAGCCAGGCGAAACGACCGCCGCCGTCAGGGTTGTGGCGGCCGCCGGGTTCACCGTCGGTCCGCCCTGGGCCCAAAGCCATCATGACCAATCGGTTTGTCGACGGACCGGGCCGGGTTCTTGAGGCCCAACGTCAGAACCCTGGCGCGCCCGCGCCCTCGCTCGGAACGATTGACACGCCCGAGGGGCCCATGTAGATCCACCGTCGCTCGATGTACGACCTGGGGTGGTAGTTAAGCTTGGTTATAACGCCGGCCTGTCACGCCGGAGGCCGCGGGTTCAAGTCCCGTCCACCCCGCCAAGTTCAGAGTTTCTGATTCGTCGCCGCATACGCGCAGGCACTCATCAAATGGGTTGCGCGCGGATAGCAAATAGTAAGGCAGAATCGCTGCATGAGTTGGAGGCAAGCTGGTCCCCTCGGCGCTTCCCTGGAGCACCACGATCACGCGAAGGCGCTGGGGCACCTCGTGCTGTACCAACACCGCCCAGCTGCGGTCGGGACGGGGTGGCAGCACGACAAATCCATTCGGAGACGCCTGGAACTCCATCCAATGTCCGGTGGGCTGACCGTCACGTTGTTGCGCCAGGCTCTCCCGCGTGTGCGCGGGACCGCGGCGGACACCTGGACCGGTCCGCTGAACGCTGCGTGCGTGAGGTACGAGATCACGCGGTCAGCGCGGAGGATGGCGGCATTCTTGGGGCACATAGCGCACGAGTCGGGCTACCTGCACTCCGTTGAGGAGAACCTGAGGTACAAGGACACTGACCGCCTGGCCAAGGTCTACCCGTCGGCCTTCAAGACCCCGGTCGACGCCGAACCCTACGTCAATAAGCCCGAGGCGCTCGCGAACAAGGTCTACGCAAACCGGATTGGGAATGGAGACGCGGCCAGCGGCGACGGCTGGAAGTACCGCGGGCGCGGCCTTATCCAGATCACGGGTAGGGGCAACTACGCCGCGTTCGCCAAAGACGTCAATGTGGATGTCGTCCAGAATCCAGACCTTGTTGCGACTCCACCGTACGCAGCTCTGTCGGCGGCCTGGTTCTGGAAGAAACACGGACTCAATGACCTGGCGGACATCGAGAGCTATCAGGCGCTGTCCAAGCGCATCAACAGCTCGTTGGAGAGTTTTCCCGAGCGGGAAGCGAAGCGTAGACATGCGCTGGACGTGCTCTGCCGCGCCACGCTGGCGAACATCGTTTCCTCGGTGTCGACGTTCGGCTTCCGCTAGTGCGGGGGCTGCTTGAACCCCATCTTGGTTAGTAGCTTCTTGACCTCGGCCACCGTGCTGAACTTCGCTTTCGGCCCCTGAACCCAGTTGTCATGCTCGGTGAGATGGACAAGGCTGTCCGCCTTGAACTTCTTGTTCAGCTCGGTCACAGGCTCGACGACGGTCGTCGATCCTCGGTCTTCGGTTCGGTAGAACGCGGCGCCGTAGAGCATTCCGTTGGCGACTGCGTGCCGCTGTTCCCAGCGGCAGAGCACGGCTAGGTCGCGCCCTCCGCCTTTGGATGTCCGGGCAAAGAACACGGCCATCAGCTCTGGCGCTGCGCCCTCCGATTCACAGCTTTGGAAGGTCACGTGCTCGAAATGGGCGGGCGACCTTTCAATCAAGAGGTGACCGACCAGGCCGTCGTCCTGGGTGTTCACGAAGCCGATCAGGGTCGTCTTGCCGCCTGCGATCTCCGTCGAACGAACGACGTCCTGAGCGAGCTCGGCCGAAGTTCCCAGCACGCGCGCCATGAAATCACCGTCGCCCTCCGACGGGTTGCGTACGATGACCTCCGCGCGAACGACACCGGCGTGAAGCGCGACCGCAGCAACCACGACCAACCAGATCCACCTTCCGCTGGCGCACTCCGAGCGCCGTCCTGTGGCCATCGTTGCAGTCTACACTGGCATCACAGCGGCGACTGTTCTCAAATCGGCGACCGACCTCCCTTAGCCCATCCAATACCCGCTATCCCGACGTTCCGATGTCGCGTTCGCCGTCGAGCCAACCAAGAGGGGTGGCGTCACCGATGTCGTTGCAGGGGCCTCCCGGCGCGCAGAGTTTGCCGCCGATGGCGAACCATTTGCCGCTGGAGTCGAAGCGATAGAGGCCGCATTCGCCGAGGTGAGCGGCCTTCGGCGCCCCATCCCACTTGAGGGGGAGCGGGGGCTTGCCAAACTTGTTGGCGGCGGGATCGCGGAGAAGGCAGCGGAAGTGATGACAGTCCTCACCGCCACTCTCACCCGCAAAAATCAATTCCCAACCGGTGGCGCCGAACGGCACGGCGGTTCCACACTCGTTGGAGTCATCGCATTTGCCCACGCGTGCGGGAAGAACGACGGACGGCTTGCCTCCGATAAGTGGCAGGTCCGCGCGCGTGATTGATACTTCACGTCTCGGTCGATCTATTTCCCTGATCAGCCAGGCTGTGCCTACCAGTCGTGGATTGGGGCGCTCGCCTTCGTCAAAGCCGAGAATCTTCACCGCTGGCGGACTCTGCCATTTCAGTTCCGTTGATCCCGAAACGACGCAAACCCCCGGCCGAGACAGGATGCGGTCTCCTTTCATCTCGATCGAAAAATCACCTTCGTCACTCATTTTGGCGATAACCGGGACGGCCTTCGGCTTCGCTTGCCTGAGATCCCACACCTCGATCGCACCCGTCCGCCGTACCCACAAAAGATCGAGCAGACCGTCGTAGATGGCCTGCTGGATCGGCCCTGGGACGATGACCCGGTTCAGTTTTCCATCCGCCGAGCGAGCCTCGACGACGTTATCTGCAAGAACCAGCAGCACCGGTGAACCAGCCGCGGCGGCGCGCAGGCTGTCCGTCAACGAGCGGGCTTCTGCACTGGATGAGGGCTTTTCGGCGCGAGCCACCTGCCAACCAGAGAAGAATGTGACCGCCAAAACAATCAGGTAGCACCGGTGAACTGAGGATCGCATACGGGATATACTGCCCGCCGATGGCTGGTTACTCCACGCTCGGCCCGCTCGGTCGATTCATGCACAGCTTTGGCGAGTTGCGGGTGCCGTTGGGGCGCAACGACGTCGCCGCGCCTGACGCCAGCGCCGGCGCCGGCGAAACGCCCGGCGCCCTCGGTCGCGGCGACTGGGCGTCGCCCGATCACCCGACATATGGAGCCGGTCACCCGAAGTTGACCGCGCACGGCCCGCTGACCATTGGCACGTCGCTGGAACTGCTCATCGGGCCGCGGTCGTTGCCGCGATCGCCGGCAACGAACCGAAAAAAATTCACGCTGCCGAAAGGCGTGACCAGCGGCCCGATTGACGACCCACCGTGGATCAAGATCGCCTGCGAAGAAGAGCTGAAGGACACGGCTGAGCTGCGCGGACTGGATCAAAACAACCCACAGGTCCTGAAGTACCTGGCGTCGGTGCCGGGCCTGGCGGCGATCCCGTACATGGTGTTCGACAAGACGCTGAAGAAGAAGGTGCCGTCAGGCAAGATGATGGGCGACGTCGACGAGACGCCCTGGTGCGGCTGCTTCGTCAACTGGTGCCTGCGCAGGGCCAACATGCGTACTGGCGGCGCGCTGGCGAAGGGCTGGATGACCTACGGGGACGAGCTGCCGCTGGATCAGCCGAAGGTCGGTGCCGTGACGGTCATCTATCACCAGCCGTCGAAATCAACCCAGAACATGACCGCCACCGGCTATCACGTGGCGTTCTATGTCGGCGGACCGGCCGACAGTCCCGTGCTTCTGGGCGGCAACCAGAGCGACTGTGTCTGTCGTAAGCAGTTTCCGGCGCCCAAATTCACCGTCCAGTCTTATCGCTGGCCGGTC
>DASXQB010000092.1:0-24035 GCA_036493295.1 Polyangia bacterium | reverse complement strand
CGCCGCGGGCGAAGGCACCGGCCCGGACGGAGAATCGTCGGGCTCGGGCGGTGGAGCGGGCGGGGGCGGAGCCGGCGGGACCGCGCAGACCGACGCCGCCGAACCCGTGGACGGAATGGCTCCCGGCCAGGATGCGCCCATTGCGGAGGTGAATCTCCCTGCGCAGAACTTCACCTGCACGCTGGTCCTGGGCGCGTTCCAGACCAGCCAGTGGTACGACGCCGGTTTTGAGGCAGCGGTTGGCACCGCGCGCTGGGAGATTAAATCGGCCCACAACAACTGGACCGAGAAATGGGCCGATCCCAAAAATCCCATCTGGAACCTGCCGACCCAATCTCCGTGCACCACCGGCGCCAGCACGCCGGACCGGGTGCTGCTGATCGTCTACAAGGACATGTTCAGCCCGCCGATCCCGCCCGCCGAGTGGGAGCCCGAAATCACGGAAGACGTCGCCAACATCAAGACCAAATACCCCAGCGTTCGTCAGATCGAGCTTCTGACTTTGGTGCGCGCCCCCAACAATCAACCATGCCCCGGCAACACCAGCCGGAACATCGCCATCGCTCCCGAGATCGACGCCGCCATTCAATCGGTGACCGACAAGTCCGGCGGCCTGGTCAAAGTGGGACCGAAATATTATGTCCCCGACTGCAAACTCTTCCTGATGAACATCACCACGCTGACCGACAACGGTGGCGCGTTGGTCGCGCCGCAGCTCATCGATTATTACAAGGCTAACCCGTAAGCGCGGCGATCAGGCAGGCCGCTTGATCGCCCGTTGCTAGTTGGGCAGGCTGACCTCCTGATGAAAAACGCCCAGGACGCCAGCGCCATCGCTTCGCGGTTGATCACGCTCGCTGACGATCAGTCCCGCGCGCTGGTCTATCCTGAACGCGGGTTCCAGCTTTACGGTTTCGAGACCACCGTCGCTGGCCAGCGGGTCGAGCTGCTGCACGCGCCGCCGGTGGACCGCGAGCCGGCGGACCGACGCTATGGCAACCCGGTGCTCTTTCCCGCCGTCGGCGTCAGCAATGGCTCGCGTCCCGATAGCTGGGATCACGACGGGCGCGCGTTGCCCATGCCGTCTCACGGATGGGCGCGCAACGTGTACTGGCAGCTGGAGCGCATCGACGCGACCAGCCTGACCGCGCTGCTGGTGCCGCATCCCGGTTTTCGTCTCGGCTTTCCCTTCGATTTCGAGCTGCGGCTGACCTATCGCTTGCAGGCCGGCGCGCTGGTGCTCGAATCGACGCTGCTGAACACCGGGTCTTCCGCGTTTCCTTACGCCTACGGTCTCCATCCGTACTTGCGCGCGCCCATCCTGCCGGGCGGCTCGCGCGAGCGATGCATCGTGCGCGTTCCTGCCGGAACCCGCCTGCAATCGGCGGATGGCTGGCGCACCGTCGCGCGCGCGGCGGCGCCGGCGCGGACGTTGGCCGCGTTTTCGTCAGAGCTGCCCGGCTCTGTGCTGACGGAAGAGACGGGCGCCGCCGTTTTGGAACTGGAAGACCAGACCGCGGGCCTGGCGGCGCGCGTGTCGGTGGAAGGCAGCGAGCAGAGTTTTCCCGTGTGGGTCATCTGGAGCGCCTCGCCGGACGCGCCGTACGTTTGCCTTGAACCGTGGACCGACGCGCCAAACGCCCTCAACCGCCCCGGGACGCGCACTTTGGAAGCAGGCGCCACCCACCGCTATCGTCTGGCCCTCTCGGCGCGCACGCTCTGACGCGATTTTTCGCGCAAACGAATTGATTTCCCAATTCCAGCGCCTTGGCGGTATTTATGGAGGGTATGGCCATCCTTCGTGGCTCCGCTCGTGAGCCGACGGCGTCGTCTGGCGAGGCTGACAGTTCGGCGGGACCGGACCGGGTCGCTTTGGGTGGCTTGTACAAGAGGTATGCGCCGGCAATTTACGCGCGGTGCTACCGATTGTTGCATTCGGAGGCCGCCGCGCGCGACGCCACGCAAGAGACCTTTGGTCGTTTGTTGGGCCACAACCGCAGTGTTCTGACCGGCGATGAAGGCCTGCACTATCTCTACCGGGTTTCCACCAATGTCTGCTTCAACCTGCTGCGCGAGCAGCGCGTGCGCGAGCGGGCCGCGCCCGAGCTGGTCTCGCTGGCGTCGACGGCGGCATCGCCCGATCGCGGACATGCCGACCGTCAATTCGCGGTCGCGATCCTTGCTCGCTGCGACGAGACCGGGGCGGCCATCGCGGTCATGCACTACATCGACGGGATGACCCAGGTCGAGGTGGCGGACGTTCTGGGCATCACCCGACGAACGGTCTTCAACCGCCTGCGAAAACTGGAATCGCTGGCCAACGAGCTGCTTCGGACCACCAAAGGCGAGGGGCAGGACCTGACATGATGACGGTATGCCCGTCTGTGCTGCAGATAGCCCGCTGGGAAGCCGGGGCCGTGGTCACCGAACAAAAGCGCGAGTGGTTGATCGAACATTCGCGCGGGTGCTCGCGCTGTTCGGCGCTGATCGCCGAGATCGTCACGGCCCGGCGGGAATTGTTTCCGCGCGAATCAACCGTCGAAATTGCCGCCGCCGCGCAGACGGTGATCGCCGCCGCCGCGCAACAGCGGGCGCAGCGCTCGGGGCGCTGGCGGCGGTTTCGTTTGCTGGCCGGTGTTGGGGTGCTGACCGTTCTCACAGCGTCGGCGCTGCTGTCGCGCAAAGTGAATCCACCGGTGCAGGCGACGCTGTCCGCCGAGGCGGTGGCGGCGCAAGCCGGCGCGCGCAACAAAGGCCAGCTGGTGCTGCAAGCTTTCTGCAAGCGCGGCGACATCGTCCTTCCTCTCGACGACGGCGCCGCGCTGATGAGCGGCGACCGCCTGCGTTTTGGCTACAGCGCGCCGGCGGCAGGGCACCTGATGATCTTCGGCGTCGATGACCGCGGGCAGATTTTCCCTTACTACGGCGAGGGCAGTCTGAGCAGTGTTCCCGTGGGCGCGGGGTCGATGGCGTTGCTGCCCGGATCGATCCAGCTTGATGATCACCATGGCAAGGAGAGAATCTTCGCCCTGTGGGCCGCACAACCGATCGACGCCAAAAGGGTCCAGGTCGCGGTGACGCAGGCGATGGTGGTAGGCGCCGATGTCACCCGCGTGGCCGCGCTGGACATCGATGTCGATCAAACCTCCGTGCTTTTGCGTCGGCCGTAACGGCGGCGGGAAGGCTCCATTTCGTCAGTGGCGAGCCTGGCGACGCGGATATTTGTCTCTTCGCTGGCTGCGGCGTGGCTCGCCGGGCTCGTCGCCGCGCCGGCCATCGCCGGGACGGTCTCTGACCAATTCAGCGCTGGCGCGGCGCCCACCAACCAGGAAGCGCCGAGGACCGGTTTTTTCTCCGATCGGCTGATCGGCACCAACGAGCTGTCCGAAAATGTAGGAATCACCTACGACGCCACGGTCACCCACGATTCGGGCGCGCCGGCGGTCGGGTCGGGATTTCCTGATCGCGGCGGCACCGTGTTCCGGTTCGGCCTGGGCACGGATTGGCAATTTTCGTCGCACTGGGCCCTGCTGGCCCGGGCCGTCGGTTCGCTGCCCAGCGTTTCGCTGACCGCCGCCACCGTTCCGTTCGATACGGCGGCGGGAATCGCCACCACCGTCGACGCAGAGGTGCGGGTGCATTCCTGGTCCGCCGGTGGGGAGGTGGGCGTCGAATACGATTCGTTGGAGTTGCTGAAGACGCAATTGATCGCCACGCTGACTGTCGGCGCCACGGATTACGACAGCACCCAGCGCCTGCGCCGGCTGCGGCAGGTGAACGGCACGGTCGTCACTTTGGCGCAGCTGCAACAGCGCTGTCGGCAAAAGGGCTGCTCGGCGCAGATTCGCAGTCTGCTGCGGCGGGATCAATTCGCGGTGGTGCAATCGTATGGCGCGGCGGATCTCACCGCGGCCGGGCACTGGCTGGAGGGAGGCCTGGCGGGAACGGTGTATCTGTACTCGCAAGATCCCAGCGATCTGGGTTTCTTCGGGGTGGCGGCCTTTGGGCGAGGCGCGGTGATGGGCGACGCGACGACGTTCGCGCCGTTGCGCTGGTCCGCGCGCGCGCACACGTTGTTGCGGGCCGGGCGCTGGCGCGTCGGATTGACCGGCGAGCTTGACGGCTATGTGGCGGGCCTGGGCACCAGCGTGGTGGAGACCCTGAAACCGTCCTTCGATCTGACGCGGTCGCTGCGGCTCTGGCTGGTCGCTGCGTTGCAGCACGACTGGGACGAGCAGGGATATGCAGGAACGACGGCCTGGGGCGCCATCGGGTTGCGTTGGTCGTACTGATTTTTCCGAAGGTTCCGGTCGCGGCGAACGACGAAAGAATGAACCGCCCCGATGGCCGGGGCGACGCTGGACCACCGAAGGAGACCGCCATGAACATTCGCGCGATCATCGTCGCTCTCGCTCTGCTGCCGGTGGCCGTGGGGACGGCCCGGGCCGCCACCGCCACCGCGGATGCGGTGGTCCCGCCGACGGCTCAAGATCGCCAGGATCTCAAGAACGATCGCCAGGAACGAAAGACTGACCGCGCCGAGTTGCGCAAAGATCGAGCTGAGCTGCGCGCCGACAAGACCGCGGCGGCGACCGAACGGGCCGACCTGAAAAAGGACCAGGCCGCCGGCAATCAAGCCGCGGTGGCCGCCGATCGAAGCAATCTGGCAGCAGAGGTGAAGGCCGTTCACACGGAAGCCAAGGATGTCCGTAAGGATCGCAGCGACCTGAAGGCGGATCGCCACGACATCCGTCAGGATCGACAGGACCTGCGCGCCGACCGCGCCGAACGGCGAGAAGAACGCGCCGGGCGTCGTGCCGCCCGCGCCGAGACCCACAGCAAATAACCAACTCATGATGCCGATGGCCGAGCCTTCCTGCGCGCTGGCGCCCGGGCTCGGGTGGCGCATCGATTTGACTCGACGGCTTCCTCACGCCAGCGTCTTGGTGGTGCCTGCGAAGGACCCACCGTTGCCACGCGACCCCTTCGTCCTGTCGGATGAGCAGCTGGTGGCGGCCTGCGCGAAGGGAGATCGCGGCGCCCTGGGCCGGCTGTTCGATCGACACCACCAAGATCTGTTCCGCTTCCTTTCGCGCGTCGCCGGGCCGCACGGACGCGACCTGGATGATCTGGTGCAGGCGACGTTCCTGGCGGTCGGCGAAGCGGCCAGACGATTTTCGGGACGCTCGACCGTGCGCAGCTGGATCTTTGCCATCGCCGGCAACCTGGCCCGCGATCAGGCGCGCAGCGAGATACGCCAGCGACGGCTGGCCGAGAGCGCCGCCCAGGTTCCAACGCTGGGGCCCGCCCAACCGGATGTCACCGCCGAACATCGCGAAGCCCTGGCGCAGCTGGCGGACGCCTTGAATCGCCTGCCGCACGATCTGCGCGTGACGTTCGTGATGTGCGAGATCGAAGAGACGCCCGGCAAGGACGCAGCGGCGGCGCTGGGCGTGCCCGAAGGGACCATCTGGCGACGGCTGTTCGATGCGCGCCTGGCTTTGCTGGGGACGGTACAAGGCAAGAAAACGCGGCGGAGCGTCGGGTGAAGGTGGCCACGTGAATCCTGGAAAGGAGGTGCTGCATGTCGGTGATTGATGGGCTCTGTCCCGTTCACGGGGACGCGGCGCTGGATCCGAACAACGCGGGTGGTGCGCCGTCGTGCGCCGCGTGCGCGCAGCTGAGCGCCGGCCTGGATCAGTTGCAGTCGCTGGCGCGTGCGTTGCCGATTCGTGCGCCGACCGCGTTGGCGCGCGATGCGCTGCGGGCGCGCATCGTCGCGGAGGCCGTGGTTTTGATTTCGCCGCCGCAAAGTCAGACGCATTCGCCAACGGCGCGGCGAACGACCATCGTTCGCTGGGTGGGCGCTTTGGGTTTGTGCGCCGGCGCGGCGGTGGCGGTGGTCGGCCTGGTGGCGCGGTCTCACGACCCGGCGCCTCGCGCTTCAGGGGAAGGTTTCGCGCCGGCGACGGCGGTCGTTGATTCGCCCGCGACGCCCGCGGCGCCGGTGTTGAATCGTGGCGAACCGGTGCCGGCGCCGACGCCCACGCTGGCTCCATCGGCTGTGATCGCGAAGAGCCCGGTGATGGTGCCGCGAAAAAGATCCCCGGCTGCGGCCCGACGAAACGCCGTCCCGGCCGAAGGTCATGAGGTATCGCCGGTGATTGGCGCCGGCGAAAGCGGCGCCCCCCCGGCGGAGCCCGTGGCAAACGCAGGAACGGCGCCCGCGCCTGCGCCGATTGCCACCACTGTCGAACACAAATTGGCGCGCGATGAACGATCGGCGACCGGCGCTCTGGCCAATGGAGGCGGCCAAAGTCCAGCCAGTGCTGCCGCTGCGGGCACGGCGACGGTCCGCGCGGCGATCGTCAGCGCGCCGGCGAACGCCAGTCCCAGCGGTGCCGCCGCCGGAGCCGCCCAGCCCAACGACAGCACCACAGCCGACGATCGCGCGGCGGATCGCGCCCAGCGCCGCCAAGAAATGCGCGAGCGTCGCCGCGAGGAACGGATTCGCCGCGCCGAACGCCGCCGCTGATCGTCACAAAGCCAGGCCGCGATGATTTCTTTCCGAAGGTGCGAAGGCCAGCAAACGACAAAGCCCTGAACCTCCCCGCTGTCCGGGCGAAGCCTGGACGTCGAAAGGATCTTTCCATGAACATGCGCTCCGTTTTCAAGCCGTCGGCGTGGCCGGCTTTTGCGCTGATCCTGGCGCTTGGTTGTTCGGGCAGGACGCCCGGCGGTGCCGGCAGCGGCGGGGGAGGGAACGCGGGCGGCCCGACGGCAGGCGGGGGAATGGGTGCTGACAACACGCCGGTCCCTTTCGAACCGCTGCCCCCGGCCGTTTACGGCACGAAGGTGAAAGATCTGCTGGTGGGGCAGTCGCTGACCGCGGACGAGCTGATGGCGTTGTTGGCCGACCCAGGCGCGCTGGGCGGCCTGATCGACAAATGGATGGCGCAGCCGCAGTGGCGCACGCGCATGGCTGATTTTTTCCAGCAGGCGTTTCAGCAGACCCAGACCACCGCCGCCGATTTTGACGATCAGCTGGGACTGAAGACCACCAACTGGAACACCCTTGACCAGGTGCAGTTCAACCAGGCAGCCAGTGAAAGTTTTGCCCGAACGGTGATGCAGCTCCTGGACGAAGGCCGCCCCTTCACCGAAGTTGTCACCACCCGCCGGCTGATGTTGAACCCACCGCTGATGGCGGCCATCGCTTTCATGGACGCCGCTCCGCAGGACGATGACGGCAATGCCTTGCCCAAATCGTGGTGGCTGCTGAAGCAATATCCGGCGCTGAAATTCACCCGGGAGGCGACCACCCCGATCCCGCTGACCGATTCGATTGATCCAACGTCGCCCAATTTCATGACCTGGTACGATCCGACGCCGTACAACGGCGCCAACGCCGCCGGCTGCACACCGCCGGTCACGTACAACGGCGCGCGCGCCCTGGTCGAAGTGGCGTCGCTGCTGTTCGGGGGTCGCGTCGGTTGCGGCAAGACCGTCAGCCAGTTCACCGACGCCGACTGGGCGAACTGGAAGATGGTCACCATCCGCGCGCCCAAGACCGCCGACGAACCGCGCACCATTTTCTGGAACCTACCCCAGCTGCAGACCGCCACCGAACTGGTGCTGGCCACCCCGCGCGTTGGTTTCATGACCACGCCGGCCTTCTTCGCCAACTGGCCGACCAACACCAGCAACCAAGCGCGGGTCACGATGAACCAGACCCTTATTGTCGGTCTGGGCGTCAGTTTCGACGATCGCGGCACCACGGTGCAGGTCTCGGAAAGCACGTCGGACGCCATGCACGTCACGCCGGGAACGCCTTGCTACGGCTGTCACCAGACGCTGGATCCGATGCGCGACTTTTTCCGGCAGTCCTTCGATGACGTCTATTCCCAGCAGCTGAATGCCACGCAGGCCGGCGTCCCGGGCATCGCCACCTTCACCGTGGACGGCTCGCCGCCGGTGACGGGCACCGGGATCTTTGCCCTCGCCGACGCCATGGCGGCTCACCCGCGGTTTCCGGTGGCCTGGACGCAAAAACTGTGTCGACTGGCCAATTCAGCGTCGTGTTCGGAGGACGATCCCGAATTCCTGAGAGTCGCCAACGTCTTTCAAAGCAGCAGCTTTGATTTCAAGAAGCTGGTGCGCGAATTGTTCGCCTCGCCGCTGGTGACGTTCGCCGCGCCCAGCAAGACCGCCACCGACAACGGCATCGTGGTGGGCATCGCCCGCCGCGAGACCCTGTGCGCTTCGCTGGAATCGCGCTTCGGCATCGCCGACGTGTGCGGCATTCACGGCTTCTACAAAGCCAACGCCGCCAACAAGGACAAGATCACCGCGTCCAATTTGGCCGGCGCCGTCCCAGGCGACGGTTACGCCCGCGGCTCTGAAGTTCCGCTGATGCCCCACGATCCCAGCTTGTTCTCGGTGTCGGGCACCGACAACCTGTGCGGACTGCTGGCGGGTCAACTGGTCGACGCCGGCTCCGGCAGTCGATACACCAGTGCCGGCAAAGACGCCGCCATCGCCGATCTGGTCAGCAACGTGATGGGCCTGCCGGCCAATGACATGCGCGCGGCGCCGATGGCCAGCCTGCTGAACCAGCACTACAGCGATGCCATGGCGGCCGGCGAAACCGCCAGCGACGCCTTGCGATCCACGTTCGTTCTTGCCTGCACGTCACCTTTGGCCATTTCGTTGGGGCTATAACCATGAACGATCTCATCAAACTGACCACTCTTGGCACCCGCCGCGAACTGTTGCTGCGCACGCTGTTTGGTGCCGGCTACGTCGGCCTGCGCGCGCTGGCCACCGGTCTGCCGCTGTCGTTCCTGCTGCGCCCGCGCGAGGCGCTGGCCGACGGGACGTTCCAGTGCGCCGACAAGAGCAAGGCGCAGTATCTGATCCTGAGTTCGTCGTTCAACGGCGATCCGGTCAACGGCAACGCGCCTGGCAGCTATGATTTTCCGGACATTCCGCACGCGGCCGATCCCCGCGTGGCCCCGACGCCGATCAAATTGGGCACCCAGACCGCCGTCGGCGCTCAGGTCTGGTCGACGTTGCCGTCGTGGGTTTTGGACCGCACGAATTTTTTCCATCATGCCACGCTGACCAACAATCACCCCAATTTGCCCAAAGTCATGCGTTTGATGGGCGCCACCGCTGGCCAAGAAATGCTGCCGTCGATCGCTGCCAAGTATCTGGCACCCTGCTTTGGGACGGTGCAGACCGAACCCCTCTCCATTGGCGCGGGAGAATTTCTCACCTTCGATGGCCGCGGGCTGCCGAACCTGAATCCGACCGGCTTGCGCGACGTGCTGACTCATCCCACGGGAGCGTTGATGCGGCTGCAGAAACTGCGTGACGCCAGCCTGGATCAGATGAACGCGTTGCTGAAAGAGCACGGGACGTCGGCGCAGAAGAGCTATCTGGACAACCTGGTGACCTCGCGTCAACAGGCGCGTTCGCTGTCGGACTCGTTGCTGAGCACCCTGGACGGTATTACGACCAACGACGCCGTTGGACAGATCACGGCTGCCGTCACCTTGGTGCGGATGAACGTCTCGCCGGTGATCGTCATTCACATCCCGTTTGGCGGCGACAATCATTCGGATCCGGGACTGCTGAAGTCCGAGGTCCCGCAAACAGAAACGGGCGTGCAGCAGATCGGATCCTTGATGACAGCCCTGCAGCAGAACAACCTGCAAGACCAGGTGACGTTTGGGATGTACAACGTCTTCGGACGCACGCTGATCAAGAAAGGCACCACCGGCCGCGACCACTGGGCCAGTCACCACACCACGGTCATGATCGGCAAAGGCATCCGCGCCGGCGTCACCGGTGGGCTTGAGCCGAAGGCCGGCGACTACTACGCCCTGCGGCTGGACTCCAAGACCGGTAAAGGCATCTCCGGTGGGGGCGACGTGGCTTTTGAAGACACCCTGGGCGCCATGGGCAAAACCCTGGGCGCCGCGCTTGGCGTGTCGGCCGACGTTCTGGATCAGAACATCGGCCAAGGAAAGATCATCACCGGCTCACTGGCCTAAGGCCGGGCCGGCCCGGATATCAGCCCATCATGCGCACATGACGATCACCACGTGGTCGTGTCCGTTGGTCGTGGTGGATGTCATCATGATCGCCATCGGGTCTTTCAGCGTCGCAAATTCGGCTGGCGTGATGGTGACCATATGATCGTGGGTGGCGGTGCCTCTGATGCTATAGGTCTTTGATACCCCAGCGGCGACGTCGCTACCGGGGACCATCAGTATGTGGCCGTGATTGGTTTCGATCGTCGATGTCGTCGACGCGCACGATGCCGCCGTTTCCGCGTGCATGTCAGTGGCCACGGGCGCGTCATGTACATCTTGGCCGGCGTCGGTGCCTCCGGTTCCTGTGGTTCCACCTGAACCGCTGCCGCCTGAACCGCTGCCGCCCGAGCCGCTGCCGCCCGAACCGCTGCCGCCCGAACCGCTGCCGCCGGAGCCGCTGCCGCCCGAACCGCTGCCGCCTGAACCGCTGCCGCCCGAACCGCTGCCGCCCGAACCGCTGCTTCCTCCCGAGCCTGAACCGCCGGTGCCGGGCGCGCCGGTGGTTGAAGGCGATGAGCTGCAACCGCTCAGACCGGCGGCTCCGATGCCGGCACTCGCTAGAACGGAAGACAGGGCCAGGATTTCTCTTCTCGTTAATGCCATGACGATCTCCTCGAGAGAGTAAAGAATCCGAACTTTGGCGCAGCCGGCGATTCACGAACCAATTGCACCAGCTTCATTCGTGCAAACAACCAACGTTGATTTGGGTCTGTTGCCTTCATTTGCGAGTTATTTCTTAAAAGAGACGCGTTATTTGTCCGATCACCGGTTATTGCGTGCAGTTAGCTTTCAATTCATCCAACGAATTGAAAGGCGTATTACAGCGACAAGATCGGTATTTCGCGCCGTCGGCAAATGGACAGTCGTCGGCCGATCAAACGACAAATCGCATTCCGGGCTTGGGACGAGAGGGCGCCCGCCAATGTTTCCCGAGCGGGTCGACGAAAATCCGAGATCCGATTCGGAGTCTTCGTTTTGGTAATCGAGCCCCCCTGGCGATGGCGGGCTGATCAATTACCGGATGCCGCTGGTCGTGCCAATGGCTTCCAGTTGCGGTCGCCGGTGAGCGCCTGTCGACAGAAGCGAAGTGGCTCTTGAGGTGTCGCGGCAAACCGACCTTCGGCGGGGAATGGCCCCGATTCTGCTAAAGGGTCCTGTTCGATCGGCCGAGTGGAGGACAAGTCGCGGACCGTCACGCAGTAATGGGCGGCGGCGCACACCAAGGAAACTGAAATGTCGGCGTCTTTGACCCAATCGCTGAACCTGCTTTGGGTTCTGCTCGGCGGCTTCCTGGTGATGTTCATGCAGGTCGGCTTCGCGATGGTGGAGACCGGCCTCACCCGCGGCAAGAACGCCGTCAATACCATGGCCATGAATCTGGCCGTCTATCCGGTCGGGGTGCTGGGATTTTGGTTGGTGGGATTCGGGTTGATGATGGGCGGAGTTGGGGGATGGCCCACGTTGGGGCCGACGTATCCCGAGATTCACGAAGTGGCTTTCACCGTGGGTGGGCGTTCGTTTGGCCTCTTCGGCGCGTCACGGTTCGCACTGATCGGCGTCGCGCACAACGCTTCCAGCCTGGCGATGTTCTTCTTCTCGGTGGTCTTCATGGTCACGTCGGCGACCATCCCCACGGGCGCTTTGGCCGAGAGATGGCGGTTTTCGGCGTTTCTTATCTATGCGGTGTTCGTGTCCACATTGCTTTATCCAATTTATGGAAACTGGGTATGGGGCGCCGGTTGGCTGGCAGGCCTGGGCGTGACGTTTGGATTGGGACACGGGCACGTCGACTTTGCCGGGTCGACGGTCGTGCACATGACCGGCGGGGTCATTGCGCTGGCCGGCACGCTGGTGCTGGGTCCGCGCGCAGACAAGTTTCGCCGAGACGGCACGATCGCGGCGACGCCCGGCCACAATCTACCGATGGCCATCGTTGGCACCCTGGTGCTGGCGTTCGGCTGGTTCGGGTTCAACACCGGGTCCACCCTGTCGGCTTCGGATCCCCAGATCGCCGGCATCGCGGTCAACACCATGTTGTCGTCCAGCGCGGGAGCTTTTGCGGCGCTGACGTACGTATGGCTCTTTCAGCGCAAACCGGACATCGGAATGGTCTGCAACGGATTGTTGGGCGGCCTGGTGGCGATCACGGCGTCGTGTGCTTTCGTCGGTCCAGAGGCTGCGGTGTTGATCGGCGTGGTGGCGGGCGTCTTGGTGCCTTGGTCGGTCGAGTTGCTTGAACGCCGTTTTCGCATCGACGACCCGGTGGGCGCGATCGCCGTGCACGGCTTTTGCGGTTTGTGGGGCGCACTGACGGTCGGATTGTTCGCCGACGGAACCTACGGCGCAGAGTGGAATGGTGTCGCCGGCAATGTGCGTGGCCTCATCTTCGGAGATCCCAGACAGTTGTTGGCGCAGATAGTGGGCATCGTGGCGAACGTGGCGTTCGTCTTTCCCGCGGCGTTGGTCTTCTTTCGTCTGGTGAGTCGCGTCTTCGGCAACCGCGTGTCGGCCGAAACAGAGGCGGTCGGTCTGGACTCGGCCGAAATGGGCGCTGAAGCCTATCCGCCCGGTTGAGCAATGGACGCAATCGAATCATGAAAATGACTGTGAAAGCCCACACTGCGGGGTTGGCGATACTGGTGGCGGCGTCGGCGCTCGTTGCGTCGCCGCGCGCGGCTGCGTCCAACGGCCCTGTCTCTGTCCAGCCGTTCGACGGTGACAGCAACGACAACTGGCGGCGCCAGGTGGCCCGTTTGATTCACGGGCGTGGCATCGACGTGGTGACTGCCCTCCCGCGCGTCGACGATCCCGGCCAGTACGTGCCGCTGGCGCGAGAGAAACACCTGGCCGCTTTTGTCACCGGCGACGTGGCGCAGAGCCGGCGCGGGCGCGCGGCCGCTCGCCAGACCATTACCTTCGTGATCTGGAACGGTGCCACCGGTTCAAAGCTTGGCCATTGGTCGGCGAGTGCGCCGCCCCGGCGCCTGCCCGGTGTCGTCGCACGGGGCTTCTTCAAGAATCTCGGCTCGGCGTTGGCAGCCGCAGACCAACCGGCGCCACCTTCATTGCCCTCACCATTGGACAAAGAGCCCGCTTTGCTGGCGACGGCGGCGGCCAACGATCCCGCTCACCCGATGGATCGCGCGCTGCTCACTCTCAACAATCAGATCGCAGAAGATCACAAGTTGGAGCTGAGCAGCCAGACGGCCCTCAACATCGTCTGGACCCTGATCACCGGTTTCCTGGTGATGTTCATGCAAGCCGGGTTCGCCTTGGTCGAAAGCGGGTTCACCCGGGCCAAGAACATGGCTCACACCATGGGCATCAACTTTCTCGTCTACTCGATCGGCGCCGTTGGATATTGGGCGATCGGGTTTGCCCTGCAGATGGGCGGCGTGGGGGCGCTGTCGACGTTCGGTAACGACGCCACGCTCAGCAGCGAATTCGTGCTGACGGTGTTCGGCAAGGACTTTGGCCTCTTTGGAATGCGCGGCTTTTTTCTGTCACCCGAGGTGTACACCGCGCCGGTAGCCGCTTTGTTCCTGTTCCAGATCGTCTTCATGGACACCATGGCCATCATTCCCACCGGCGCGATGGCCGAGCGGTGGAAGTTCAGCGCGTTCGTTCTTTTCACTTTGGTGCTGGCCTCGCTCACCTATCCGATCTTCGGCAACTGGGTGTGGGGTGGCGGCTGGCTGTCGCAGCTTGGCCACAACTTTCATCTTGGCCACGGCCACGTCGATTTCGCCGGGAGTTCCGTCGTGCACATGGCTGGCGGGGTGGCCGCGCTGGTGGGCGCCAAGTTGCTGGGCCCGCGCATCGGCAAGTACGACGCCGCGGGCAACCCGCGTCCTATTCCCGGGCACAACATGGCGATGGCCGTGCTGGGGACGTTCGTGCTGGCGTTCGGCTGGTTCGGTTTCAACGCCGGCTCGACGCTGGCTGGAAGTGACACACACATCGCCGTCATCGCCGTCAACACCATGCTGGCCTCGGCCGCCGGCGCGTTCAGTTCGTACCTGTTCATGAAGTTTCGTTTTGGAACGCCCGAGATCGGAATGATGTGCAACGGAATGTTGGCGGGCCTGGTGGCCATCACCGCGCCGTGCGCCTTCGTGACCTCCGCGGCGGCGATGTTCATCGGCGCGGCGGCCGGCGTCCTGGTCATTCTTTCCGTGATGTTCATCGAGAAAACCCTGAAGATCGACGATCCAGCCGGCGCCATTTCGGTCCACGGTACGTGCGGCGCGTGGGGCATTCTGGGATTGGGTCTGTTCGCCGACGGACGTTATGGCGAGGGATGGAACGGCGTGCCCGGACCGGTGCGTGGGTTGTTCTACGGCGATCCCTCGCAGCTCGTGGCCTCGATCATCGGCGTCCTGGTCTGCTTTGCCTGGGTGGGTGGCGTCACCTTCGTCGCCTACCGGCTGATCGACAAGCTGGTCGGCAACCGCACCTCGTCGCAAGACGAGCTGGCGGGGCTGGACGTTCCGGAGCTGGGTTGCCAAGGGTACGCCGCCGACAAGAGCAGCGTCCAAGGCAACGACGGCGCGACCGATCTGGTCCGCTAAAGGGCAGCACCGCACTCGAGGATCGGATCGATCCGCCGGTGTCGTTATGGCCACATCACTGGCGCGGGGCTGTGGGCGTCATTGGTCGTGCCGTTGCCCAGCTGTCCGTGATCGTTCGAGCCCCAACCCCACAGCGTCCCGTCGGATTCGAGCGCCAAGCTGTGCCAGTCGGGCGTCTGGACCGAGGTCACGGCGGCGTCGCCGAAGGCCGGAACCTGGACGGGGAGGGCGTGAAGGTCCATATCGGCGGTTCCGACTCCAAGCTGCCCGTTGTAGTTTCGGCCCCACGTCCAGACCGTGTGATCGTTTTTGAGGGCACAGTTGTTCCTGTCGCCGGTGGGTCCGGCAAAAAGAACGTTGGTCAAATTGGAGACCTGAACCGGCAGATTTTGGTCCGCCGTGTTTCCGTTTCCGAGCTGGCCGAGATTGTTCCAACCCCACATCCACATCGTGCCGTCGGATTTCAGTGCATTGGGTTCTTCGAAATCGGCGGACACGGATGTGACATTCGATAAACCCATCACCGAGATGGGACTGTAACTGTGGTCGCCGAACTGTCCCTGCCCCATCTCTCCGTGCAGGCCTGTTCCCCAAACCCGAACCGTGCCGTCTGACATTCGTGCCAGGCTGACGGTGTAGCCGGCCGAAATACTGGCGGGATTCGAGAGCCCAAGGACTTGCACAGGCACCATGGTGGCCGCCGTCGATCCACTCCCCAGTTGCCCGTATCTGTTGTCACCCCATGCCCACACCGTTCCATCCGATTTCAGTGCCAGGCAGTGGTACGCCCGTCCACTGATTGCCACGACATTGGCAAGGCCACTCACCTGTACGGGTGTGAAAGCGTCGTTTGCTGTTCCATTCCCCAGCTGGGCAACGCCGTTCCATCCCCATGCCCACACCGTTCCGTCGGATTTCAGGGCAAGGTTGTGACCTTCACCGGCCGAGATCGCGACCACCGCGCTCAGGTACCCGACGTTCCCCGGTCCGTGCACCTTGAGCGGCACAAAACTATCATGGCTGGTATCGCTGTAAGACGCGGAGGTCTCTCCGTTGCCCAGCTTGCCGGACACATTGCTTCCCCACGTCCACACGCTGCCGTCCGCGAGCAGGGCGATGCTGTGCCTGCCGCCTCCCCAGAATTGGACAATGGGTGAGGGTGGCAGGTGCTTGTTGCCGCCATCGGTTGCAGCTTGGACCTCGAGCGATGTTTCGCTGGTGTCGATAGAACCGTCACTGACGTCGATTGCAGCGTCGCTTGCAGAATCGATTGCGACGTCGCTGGAAACATCGATTGAAGCATCGACTGATGCGTCGCTGTTGCTGGCGCCGCCGGTTCCGGCCGCGGCGTCCGCATTGATGTCGGCCCCGGTGTCGGGCGAGCCACCTGCGTCCAAGCTGCCGGTTCCGCCCGATCCGCCGTTGCTTGAGCCTCCCGATCCGTTGCCGGAGGAAATTCCGGGGCTGCCGCTACTGCACGCCGCCTCGAACGCCGCGATTGACGCGAACACCACCACCCGCAGATGTCCCAAGATAATTTGGCGATTGAGCACGTCTTCACCTCGACCCAGTTCCCGAGCCGCTCCATTGTAACGGAATCCGCCGCGGCGCGGATCGGAAAGCGCGATTCCCACTCGCTGGCGATGCGGTGTCTAACAACTCAGATACGTTTGAGTTGACCGCCGCCGGCGATTCATCACCTCAGTCGATGTCGCGCGGATGGGGACGTCCCATTCGCGCAGGGGCACTGCGCCAGACGGTCGCTTGAACAGCGGCGTCGTGTCATTCGCGCGGCGCGTGGGTACGAAGCGTTCATCGGAGGAGTGTCCTCAATGTCATTGCGATCGACAGTGGTGAGTTGGTGCTGGGTCACGGTTGTCATGGTCGTGTTTGCCGTCGGATGCACGTCGAATCCCGGCAGCGGTGCCGACGCCGGAAGCGCCGGAGCGCCGGGAAACCGGAGCGGCAGCGGCGGTTCGTTGAACGTACCCAGCGGCACCGGCGGCGCGTCGACCGGAAGCGGTGGTTCGTCGAGCGGCAACGGTGGCGCGTCAGGGGGCGGCGGAACGGCGTCCGGAGGCTTTGATGGCGGCTTGCCCGACATTCCGGGTGACGCCAGCGCCGGCGTGGTCGGCAGGCGCAGCGCCGCCGGGTTCTTTCACCCCGGCATCGTGGTCACACAAGGTGGATTGAACGCCGTTCGCAATCGACTGGCGATGGGCGATCCGGACCTGAAGCAAGCGCTGGCCGCCCTCCAGCAAGATCTGACGGACGCAACCCTTCCCGCTTGCCCATCGGAAGACAGCGCCGGACGATGTTTTCTGCCGCCCGTGCCGGCCGCGCCTGCCGGTCATGTGACGGTGACGTGTGGCTCGCACTCCGCCGCGCCGGCAGGAGACACGTCGTGCGACGACGAGAAGGCGAATGCGATGGCGGCCTATTCGCACGCGCTTTTCTGGTATCTGACGCAGGACGAATCCGAAGCGCAGAAGGCCATCGCCTTCCTTGACGCCTGGAACAACGTGACGGCGCACATCGGGTACATGGCTTCGGACAACTCGCCGCTGCAGACGGGGTGGACCGGAACGCTGTGGGCCAGGGCGGCCGAGTTGATTCGCTACACGTACCCGCAGTCCCAATACGCGCAAGGATGGCCCGACGGTCAGGCGCAGGCGTTTGGAAGGATGCTGACGACGGCCATTCGTCCCTATGTAAATGTCGACATCAATACCAGTCCGGATGTTCAGAACGGCAACTGGGAGGGAAGCGAGGCCGACGCCTTCCTGCAGATTGCCGTCTACAACGACAACATGGCTGACTATCAGCTGGCCATAAAGAACGCCTTGTCGGCGATCAAGTACTACATCTATCTGCAGGCCGATGGAGCGACGCCGACCGCCGGCAAAGACGTCATCACTTGCACCAAGAACGGCAAAAAGACGTCTGGCTGCGGGGTCGACTATTGGTGGGGCATCGCCAAAGCCAGTGGCCTTCTAAACGGAACGTCACAGGAGACCTGCCGCGACCTGGAACACGTCCAGTACGGCCTGGGCGCATTCACGAACGCCGCAGAGACGGCGGCAATTCAGAACATCGCCGGCGCCGATCTGTACGGCGACACGACTGTCAATTACGGCCAGCGCCTGCTGGCCGCCTTCGAATTTCACGCGGACGTCCTCAAGGGCCGCAGCAATTTCAGCGGCACTGGCACGACCAACCCGGATTTGACCTTGATTCCGGCTCCCAGTCTGGCCTACACGTGCGACGGCTTGAATGGCTTCACGATGATGGCAACCACCTCGGCAGTTGCGCAGATCGCCGCGGTTGATTTCGGGGCCACCCGCCGATCCAGCTATCCGGTGCAGCCGATGTGGGAGATGGGCTACAACCATTTCGTTAACGTCGAAAATAAACCGATGCCGAAGACCCTGGCGCTCCTGGTTCCGGCCGGCGCTTTCAAAGGCAATCGTCCGACTCTCGCCTCGCATCCGCTGGCGTGGGAGACGCTGACGAAACTTGGCACCGCAAAGATCGGCTTTCCTGAATAGCGAATAAGCGGATCGGCGCTGGCGCCAAGGTCATCCCGATCTGGTAGCGCGCTTCGTGGGCGCTGCTACTCGCACCGCCGCCAGCTCTTCTTTCAGGGCGGCCAGAAGGCGAGCGCGGTCGGCCTGCGGGCGGGCTGCCAGCCGGATATAGCCTGGCAGCCTGAAAGAGGCACAGTCGCGGACCAGGAGCCGATGACGGACCAGCAGCGATTCCCGAAGGCGCGCCCCGTTTGGCACCGGGACCACGCAAAAGGTGGTCCTGGTGGGCACGGGTGAAAGATCGATCGCCCGCAGACCGGCGACCAGCTCTTGTCGATCGCTGAGAAGCCGCCGCCGACTTTCGTCAACGAACGAGGTCAGGTTCACGCTGGCCAGGGCAGCGGCTTCGGCAGCCGCGCTGGTCGTCCAGGCGGGACGCGCCGCTTCGATTGCCGCCGCCAGCGCCGGCGTCGCGAGCAAGTAGCCGACGCGTACGCCGGGGATGGTGTGTTCCTTGGTCAAAGATCGCACCCTGATGACATTCGCTGGCAACGCAACCGCCCCGTCGCTGTGGTGTTCGCTGAGGGAGAGGAAGGCTTGATCCAAGATCACCTGGACCTCCGGAAGCGCCGAGGCGAGCGCGCTGACCTCGGACGCGCGCACGATCGATCCGGTCGGGTTGTTCGGCGAGCACAGATAGAGAGCGCGCGCGGCACAGGCGCGGACGCTTTTGACGACGGCGCCGGCGTCGAAGGCGAACCCGGTGTCTGGTGCGGCTCTCCACTCGACGATCGTGGCGCCGGCGACCTTCGCGGCGGCGCGAAATTCCGAGAAGGTGGGCTCGACCATGAGGACAGTCTGCCCCGGGCGCGCCAGCACCCGCGCCAGGGTCCACAGCAGCTCGGCGCCGCCGTTTCCGAGGACGATCTGGTCGGGACTGACAGCGCAGCTTCGCGCCAGCGCCGCGCGCGCCTTCGCGGCCGTCGGATCGGGATAGACGTCGATGGCGGCCGAGAGGATCGCTTCGATCATTGCTGGCGCGGGGCCGTACGGGTTCAGGTTGACGCTGAAATCCAGCAGATCGGCGGCGTCGATACCAAGCGCGCGAAGCTCGTCGAGCACCGGCCCGCCATGCACCCGCAAGATGGGAGCGTCCCGATCAGAAGGCATGACCGTAGGTGACCAGCACGGCCGTGGCCGCGACGAAGGCCAGGCTCGCCGCCACCGTGACCACGCGCCAGGCGGCGCCGATCGTCGCCGGGGCGAGCGGCGTGATGGGATCGCCCAGCCGGTAAGCGTCGCGCTTTTCGAGCTGGACGCCCAGCAGGCCGGCCATCGTTGCCATCGGTCGGCCGGCGTTGGGACTTTCGGTTTTGCCGCCATCGCGCCAGAGGATTCGCCAACCGCGAGGCGCGTCCTGACCGGTGGCGGCGCCCGCGACGAGAAGAAGGAATGCCGTCAGGCGCGCCGGCGCAAGGTTGAGGAGATCGTCGAGACGGGCGGAGGCCTTGCCGAGATACTCGAAGCGGCCGTGGTATCCGATCATCGCGTCCAGCGTGTTCACCGCCCGATAGAACATCGCTCCGGGCAGACCGAAAAGCGCGAAGTAGAAAAGCGGCGCCACCACGCTGTCGGAGGCGTTCTCGGCGAGCGATTCGATGGTCCCGGCGATCAGCGCCTGGTCATCCAGAGCGGACCCGTCGCGACTGCAAAGACTGCCCAGCGACCGGCGAGCCTGGTCAAGCTCGCCGCGCTGAAGGTGATCGCGCATCTGGGTCCCGGCCGCACCAAGCGCCGTGAAGGCAGCGGTTGATTTCAGCAGCCAGACGCCAACCGCGAAGGTGACCAACGGCCAGCGCGCCGTCGCTCGCAGCGCCAGCACGCTGCCGCCGGCGAAAAGAGCCGGCACGCCCAGCGCGATGAACGAACCGGCCACCAGCTGGACCAGCGGAACGCGGCTGCGAAGGCGGCGCTCGGCTTGTTTCGTCACGCGCCCCATCCAGACCACGGGATGAATCGCCGCCGGCGGCTCACCGAAGAAGCGATCCACCACCATCGCCGCCACCAGCCAGGCGGCGTCGGAGCGAAGCAGAGCCGTCAGGTTCAAGACGGGCGACCATCGCCCATCATCGGGATCGGTTCAATCCTTCGCTAGTCGCGGCGGCGACCGCCGAATATTCGCAGCAGCATCAGGAACAGATTGATGAAGTCGAGATACAACATCAACGCGCCCTGCAGCGCCACCCGTTGCCCGGCGGTTCCGGACAGATCGGTTTGCGCGGCCAGATTCTTCAACTTCGCGGTGTCGTAAGCCGTCAGCCCGGTGAAGACCAGAACGCCCATGAACGTGGTCAGCCAGCTCAGCGCCGGACTGCCGAGAAACAGGTTCACCACCGAGGCGATGATCAGCCCGAAGAGGCCCATCATGGCAAAACTGCCGAGGCCATCCAGATTGCGTTTGGTGAGGGCGCCGTAAGCCGACAGGCCGGCGAACGCCCCCGCCGTCACGAAGAACGTGCTGGCAATGGAGGCGCCCGTGTAGATGAGAAAGATGGTGCTGAAAGTGATGCCCGAAAGAACGGCGTAGCCGAAGAACATCGCGGTCGCTGTGCCGGTGCTGACCCGCGTGGCCATCGCGGAGAACGCCAGCACGGTCAAAAATTGCGCGATGATCACGGCAAAAAAGACGCCGCGATTCAGGACGAAAAATTGCAATGCGCCTGGGCTGCTGGCGACCAGCAAGGCCACGAAACCGGTGACCGCCAAGCCCAGCGCCATCAATCGGTAGACGCGCCCCAAGAAGACGCGCACCGCATCGGCCCCGACGCCAAGGCCGGTGGAGGCAACGCTGGCGCCGATTCCACTTCGCTGATTCGCTATCCATGCCATGCCGATGTTCTAGCACGCGGGATCCCATTCGCTTGTGCGAACGCCGTGGACGCACTATGCAGGTGGGCCGATGCTTTCGAACGAATTGAGTTTCATGATGATCGCGTTTCCAGCGATCTTTTTTGTCGTTGATCCGCTGGCCGCAATCCCGATCTTCCTGAGCATAACGGCCAGCGACTCGCTGGAAAAACGGATGGCAACGGCCCGCCGTGCGGCGCTGGCGACCGGCCTGACCCTGGCGCTGTTCGCCGCGACGGGTGGACTGCTGTTCAAGGCCTTGGGAATCTCGCTGGGGGCATTCAAGGTCGCCGGCGGTTTGATGATCTTGTTGATGGCGCTGGACATGATGCGGGCGCAGCCGTCGCGCACGCGGTCCACGCTGGATGAACAGGCCGAGGGCACCGAAAAGGACGACGTGGCGATCGTTCCGCTGGCCATCCCCATGCTGGCCGGTCCGGGTGCGATTGCTACGGTGGCCGTGCTGATGAGCCGGGCCGCCTGGCGACCATTGCCGACGCTGGCCGTGTTCGTCTCGATCGCGCTCACCAGCGTGGCGTCGTGGATTCTGTTGCGCGGCGCCGCCAGCGCAGAAAAGTTTCTTTCGCGCACGACCTTGAAGATCCTGGAGCGGATCATGGGCTTGCTGCTGGCAGCGATCGCCATCGAGTTCATGGCCGGCGGCGTGGCGGAACTGGCCAGCCACCTGCACGCGTCCTAGCGTCGTCTAGGCGTGCTTACGGCAGACAGCTCACGCGCTTGGTGTCCAGCACGATGTCGTCATAGTAGCGATCGACGCCGCCCGGTGAGGCGCCGTATGAGTGGATGCCGAAGCCGAAGACGTTGTACCCGCCGATGATGCCGCTGCTCTTCCCGTTCAGAACGCTTCCCGGCGTACGCGCGACCGAGGTGAAGTCGATGTGCTGAAGGTCGAACTGGTCGATCTGTTTGCCGTCGACCCAAAGCACCATCATCTCGGGATCGTCGCCGAACTCCCACTCGATGCAGTTCCACTTCATGACCGGTGCCTTGTCGCGCGCCGGCGGGTACGACGCCTCCTCGACAAATCCCTTGGCGATGGACGGATCAGGGGCGAATAGATCGAAGCCAATCTGCCAGGAACCGGAGAAGTCGGCGAATTCCATGTAATTGAAATTCATTCCCTTGGTGGTGACCGAAGCCGCCACCGCCGGGTCATGGGTGGTTCCCGCGAATCCCAGCTCAACGTGCGCGCCAGAGACCGCCGTCGCGTAGAGGTAGGCTCGACCAAAGATCGGACCGGCACCTTGCAGCGCCTTGGGCATGTTCTTCGAGACGATCAGCGCAAAGTCGCCGCCGGCGCCGGTGCCGTGCATGTGCAACGCATACTTGCCGTGGGCGACGGTGTCCTGCTCGATCGTCTCCACGCCGCCTGAGCCGGTCTGGACATCCCATATCGCGGGATCCAGCTGTCCCTGCTCGAAGTCCTCGCAAAAGACCCCGGCGCACGGCCCGCCGCTGCTGGGGCCCCCGTCGCCGCCGAGCGGGGCGTCCGCCGAGCCGTCGCTGCCGCCTGGGCCTGCGTCTTTGACGAGGATCATTCCCCCGCTGCCACTGCCGGCGTCAACGACGACGCCCCCGCTGCCTGGCGCGCCGCCGCTGCCTGATGATGAATCGGTGTTGTTGCCCCCGCCAGCGTCGACGTTTCCCGTGGGTCCGACCGGCGATGACGTCGAGCAGGCGCCGAGCGCCACCGAGCAAAAAGCGAACAAACAAAGCTTGGGCATCAGTTTGAGCATCATTGAATTCCTGTAGGGTTCCCGTTAGCCGCGGCCACGACGGCGGGCCACGAACAGACCGAACAGTCCCATCAACAATAGCGCACTCGGCGCCGCGAAGGACTGGTCAGCGACGCTGCAACCACCGCCGGTGCTGTTACTGGCGCCTGGCGCGCTGCTGCCTCCTGTGCCCAGCGAAGGCGGCGCCGCACCGCCCGTGCCACCGCCGGTGCCGGCAGCGCCGCCAGTCCCGCCGCCTGCGCCCCCGCTTGCGGAGCTGGACGTGTCGGTCGCGGTCTCGGCCACCGCCGCGTCGGGCAATGAAGAACCGACGTCGGCCGCGGCTGCATCAACCACTGCGCCCGCGTCGACAGGCGGCGCGCTCAGCGCGGCGGTCACGGAGTCGGCGAAAAGCTTTCCGATGGCCAAGGTGCCGGTGTCGTTCGGGTGCATGCCGTCTGGAAAATACTCGGGATGCATGGCGAACGCCTTGCGGTAGTCGATCAGAACCGAGCCTGTATCGGCGGCGATCTGGTCGATGATGGGCAGAATCTCTTTGTCGATGACGGTCTGTTGAACCGGCGTATTGACGAAGACCCACAGACGAACCAGGAACGTCTTTGGGTGACTGGGCAACGCCTGGAAGGTCTGCACCAGCTTGGTGTAGTCAGCCTGAAACTCGCCTTTGTGCGCGTCCCAAGACCCCTTGAACGAGTCGTTGCCTCCGAACCAGAACAAGACGACGTCAGGGTTGTAAGCCTCGGCTGCCTTCATCTGGCTGGTGCTCGCGTACGCCGTGCTGATCGAGCTGATCGCCGTCGTCCCGTCGACGGCAAAGTTCTTGACCTCGAATCCCGAGCCAAGGTCGCGGCCCATCTCGTCAGGTACGTGATGCCCGGTCGTCGAACCCAGCCCCTCCATGGCGCTGGTGCCTGTGCAGGCAACCTTCAACGCCGCGGCAAAACCCGACGGCGCCACAAGCAGCGCCGCAATTGCGATCAGGACGGGCGCCAGTATCCGAGCTAGCGAACGTGTAAAGGCCATGTGAATCCGCCATTGCATCAGGCGATGATTTCCGTGATCAAGCCAGGCGCGCTGGGATCGCCGAAGTTGTCGACCAGGTCGCCGTTCGGTTTGCGGCAGCCCGCCGCGCTGGCGATGGTGGTCAACACGCGGTGACTGGCCCCCGACGAC
>DASXQB010000091.1:0-13151 GCA_036493295.1 Polyangia bacterium | reverse complement strand
TGCAGATGCTGGCCGATCGCGCCCACGGGGCGGTCTTGCTCAGCGACGGCAAGAGCTCTGTCATCGAAGCCGGCGCGGAGGCCGAGCGAACGCTGCTCCGGCGCGCCGTCGGCCAGGAACGTTCGGGGCCGCTGTTCGAACCGGCCGACGCGACCTGGGCGGCGGCGGTCAGCCAGCTGGCGCCAAACTTGTGGATGTGGACGTACGCCGGTGCGGGTGCCGAAGTGGAAGATTCGGCCGCCTCGGCCACCACCAACAAAGGCGTGGTGTGGGGCATCGCCGGGCTGGGATCGCTGCTCGCCCTTTTCTTCGCGTTTCGGCGCTCAACGCCGACGGTGGCGCCGGGGGCCGCCGACCCGCGCCAGTCGCTGGCCACGCCGGTGGTGCCACCCGCCGCGCACCCCACCGTGCCTGTCCCCTTCGGCGCCGCCGCCACCGAGCTGCACCAGAGCACGCCCGCGCCCGTCGCCGTTCCTGCCGCCGCCGACAGCGTGATGTTCGGCCGCTATCGTCTGCTGGATCGCCTGGGTGAAGGCGGCATGGCGGAGGTCTACACGGCGGTCACCTTCGGCGCCGAGGGTTTTCGCCGCACCTTCGTGGTCAAACGCCTGCGCGCCGAGCTGGCCCGCGATCCCAACGTCGTGGCCCAATTCATCGACGAGGCCAATCTGGGATCGACGCTGGTGCACTCGAACATCGTCCCGGTGTTCGACTTTGGCAAAGTGGGCGACGAGTTCTTTTTGGCCCAGGAATACATCCTGGGGCGCGACCTCAGCCGCCTGACCGCCCGGGTGATCGAACGCGAGGGGCGCGCCGTTCCGGTCCCGGTCTTGATGTACATTGTACACGAGACCCTGAAGGCGCTGGAGTACGCTCACGGCAAGACCGGTGACAGCGGCAAACCGCTGGGCATCGTTCACCGCGACGTCTCGCCCAGCAACGTGCTGGTGTCGGCGCGCGGCGAGGTCAAGCTGTTCGATTTCGGCATCGTCAAAGCCGAAGGCCGCGTCACCAAGACCCAGCACGGCGTCGTGAAGGGCAACGTCAGCTTCATGGCCCCCGAGCAGGCGCGCGGCACCGACACCGACGCGCGCGCCGATCTGTTCTCGCTGGGCCTGGTGATGTTCTATTGCCTGACCGGCGAGATTCTTTATCGCGGCGACACCACCTATGAACTGCTGGTCAAGGCCGCCACCGGGCCGGGCCCCGAAGAGCTGGCCCGCATCGCCGCCCTGCCAGCCCCCTGCGCTGAAATCGTGCTCAAGGCGTTGCAGGTCGATCCCGCCCAGCGCTATCAAGGCGCCGCCGAGTTCGGCGCCGCCGTCCACCCGCACGCCACCGGCGGGGCCGGCGCCACGCTGCAGATGATGCGCGCCCTGTTCGCCGTTGATCTCCAGCAGGAAGAGATCCGCTTCGCGATGGCCGTGCCCACCAACAAGGGCATGGGCGTCACCGGCACCGCCGAGCTGGCCCGCCGGCGGTCGTGAGCGCGACCGCCGATTCGCTGATCATCGTTCACGTCGAGTCGCCCAACCGCGGCCGCCAGGGCGATCACATCTATCGCACCCTGCAGCCGTGCCGCGCGCTGGCCGAGCTGCCCGGTGTCAGCGTGCTCAGTGGCTCGCTGCTGACGCCGGAGCTGTCGCAGAGCGGCCTGCTGCTGGACGCCGACATCTTGATCCTGTGCGACGTCGTCGACGCCGATTTTCTGCCCGTGATCGAGGCGCGCCGGCGACGGCGCAAGCTGACCGGATACGAGATCAACGATCACTTCCTGGCCCCGCAGCCGTGGAACCCGACGGCGTATCTGGCCGTCAACCTCATCTCGCGCAGTCTGTCTTCGCAGCTGGCGCGGCAGGCCGATTTTGTGCAGTTCACCGTCGACGAGCTGCAACGGCGTTTTGGGGATCTGAACCCGCGCCAGGCGGTGTTCGGCAATCACCTCTGGCAAATGCCGGCCGAGCGTCCGAGCGCGCCGGCCGCTGACTCCCGCGCCGCCGAAGATGCCATCACTGTCGGTTGGGGCGGCTCGCTGGGCCACCGCGACGATCTGCGCTGGATGATGCCGGCGCTGCAAGGTTTCTTTGGCCGCCATCCGCGCGCCACGCTGGCCATCATGGGCGATCCGTCGTTCCGCGCGCTGTTCAGCTGGCTGCCGGCGGACCGGTTCGCGTTCACCCCCGGCGGCAGCATCGACGCCTACTATGATTTTCTGCGCTGCCTCGACGTCGGGCTCGCGCCGCTTTTGCCGACGGCGTTCAACCGCTGCCGTTCGGACGTCAAATACCTGGAATACGCCGCGCACGGCGTGCTGGCGATCGCCGCGGATCTGGAACCGTACCGGCAGACCGTCACGCCGGGCGACGACGGTCTGCTGTTCGGCGATCTGCCGCAACTGGAAGCCGCGCTGGACTGGGCAGCGGCGCATCCGGCAGAGCGCCGGGCGATGGCGACCCGCGCGCGCCAGCGAGTCGCGGCGACGCGATTGGAGCAGCCGCACGCCGCCGACCGTCTGGGCTTTTATTTGTCGGTGGCGTCGCAGCTGGGATATCCGGCGCCCGGCAAGAGCGAGGCAGGTGAACGATCAGCGGCGCCACGCGCGCTTGCCGACGGAGGCTGGACCTTCCCCGACGCGCCCTATCGCGCCGCTGGCGACGGCGAGGTCGAGCGGCTGCTTTACGACGGCCTTCGCCACCAGCAGAGCGGCCACCCCGACGAGGCGCGCCGCTGCTTTGCTGAGGCCCGGCGCGCGGCGCCTGCTTTTTATGTGCCGTGGCTCTTTCTCGGCAGCGCGGACAGCGATCCGGCGGCGGCGCTGGCGGCGCTGCGCGAGGCGCTGGCGCGCAACCCGCAGTCGTGCAACGCCGCCTATCTAATCGGCAACGCTTTGCACGCCGCCGGCGCGGTCGACGAAGCGACGCAGATGTTCCAGCAGTGCCGCGCGCTGGCGCCGTCGTTCGGCGCCGCTCAGGTGCGCCTGGGCGAGATCGCCGAAGCGGCCGGGCGCCTGCCAGACGCGGTCGCGCTTTATCAAGAGGCGGCCCTGCAAAACAGCAGCTTCGCCCTGCCGGTGGCCCGGCTGGCGCTGCTGGCCCTGGGCGCTGGGCAGCCAGGCAAGGCCATCGGCCTGCTGGAACAACACCTCAAGTCCGATCCCGAATTGTGGCTGACGAATTTCTTGATCGGCCGTGGCTATCTAGAACAAAAAAATTTCCAGATCGCCCGCACGCACCTTTTGCAAGCGCTGGCCGCCGGGGCCGACGATCGCCCGGCCGTGCTGGCGCAGCTGGCGCGGGCAGAGCTTGGCCTCGGCAACGTCGACGCCGCCCGCGCCGCCATGGACGAGCTGAAACGCGCCGCCGCCGCTAGGACCGGCTCTTCTCGTCCTTGATCGGCCCGCGCCGCGGATCACCGGCCGCGCCCACCAGCCGCGAATAGATGAGCTGACCCAGGCTGTCGACCATCATCTTCTCGACCACGCGTTCGAGACCCCGCTGCTGTTCAGCGCTGTCGTAGACAAAGCGGATGCCCATCCCGGGATCGTGGCCGGGCAGCGCCTCGGGGGGCAGCGGCTCGCCTTCGCGCACCACCCAGCGGACCTCGCCCCGCAGCGGCAGCGGCTCGGTGCGGGCGGGGACCAGCAGCTTGAACAGGAACACGGTCCCGATCGGCAGCGGCTTCTCGGTCTTGATGAACGTGCCACCCTTCGAGATGTTCTTCGTGTAATCGTAGAAGAAGGTGTTCAGCCGCTTGTACTCGACCTTCAATTCGATGGGCGCTCGGTGTTGGTCTCGCCGATCGTTCTCGTCGGACATGGGCGTGCCGCGATGGTAAGGCGGGCTCTTGCCGCCGTCAACGCGCGCCTGGGGCGGCGAGCGCTGATCTGGGGCACGCTGTTGGCGGTAGCGGCGGTGGTCCTGGACTTCGTGCCGTTGTTTGATCTGCTGGGCTTCGATTTTTCGTTCGCCCTTGGCTTCGGCGCCGCGCTGGCCGGCGTGGACGTCGGGCACGGCGTGGTGGTGCGGGCCAGGGCATCAGGCGACTGGCCGCTCGGCCAACCGCCGCCGGTGGGGCGCCTCGCCGCGCGCGCTGTCGAGGCTGGCTTGGCGCTGTTGCTGCTGCCGCTGCTGCTGTCGCTGGCCAACGCCGTTCGCGTCCCCAACTGCAGCGTCGGCGCCGGCCTGGCTTTTTATGCTCTGCTGCCGGTGGGGACGATGCTGTACGCCGCGCCGGCGGGCGCGCTGGCGGCGATTATCTTCCCGCGGCGCGGGCGGCTGGTGGCCTTCGCGTTGCCCGTGCTGTCGATCGCCTGGGCCCTGGTGCGCGCCTACGTCGATCCGGCGGTCTTCGCCTTCGATCCGTTCGGTGGCTATTTCCCCGGGCCGATCTACGACGAAGCGATCCGGCCGCCCGAGCGTCTGCTGTGGTTTCGCCTGACCAACGTCGTGTGGATCGTCGCGGCCGTGACCACCGCTGCGGCGACGGTCAGTCGCGGCGCGAACCCGCGTCGGTGGCCGCGCAAGCTGGTCGCCGGCGCAGCCGTTTTACTGGTGGCGTCGGCGATCTTGTTTCATGAACGTGGCGTCCTGGGATTTCACACCCGGCACGCTGACGTCCTCCGCGTGCTGGATCAAGAGATGCGCACGCCACACTTCGTGCTGCGCTATTCATCGGCCGCCGGCAAGACCAAGGTCGACCTGGGCCTGGCCGCTGAAGATCTGGAATTTCGTTACGACCAGCTTCGCCGCACGTTGGGCGTCGAGCCGGCCGGTCCCATCACCGTCTACGAATTCCCCTCGCCCGAGCTGAAAAAGGACACCGTCGGCGCCGGCCACACCCTGTACGCCAAGCCTTGGACGCGCGAGATCTTCGTGCAGGCCGAACGCTTTCCCTCCTCCCGCATTCGCCACGAGATGGCGCACGTATTCGCCGGGGCGTTCGGCGATCCGCTGCTGGGCATCGCCCTTGCCTGGCACTGGAAGGGCTTCATCCCCTACCCGCGCATCGCAAGCGGTCTCATCGAAGGCATCGCCGAAGCGGCGGACGCCGGCGATCCCGACGGGCCGTCGACCATCCATCAGCAGGCGCAGGCCATCGTCGCCGACGGACGCGCCCCGCCGCTGGAGACGGTGGTGGGCGCCGGGTTCAGCGCGGTGTCCGGACCGCGGGCCTACGTGCTGGCCGGATCGTTCTGCACGTTCCTGCTGCAGACGCGCGGGGCGGAGAAACTGCGGCGGCTCTATCATTCGGCGGGAAATTTCAGCGACGTCTACCGCACGCCGCTGCCCAATCTGGAAAGCGAATGGCGGCAGTTCCTGGCGCGCCAGCCGCTGTCGACGCGCGATCGGGCGCGGGCCAAGGAGCTGTTTCGTCGGCCGGCCATCTTCAAGAAGATCTGCGCGCGCGAGCTGGCCGCCCGGGTGGCCGACGCCCGCGGCTTGCTGCGCACGGCGCCGGCCCGCGCGGTGCGCCTGCTGGAAGAGACCTGCCGCGACGATCCCGACGAGCCCACCTTTCGCATCGAGCTTGGCTGGGCTCAGGCGATGGCCGGCGAACGCGGGCGCGCCCAGCAGACGTTCAACCAGCTGGCCACCGACGGCGAGCTGACCGATCCGCTACGCGCGCGGTCGTCGTCGCTGGCGGCGACGCTCCATTACCACGCCGGCGACTTCGCCAACGCCGAGGCAGCGGAGAAACAAGTGGTCGCGCTGTCCACCGACGAGGGTGAGCGGCGCACGGCCCAGGCCCGCCTGCACGCGCTGCGCACCTTGCCGGCGCGCCAGACCCTGGGCCGGGTTCTGTACGGCGACGATCTGGATCAGGCGCCCGACGCCGTGCTGGGATTTTTCCTGCTGACCGATTACGCCCGCCTCTTTCCCGATGATCGTCTCGGTCCGTATCTGGTGGGCCGACAACTCTTGGGACGCGACCCGACCCATGCCCTGCCTTACCTGCGCGCCGCTTGCGAGGAAGGCGACATCCCGGGTGGCGGCTCCCTCGCGCCGGCGTTGCCGCCGGATTTTCTGCGCGAATGCCGGCACATGATCGTCGAGGCCGGCTATCGCATTGGCGACTTTACACTCGCGCGGGGAGCCCTGCGCCAGCTGGTGGCCGACGCCGAGACCGAGGCCGAGCGCCTGCGCGATGAAGACACCGACGAACGTCTGATCTGGGTCGAGCAATTCCGCCCCAGCGGACCGCCGGTGCCCGGCAGCAGATAGCGGCTTCCTTCGCCCCGGATTGTCGGATAAGGTTTTCCGGCTCGAGAAATCGAGAAAACGATGGGGTGGCGTGTTCCAGCGGTGGTCCTGGCGATTGGTTTGATCGGCGGCTGCGGCAAAGGCTGGGGCGGCCACTGCGCCAGCGCCGACGATTGTTTCTTCTCGGGCGACGAATGGACGCTGGTCTCGTCGCTGGCCAACGTGGCGGCCACGCCACCGCCCGCTGATCCGTCGAACGAGTTTCTCGATCCCACTCAGTGGGACGCCGTCCAAGGCGCCACCGACCCCGCCGGCCTTCCAGCGATCGTCAGGCTGGGCTGGCGCCTTTACTACGATCCGCGGCTGTCCGGCGACGGCGCCGACCCGAAAGACATCTACAGCTGCGCAGCGCCTGCCCCCCGGCTGCCGGGAGCGACCGCACCCCAGCTGGGGATCTCGTGCGCCACCTGTCACGATCCCGCTCGTTACGGCTCGGATTTCACTTCGCAGCCGTCCAACGTTTCGAACGGCGCCGGCTGGTACGACGTCAACGCCCAGCAGACTTTGAACGTGGCGCGTTTCTTCCCGGTCTTTTACTGGAACGGACGCGCGGACGCCCTGTGGTCGCAGGCCGCGCAGGTCATGGAAAGTCCGGTCTCCATGAACAGCCGCCGTGAAAAGACGCTGTACCTGGTGGCGCAATGTTATCTGGGCGACGACGACTACAAGGCGGTGTTCGGCGACCTGACGTCTTTGAACGCCGACGTGTCGCAGATGGGCCAGTACATGGCCGTCGCAAGCGCGGCGACAGCCAAGACCGCCGCCTTCCGCACGGCGTACGACGACGCGCGACTGTGCCACCCCGAGCTCTCGCAATCCCTGGCCGCGCGCGTGCACGCCAACATCGCCAAGGCGATCGGCGCTTACGAATGGTTCCTGACCAGCGATCGTTCGCGGTTCGACGCGTTCGTGAACGCCGGCCCCGCGTCCGATGTTCTGAACCCGTCGGAGAAACGAGGCCTCAAACTTTTCATCGGGCACGCCGGGTGCGTGAACTGCCACAACAGCAGCCTGTTTTCCGACCGCCAGTTTCACAACATCGGCATCGGTCAGACCGGCGATCACGTGCCGACGGTGCCGGCGTGCGAGACCCCGGGTTGCGATTGCCGCATTCCCAGCGCGCCGACCGCCGACGGCGGCGCAGGCGACGCCGAGACCGACAGCACCGCGAACGGCGCGCCCGCGGGCGTCGCGACCGGCGGCGCTTGCCTGCCGGTCGGCGCCTACGCCGGGCTGCAGAAGCTGCACGCCTCCAGCAGCGCCACGTCACCATCGGCGACCGCCACCTTTCGCCAGTGCCCACCGGCCAGCGCGCCGGCCGTCCCGGCGACCACCATCTTTCGCCGCTGCACCTGCCTGGACAACGAATTCTATCTGGCTCACAAAGCCGACTGCGACAGCGGCGCGACGGTCGGCGATCTCCACGGGTGCGACGACGAAGGCCCGGCGACCTATGACGACGCGAGCAGCGCCAAGCCACCGACGCGCTGGCTGGGCGCGTGGCGAACGCCCAGCCTGCGCGACGTGGCCATGACCGGGCCGTACATGCACGACGGGTCGTACGCTACGCTGGCCGATGTGGTCTGGCACTACGATCAAGCGTTGTCGGACCTCAGCCGGGATTGGGGCACGTCGGAACTGGCGCCTCTGAATCTGTCCGATCAGGACCGCACCGACCTGGTCGCCTTCCTCGGGACGTTGACCGGCCGGCCGGGACCTTCGGTGCTGATCGGTCCGCCGGCTGATACCTATGCGCCCACCTGTTTGAACGCCAGCGCGCCAGCGGGCGCGATGGCCGCCTGCCCCGCCGACGGCGGCAGCAGCGGCGACGCCACCCCCGCCGACGCCAGCGGAGACGGTCCGTGAGGTCGGCCCGCCGGGCGGCCGGTTGTCTTGCGTTGGTCCTGGTCGCCGCCGCTCGGGTCGGCCACGCGCAGCTCGCGGCCCCCGACGATTCGTCGCTGGACGAGTCTGATCCCCTGGCCGAACAGATCCGTCAAAACGAAGAGCTGGCCGCGCGCCGCCGCCAGATGGTCACGGTCAGCGGCTATGTCGACTTTGGTTTCTTCGCCACGGAAGGAAACGGCAGCGGCTTCGTTCAAGATGTCATGCACACCTATCCCGGGTACGCGGGCTACACCTGGGTTTTCCCCGGCGACATCCTGGCCCCGGTGATCAATTCGCGCGGCGAGGTCGCCGATCTGGGAAATCCGCCCGGCGTCGATCGCTACGACGGCATTCACTCGCGCGGCGCGCCCGGGTTCATCGTCAACGAGGTCAACCTGCGCCTGCGCGCCACGCCCGTGCCCAGCGCCATCATCACCACCAGCGTGAACTTCACCCCGCGCACGGGCAGCAATTTTTCGCTGGGCGACATGCTGGACGTCGATCTGGCCCAGCTGGAATGGCTGCCCACGCAATCGCAGCGCACGTCGATCTTCGTCGGGAAAATTGATTCGGTCCTGGGCATCGAATACCGCCAGCGCAAGTCCGACCAGCGGTTCGGCATCACCCCGTCTTTGATCGCCCGTTACACCACCGGCCCCGCCCTGGGCGTCAAGGTGCGCAGCAAGTTCGGCGAAGACGACTGGCTGACCATCGCCGCCGCCGCCACCAACGGCTCGAACACCACCGAACAATTCTTCTTTTACGACGAGACCGACAGCAACGCCGGCAAGACCGTCAGCGGGCGGCTGTCCGTGCACCTGCCGCTGCCGTTTTCGCTGGAGCTGGGCGCCTCCGGCAGCTATGGCCCGCAGGATCGCACCACCGGCGTGCAACACCCGATGTGGTTCTATGGCTTCGACCTTCTGGCCCGCGCGGGCCCGGTGGACGTGCTGGCGCAATGGCTGAAAGGCGCGGCCGCCGGCGATCCGACCCAGAACGTTTACTCGCTGGCCTTGCACGGCGGTGGATACGTCGAGGTTCACGCGATGCTGACGTCATCGTGGGGACTGCTGGGCAGCCTGGGATACCGCAGCGCCGACATCACGTTGCCGACACAGCGGGCGTACGTCAGCCGAAATTGGCGCGGCACGGTCGGGGTTCGTCTGGTGCTGGATACTTGGGCGACGCTGAAAGCGGAGTATCTTCGAAACGGTGAGTACGGCAACGTGCCCAGCATTCCGGATGACGTCTTCACCAGCAGCTTGGTTCTGAGCTATTGAGGAGATCAATGGGCCATCGTTCACGAACGCTGCTGACGGGGGGACTGATGCTGCTGCTTTGTCCGGCGGTGGCCCGCGCGGCGGACGCGTCCCCCAGCGCCGGCGACATCACCCGGCTGGAGAACGAGATCGCCCGCCTCCAGCAAGACCAGCGTGAACAACGGCAGCTGATCTTGCAGCTGATGCAGATGCAGGAGTCGCTGCTGCGCTATCTCAACAGCGGCGGACCTGCGCCGACGGCGGTACCGTCGCTGGCTCCCGGCGCAGCCGCGCCCGCGCCGCTGCCGCGATCAACCACGTCCCACGGCGCGCCGCTGGCGGCGGTCCCCCCGGCCAGCACCGGGTCGATCACCGGCCACGTGCAGGTGGGCGGCGGCCTGCCCAACGAGGCCTACGTTTATTTCGACGGTCCGCGTGGCGTGCCGGCGCATCCGCCCACCATCGAGATCAAGCAGGCCAATCGCCAGTTCGTTCCCATGGTGGCGGTGGTGCCGGTCGGGGCCCACGTGTTGTTTCCCAACCAGGACACCGTCTTTCACAATGTTTTCTCCAACACGCCGGGCGATGCGTTCGACGTGGGGACGCTGAAGGCGGGACAGGTGCCCAGGCCGGTGACGCTGCTGAAGCCAGGTCACGTCGAAGTCTTCTGCAACATCCATTCAAAGATGCGCGCCGACGTGCTGGTGGTGCCGAACACGCACTGGACCCGCGTGCGCGCCGACGGCACCTTTCACCTGCCGGCCATCCCGATCGGCAACCGCCGGGTGGTGGTGTGGGGACCTGATCTAAAACCGGCGTCGCAGCAGGTCGACGTCACGGCCGAGGGGGCCAGCGTGACTTTGTCGACGGAGGTGCGATCGACGGGTCCTCATCTAAACAAACAGGGAGGCGCCTACGGTTCGTATGAAAATTGATGGTCGGCGCGCGACGCTGAAATACGCCCTGCTGGCTGCGGGTCTGACGACCGTTGCCGTCGGCCTGTGGCAGTTTGGATCGTCGCGTCCGGCGCTTCCTGATCTGATCAAGGCGGGGGCAGCCATCCAGGATCGCGTCGGGCAAGCGCTGGACACAGCGGCGACCGGGTTGCTGCCGGCGGCGAACGCCGCGGCGGCGGTACCAGAGTTGCGTTCGGCGTGGAGGATGGGCGCCGATCGCACGACCTTTCAAGATCTGCTGGAAAACGAAGAGTGGTGGACGCCTTACCGCACCGGCTACGCCCTGTCCGCCATCATCACCGACCGTGGCGTGGTGGCCGGCCTCGGGCCTCGGCCGACGGAGGGAACGGCGATCGACATGCTCAAGCAAGCGCGGGCCAAGGGCGCGGTTGCGGGCGTGATCAGCGCGGCCGACGGTCGGGCTTTTTTGGGCGCGGCGGCGCGCCTGTCGGCCGGCAAAGGCAACAACGCGGCGGCGGCGACCGCGGACGCGCCGGTGGTCTTGCTGGGCGCGCCTCTCGATCAGGCGGTCTTGGCCCGGGTGGCCGGCCAGGCCGGAGACCTCGTCGGTTTGTCAGACGGAAAAAGCCTGGTCGGTGTCACCGGACCGCCGGCGACGCGCGGACTGGTTGAATCGCTGGTGGGGCACGAACGAAACGGCCCGGTGATATTGGCCGAAGGCCGCATCGGCGTCTCCTGGTCGCTGGGCGAACGCCAGTGGCTGCTGGGGGTCTCGCCGCCGGTGGCGCCGCCGCCGCGAGAATGGGGCGGCCTTCTGATCGCGCTGGCGGGCGCCGCCCTGGCGTTGTTCGCTCTGGTGGTGGTTCGCGCACCCCGCGGACACGCCGCCGGACAGCCGGCGGCGCCAGCCGATGACACCCCGACGCCGCCCAACGGGATGGAGCCGAAGGCGCCCGTGCCCGTGCCCACCGTGCCGCGCGCAGTGGGCACGCGTCCGGTCTCGGGCACGAAGCTATTGCCCAGCCAGATGGCGCGCACGCTGCCCGTCGACATCACCGGGCGCCCGGTCTCGGCGTCGGCCACAGCCGCGGCGGTGGCGTCGGACGCCGTTGGCGGCCTGACCGAAATGGGCCGCTATCGCCTGATTGAACGCATCGGCGAAGGCGGGATGGCCGAAATATTTTTCGCCGCCGCGTACGGTGCGGAAGACTTCGTGCGCCACTTCGTGGTCAAACGCATGCACGCTCATCTTTCTCGCCAGCGGGACGTGGTCAATCAATTCATCGACGAAGCGCGCCTGCAAGCCGGGCTGGTCCATTCGAACATCGTCCCGGTGTTCGACTTCGGAAAGGCCGGCGAAGAATATTTTCTCGCGCTCGAGTACATCCACGGCCGCGACCTGGGAAAGATCCTGCAACAGCACGTCGAGCTGGTGGGCACCCCGCTGTCCGTTCCCATCTCGTTTTACATCGTGCACGACGTGCTGGAGGCGCTGGCCTTCGCTCATTCGCAGATGGACAAGGACGGAAAGCCGCTGGACATCGTCCATCGCGACGTGGCGCCGGGAAACATCCTCATCTCCTATCGCGGTGAGGTGAAGTTGACCGACTTCGGCATCGCCAAGGCCGAACGCCGGATCAGCCGCACCGAGGTGGGCATGGTGAAGGGCAACGCCAGCTTCATGTCGCCCGAGCAAGCACGCGGAGATTCGGTCGACGTGCGCAGCGACATTTTTTCGGCCGGCCTGGTCTTGTACTACTGCCTGACCGGCCAGTTTCTTTACGGCGGCGAAACCACCATCAATCGCCTGATGCGCGCGGCGGTGGGACCGGCCACCTCGCAGTTTAACCAGATCGAAGAGCTGCCCGACGCCGCCGCCGCGATCTTGCAGCGCGCGCTGGCCAACGATCCGGCGCAGCGCTACAGCACCGCCGAGGAATTCAAACGAGCGCTCGGCCCCAACATCGGCAACCGCCGGGACATGGCCGAATTGATGGACCGGCTTTTCCCGGCCGGGCAGCGTCGCGATCTGCGCTCCGGTCCAGAGACAGACTAGTCTTTCGCGGACCTCACCGCGCGAATCGTGAATGCTGCGGACTGGACGCGCGTCCCAGGCGAAAGCACAATGACGCCGATGCCGCGCTTATTCCCCCTTCGCTTGCTGACACTGCGGACGCGCGTGGCGATGCTGACGCTGGCGGGCCTGGTCCTGGCCGGCGCCAACGCCCACGCCCAAGGTGGCACCACGCCGCCGCCGCAAACAGCCGCGCCCTTGCCCGCGCCCGGCGCGCCAACGGTGCCCGGCGGTGACGCCGTGGTGCCGCTGTCGCCCGCTCCGCCGCCGGCTGACCTGCAGCCGTCCGGCGCACCACCTTTCGCCCCTCCGAGCGCTGCGCCGCCCGTCTACGCGCCGTCGCCTGAGCCCGAGGTCCTGATCCCACTGGCACCGCCGCCACCACCGCCGAACAAACCGTTCTACAAAAAGGCCTGGTTCTGGGGCGCCATCGGCGTGGTGGCGCTGACCGCCGGCGCGATCTGGCTGGCGAATTCGTCGTCGGGACCCAGCACGCCCAACACCACGCTGGGGGACAAGCGTGCGTTCTAGCGGGCGGTCGAAATCCCCAGCGGCGATCAGCGCCGCGCTCGCTTGCCTGATTTTCGGCGCCGCCGGCTGCGCCAAGCACCAGTCATTCGTCGTGCTGACATTGGTCGCCGCCGATCAGGCCATCGTCGGGGTCGACACCGTCGAGGTCACCGTGACCGGCGCCGGCGCCAGTTCGCCCGTGACGCTGACCTATCCCGGAAAATCGTCGACCATCGGCGCCGCC
>DASXQB010000090.1:0-17153 GCA_036493295.1 Polyangia bacterium | reverse complement strand
CGGCACGCGCACGATGCCGGGATCCGACGCGTCGGAGTTCACGAAGGTGCGGAACATCTTCAGCTTGTCCGGATCGCCCAGGGTGGTCGTCCACTCGCATTGATAGGTGTCGACGACGTTCTTCATCTCGGCCTCCAATTCGGCGGCGATGCCCAGCGCGTCGTCGACCACCACCCGCCGCAAATAATCGATCCCGCCCTCCAGCTTGTTCAGCCAGGTGGCGGTGCGTTCCAGCCGATCGGCGGTGCGGACGTAGAACATCAAGAAGCGATCGACGTAGCGAAGGACCGTGTCCTCGTCGAGATCCGACGCGAGTAACTGCGCGTGCTGCGGTTTCATCCCGCCGTTGCCGCAGACGTAAAGGTTGTATCCCTTCTCGGTGGCGATGACGCCAAAGTCCTTGCCCTGGGCCTCGGCGCACTCGCGCGCGCAGCCGGACGCGGCGGCCTTCAGCTTGTGCGGGCTGCGCAGGCCCTTGTATCGGTTCTCCAGGCGGATGGCGAAGGTGACGGAATCTTGCACCCCAAACCGGCACCAGGTGCTGCCCACGCACGACTTAACGGTGCGCAGGGCCTTGCCGTAGGCGTGGCCAGATTCAAAACCGGCGGCGATCAGCTGGCGCCAGATGGCCGGCAGCTGATCCAGCGTGGCGCCGAACAGATCCACCCGCTGGGCGCCGGTGATCTTCGAATACAGGCCAAAGCGTTCCGCCACCTCGCCCAGCACGATCAGCTGGCGCGGCGTGATCTCGCCGCCGGGGACGCGCGGCACCACCGAGTAGGTCCCGTCGCGCTGCATGTTGGCCAGCGCGCGATCGTTGGTGTCCTGCAGGCCGGCGTGGTCGGGGCCGAGAACGTATTCGTTCCACAGCGAGGCCAAGATCGACGCCACCGCCGGCTTACAGATCTCGCAGCCCGCGCCCTTGCCGTGGGCGTCCACCACCTCGTCGAAGGTCCGGTGGCGCTTGACCCGCACCAGGTGAAACAGCTCCTGCCGCGAATGGGGAAAGTGTTCGCAAATGCCGTGGTTGACGGTCACGCCGGCTTTTTTCAGCTCGATCTTCAAGATTTCGCCGACCAGCGCGGTGCACGAACCGCAGCCGCTGCCGGCCTTGGTGCACTTCTTCACGCCGGGCACGTCCAGAAGGTTCTTGGTGGCGATGGCCTCGCAGATCGCGCCCTTCGAGACGTTGTGGCAGCTGCAGATCAGCGCCTCGGCCGGCAAATTCGCCGGCGACAGGCCGCCGCCGCGCGTGGCGCTTTCGCGTCGCGGAAGGATCAGCTCGTCGGGCTCGGCGGGCAGCGCGGTGCGCGTCTGCACCATCGCCAGCAACTGGCTGTATGCCGCCGCGTCGCCCACCAGGATGCCGCCCAGCAAGCGCTGCTTGTCGGCGCTGACCACCAGGCGCTTGTAAACGCCGGCCACCGTGTCGACCAGGCTGACCGTGTGCGCGCCGGCGTCCAGGCCGAAGGCGTCGCCAAAGCTGGCCACGTCCACGCCCAGCAGCTTCAGCTTGGTGCTCATGTCGAACGTGGTGAGGTGGCGGGCGCCGCCGCCGCCCAGCTGTTCGACGGCGATCTCGGCCATGCGGTAGCCGGGCGCCACCAGGCCGTACGTGCGTCCGTCCCACGACGCGCACTCGCCGATGGCGAAGATGTCGGGATCCGACGTGCGGCAGTGTTGATCGACGGCGATCCCGGCGCGCGAGGCGATGGTGAGGCCGCAGGCGCGCGCGAGTTCGTCGCGCGGCCGGATGCCCGCCGAGAAAATCACCATCGCGGCGTCTAACTGGCCGCCGTCGGCGAACTGCAACCCGACGACGCGCCCGTCTTCGACCAAGATCCGCTTGGTCGCCATGCCGGTGTGCACGCCGACGCCCAGGGCTTCGATCCGCCGCTTCAAGACCGCGCCGCCGATCTCGTCCACCTGCAGCGGCATCAGGCGCGCCGCCATCTCCACCACGTGGGTTTCGAGGCCCAGGTTCCGCAGCGCGTTCGCCGCCTCCAACCCCAGCAGTCCTCCGCCGATCACCGCGCCCACGCTGACGTCGGCGGCGTAGGCGCGGATCGCCTCCAGATCGGCGATGGTGCGGTAAACGAAGCAACCGGCGGCGTCGCGCCCCTCCAGCGGCGGCACGAACGGATACGACCCGGTGGCCAGCACCAACCGATCGTAAGGAATCGCCTCGCCCGTCGACGATCGGACCAGCTTCGCGGCGCGATCGATGGCCGCCGCCTTCTGCTCCACCAGCACGCGCACGCCAGCCGCCGCATATTGTTCCGCCGTGGCCAGAGCCAGCCCGGAGGCGCCCTGCCCTTCGAAGAACTTCGACAGGTTCACGCGGTCATAGGCCAGCTGCGGTTCGTCGCAGAAGACGGTGACGTCCCAGGCGTCGCCTTGCGGGCCGGCCGTCAGCTGATCAACGAAGTGATGGCCGACCATGCCGTTGCCCACCACCACCAGCCGACGACGAGAAATCATCTCCTTCTGGAATACCGGCGGACGTGTTTCGAGGGCGTTAACGAAGCGCCCTATTGACGTAAACGACGAAACGCAGAGCGGTTAACGACTGTCCGCCCCCGCCGGTATTGCTGCCGGATAGGCCCGGCGCTGACTACCAGTCTTGAATCGTCGACCAGGTCGGGGCGGGATTCAAAAGCAGTTGTTCCAGATCGCCCAGCTCGGCGCTGTTGATGACGATGTCCGGCGTGACGTCGCCGGCGGTGGCCAGGCTGGCGGCGGGGATGCGCTGGAACTTCCCCACGCCCGTCGCTGCTGCGGTCCACAGGCCGCCCGATTCGTCGAAGGCCATGGTCTCGGTGCCCACGGTCAAGGCCAGCGGCGCGTCGATCAGCGCCGTGGCCGCCAGCTGCGCTGACGAAATTTTTACAACGTTGCTGATAAAGCTGACCCACAGGTTTCCGGTCTTGTCGAAGGCCAGCGCGACCGGACTGGTATAGGCCCCAACAACGGGAGGACCGCTCTGCGCGGTCAACGCGACATCGGCGGGGCCGCTGTACGACGCGGCCAGGTGCGCCGTGCCGAACTTGAGGACCTTGTCGTTGGCCTGGCTGGCCACCCAAAGATTGCCGCCGCTGTCGAAGGCCAATCCCGACGGATTCATCAGGTCAGAGCTGGTCAACGCCACCGCCGGCGTGGGCGCGCCGGAGGCCGCCTGATCGGCCGGCGCGTAGCGCACGATGGAGTTCTCCGCCGCCGGCGCTCCACGGGCGATCCACAGATTGCCGCTGGGATCAAAGGCAGCGAAGTTCGCGCTGGCGCCGTCGGGCTGGGTGATGATCACCGTCGGCGCGGCGTCGCCGGCCACGGCCAAGGTGGCCATCGGGTACATGTTGATCCGATCGCCGCCCGGCACCCACAAGTTGCCGGACGAGTCGACAGCGCCGGCGTTGCCCCGCCCGGTGAAGTTCTTGGTCTTCCACACCGTCGGCTCGACGGTTCCCGAAGCCGCCAGCTGCGCGCTGGTGAAACCGGCGATCTCGTTGCCCAGCGTGGGCGCGTTTGCCACCGTCAGCCACATCTTCTCGCTGCCTGGCTCTTGCGAATACGTCAGCGTGGCGGTGACCGAGCCGCCGCTCTTGATGCAGCCGTCGAAAGGACTGGCGCTGACATAGAACGCCTTGCCGACGATGCCCCCGGCGGCGGGCGCGGTCTTCACGCGCCGCCATTCGATCTTGTAGCCGGGCCCCGACGGCAACGTCACGGCAGTCCCAGCGACGAGGCTCATCGGCGTGGTCAGCCCGCCGGCGTTCACGCGCACCATCGGCACCACGCCCGCGTCAAGGCCGCTGATGGCCAGCGTGAGCTGTCCAGAGCCGCCGGTCGCGCACGCCGTCGCTGCGTCGCCGCCCGTATCAGTCGGCACGTCCGCCGTCGTCTCGGGCATGCCGGCGTCGACGCCGGCGTCGCTGCGGCTGGGGTTGCTGCCGCCGCCGCATCCGAACGCCCAGGCCGCCATCGTCGCCGCCACAGTCACCGCCCAACCGAAATGCGCCACTGCCTTGCCGCCGCTTTTCATAGTGATCGTCTCCTAAGCTCGTTGTTAAGGCGTTGGCATTGTGCCACAGACGGGGTCAACGGATCGTCTGTGGCGCGCACGCAATCAGTGGTGGCCGCCGGGACCGTGCACGTGGCCGTGGGCCAGCTCGTCGGCGGTGGCGTTGCGCACCTCGACCACGTCGACAGTGAAGTGCAAGGTCTTCCCGGCCAGCGGGTGGTTGCCGTCGACCGTCACTTGATCACCGTTGATGGCGATGACTTCCACAACGTGCGCGCCACCATCAAGCCAGGCGCGATAGCGGCCGCCCACTTTGACTTTGCGCTTGTCGTCGACCTGCAGTTGCCGCAGCGGAATTGTCTGCTGCAATGATTCGTCGCGCGTCCCGTACGCGTCGGCCGGCGCCAGCGAGACAACGACGTTGTCTCCTGCGGTTTTTCCCTCCAGCGCGCGTTCCAGGCCGGGCACGATGTTGCCCAGGCCTTGCAAATACGTCAGCGGGTCGGTGCCCATCGACGTGTCCAGAATCTCGCCCGCGTCGTCCTTGACCGTGTATCCGATGGTCACGGCCTTCTTCGCGCTGATTTTCATGGGCCGGCATGCTCGCACAGGGTCTGTCCGTCGTCGATGGTGCCGGAAGATTTATTGATCACGGCATTGGGCAATAAGTGCCAGCAACGAATTGATTCTGATGTAGCATCGTCCTTGACGCCGTTGCCCCCGGCGCGTCGCTCGTGCCTCAACGCCGAGCGAGGAGGAACAATGGACCGTCAGAATTTGTTTGGTTCTGCGAGAAAATTGTCGGCTGCGTTGGTGGTGAGCGGCTGGGCGTGGCTGGCATTGCCGGCGCTGGGACAAGCGGCGACCGGAATGCAATACGAACCGGCCAAAGGTTACCCGACGACCACCGGCAGCGGGGGCGCCAGCGCGACCGACAGCGGTGCGACCAACGACGACGGCGCGGCCGGCACCAGCGTTGGCGGCAGCGGCGGCGCCGCGGGAACCGTCGACCCCCCGCCATCGTCAGGCGGCGGGTGCGCGCTCGCGGGCGAGACGTCGTTGCCAACCGGTGCGGCGTTGGGTCTGGCGATCGGACTGGCGGCGCTGTCCCGACGACGCGTTCGTCAGACGCGTTAGCACCCGGCGATCAGAAACGTCCCGAGACCCCGACACTGGTCGGGGCCACCGCCAGCGCCACCGCCGCGCCGCCGTCAGGCGCCTTGATGATCGCACCCAGCGCCGTGGCGGTGACGATCGCGCCAGCCCCGATTGAAACGTAGCCCAGCGCTTTGATGCCGTCTTTTTCATGACCGTCTTCGGTCAGGATGCCGACGCCCGACGCGCCGGCCGCCACCCCCGACAGCAGGATCACCCACGGCGCCCAGCGCGGCGGCCCGGCACTGTCGCGTGACGAATCGCCCAGCGAAAGCGACAGCGACGTGCCCACCGCCAGCCCCGCCGACAGAACCGCCAGCGACGTCAGACCGATCAGCGGCACTGTGCAGGCGTCGGCATGCCCGGCGCTGTCATGGCACCTGTAGTGCGCGTCCACGGCGGCGCTGGCCCCGGCCACGCCCAGCAAGCCGATCCACGGCAGCGCCCGGGTCCATCCCGACGACGATGAATTAGCCGACGATGCCCGCGCCAATTCAACGCCAGGCCCAGCCTGACCGGCGGGCGTCTCCAGCGCCGTCACCAGCAGGCTTTCGGCGGCCAGCTGCAAGCGACTGGCGGTCTCGGCGTCGTCGCAGCCGGTGCAGCGCCCGTCGCGATCACTCAGCACGCGCCCCATGCGGGGATCAACAAGACGCAATTTGAAAGCGGTGTCCGACGCGGTCTGGACCAGCTCGGCCGACAATTCGTAGCTGGCCTTGTCGGCGGAGACGACCGTGTAGCGGCCACCGGCCAGGGCGCGGCGCAGGGATTCTTCAAAGCGCTCGCGCGCTGCCGGGCTGATGCCGGTGGCGGTCAGCTTGGTCGCCACGTCCGCCGCACGCGCCGACGACGGGAGGCTCATGAACGCCGCCACCACCAGCGCCAGACGCGCCCAGAAAACCCACCGCCATGGTCTGCGTCGCATCGGCGCGGGACTTTAACACGGTCGAAAGCACCGTCGATCGTCGGACCGCCATCACCACGATGGCGATCGAAGTATGGACCTGATGACGCGCGTTGGGTTCTAATGGCCGCCCGATGCGTGGTGAGGAGACTCGGCGAGTGACTGGCCTGTGGACGCGCGGCGTGTGGCTGTTGCGCACGCTGGTGTTGATTGCGGCGGCGACCGCGCCGGCGACGGGGCGCGCCCGCTCGCTGGCCCAGGCCACCGCGCCAGCGGCCACCACCGCGGACGATCGGCCGCGGGTCGCGTTTCTGGGCACGGACGTCGCCGGCGCCGCCGCCAGCGACGGGCGGACGTTCGACGACGCCGTCGTCAAAGGATTGCAGCGCACCGACATCTCCTTCGTGGCCATCGACAGCGCCAAGATCCCGCACACCGCCGAAGGATTGATCTGCGCCGGCCCGGCCTGCCTGGCCCAGGCCACCGCCGCGACGGGCGCGCGCTATTTCGTGCGCGCCGAGGCCCGCGCCCAGCCCACGCCCGGCGCGCCGTCACCATCATCGTCGTCGTCGTACGCCGCCAAGGTTCAGGTGTTCCGCGCGCGTCCGTTCGAGACCGTGGCCTCCGCTGACTTCGCCTGCGACGCCTGTTCAACCGAGACGCTGGCGCAAAAATTCGAGCAGCGCGCGACCGACGCCATGGCAAAAGCGCTGGCCGCCGGTGCGATCGGCGGCAGCGAGCCAATGCTGGCCGCCGCGGCCAACGAAGGCGGCAGCAGTAACCAGACGCAGGTCGGCCCGTGGATCGTCGGTGGCGTCGGGGTGGCGCTTGTTGGCTCCGGCGTGTTTCTCATTGCGCGCGGCGATCAGTCGGCGTGCGCGGCTTCGGCGCCGATGTGCGGGCAGACCTACTCCGACGCGCGCACGGGCTGGCTGCTGGGCGGCGTGGGTCTGGCGGCCATCGGTGGTGCCGTCGCCTGGGGCTGGTTGGCTCCGCGCGAACAGTCTTCACCGGCGGCCAACGGCCTGCACGTGTCGCTGATTTCGGTGGGCCCAGGCAGCGTCATCGTCGGAGGACAATTCTGATGGCCGCGCGGGTTTTGCGGAGCGCTGGCGTGATCATATTGCTGGCGCTGACCTCATCCGCCTGCCGGACGTATCAGAACGCCACCGACTATTGCGATCAGAAAACGCCGTGCTCGGTTGGCAAATGCAACTCGACCACAAAGCTGTGCGAGATCGTCGACGCTGGACTGGAGCCGATCATGAAAGGAGACGCGCAGACCGATGTCGTCGATCTCGCGGACCGCGCCGACACTGACGGGGCGCTCGTCGATGTTCCGCTGGTCGACGCTGCCGACGCCGAGGTTGCTGCCCCCTGCGCTGGCGATAACGCATGCACGAACAACGCGAATGGGCCGGCCTGCGACAAAGGAACGTGCGTGCCCTGCACCAACAGCTATTGCAGCACGAACTCGCCCAGCACGCCGGTTTGCGACAACAAAAAATGCGTGACCTGCACGGCGGACTTGCACGACCAGTGCAAAGACACCACCCCGGTCTGCGACAACAACCAGTGCGTGGCCTGCTCGAACGTGAACAAGGCCCAGTGCACAGGGACGAAGCCGGTTTGCGATGGCCAGGATTTCTGCCGCGGCTGCAACGGCGACAACGAGTGCCCAGTGGCCAACCCCGGGTGCCTGCTCACGGGCGCCAACGCCGGCGCGTGCGTCGCCTGCACGAAATCAGACCATTGCAAGACGGCGCCCGGCGGTCACGTCTGCGACACAAAGAGCAATCAATGCGTCGAGTGCGTGGTTGACATGGACTGCGGCGCCGACAAACCGATCTGCGACGGCGACAAGTGCCGCATCTGCAAAACCGACAAGGACTGCGCCGACGGTTACGGCATGCTGCCCGGCCTTTGCCTGGACAGCGGCCGCTGCGCGGGCGCCGGCGACGTTCTGTACGTCAACCAGGACACGCAACACCCGTGTTCAACGACCGGACCGCTGGGCAACGTGCGCTGTGTGGTGCAGACCGTGGTTGATACGGCCATCGCCGATCAAAAAGCCGCCGTGCTGCTGGTCGGAACCACGCCCTTCGACGGGTTCCAGGTCAGCACCAACAACGCCATCCTGGTCGTCGCGGGACGCTTGGGCGCCAAGATCGTCCCGGTGATGGCGACGGCGCCGGGCGCCTCGCTGACCGCCACCGGCGCGACGCTGACGATCGAGAATCTGGAGATCGCCAACGGCGGCACGGTGGGCGTGTCGGCCACCGCCGGGACATTGAACGTTCGCCGCAGCTTGATTCACGACAACATGGGCAGCGGCATCTCCGTCGCCGGCGCCGCGTTCAATATCGAGAACACCGTCATCGCCTCCAACGGCGGCGGACTCTACGCCGGCGTGACCCTCGGTCACACCACCAGCATGCCGATGCGCTTCGCGTTCAACACCGTGGTCTCGAACATGCTGGTCGGCGTGGCGTGCGGCACCGACGCATACAATATCGAGGGAAGCATCGTCGCCGGCAGCAGCGCGGCCCTATCGGCGAATTGCATTCCTAAAGATCCGTGCACCGGAACGTGCAGCACGTCGATCAACCTCTTCGCGTTGACCTCGAATGGCTATCGGCTGGACGCCAGCTCGCCGGCGACGTGCAAGGACGCGGTGACCGACGACGCGCCTGCCACCGATCGGAAGGGCACACCTCGCCCGCAAGGCCTCAAGAGCGACTGCGGCGCCGACGAGCTGATGCAATAGCGGCCGCGATCGCCGAAGCGCGAATTGGAATTTTCTGGCGCTGACGCGTTAAATGCCGGGGCGTCCGCAACCAAGAGGTGTCCATGATCGAACCGGGGGGCCGAAGCTTTCAGCGAAGCATCAGCACCATCGCCGCGGTGTCCGTGCTGGCGTTGCTCGCCGCCGCTGACTGTGGCCAGGCGCAAAAGTCGGCGCCGGTACCCAGGGATCAACCATCCGCGCGACCGCCCGCAGCCGCGGCGGCGCCGGAACCCGCGCCCTCGCCACCACCGGCAACGACGCCGACGGCGCCGGACAAGGAGGAGGCGTCAAAACCAAAACCGATCACCCCGCACACGTCCGCTCACGAAAGCAGCGGCAGCGATCTTCACCTCGGCGCCGGCGGCGGCGTGACCGCACCCGCGCACGGCGGCCAGGGCCTGAGCGGCATCGGCCAGGGTGGCGGCGGCCGCGGCGAGGGCATCGGCCTTGGCACCATCGGCACGCATGCGACCGGCAGCGGCCATGGGCATTCACCGCCCACGACGGCGGCAGCGCCTCCACCGCCACCTCCTCCATCACCACCCGCGCCCGCCCTGCCCGACTTTGACAGCATCAAGAAAAGTTTCCCCACCGCGCAAGCGTCGTACGTGATCCCCGCCGACATGGTGGCCGGCGAAAGCGCGCACGTGCACCTGGATCTCTCGTTCGGCAAGTCGATGGCGGACCTGCGCGCCGAGCTGGAAAAACACCTGCCCGGCGCCACCGTCACCACCACCACCCTGCGCACGTCGCCCGTCGCGCAGGCGCGCCTGACCGGTCAGCACTTTCAGATCACCGCCGTCACGCCCGAGGAGCAACCGATCGGTTCGGACACGACCACCTGGGAGTGGGAGGTCACGCCCGACAGTGGCGGCAAACGACCGCTGCACCTGTCGGTCGACGCGGTGGTCACCATGGGCGCCGAGACCCAGCGCTGGACCATCAACACCTTCGAACAGACGGTGCTGGTGAAAGTGGCCGCCACCACGCGGGTGAAAGATTTCGTCGCCGGTAACTGGCAGTGGTTGTGGACCACGCTGGCGGTTCCGCTGGGTGGACTTTTCTTCGTCAAGCGGCGCAAGCGCGGCAAGAAGTCCCGCCCCCGGCGGCCCGGCGGCGCAGCCCCGCGACAATCGCAAATCTGAACCGTCCCCCCTTGCATCGGTCCCGTTCAAAGCCTAGGACTGCGCCATGGCCGACGACATCTATCTGGGGCGGCGCGCGCAGATGTTCCCGGTGCTCACCGCCGAGCAAATCAAACGCATCTGTCACCTCGGGCAGCGGCGCACGGTCAAGGCGGGCGAGCTGGTGTTCGAGGTGGGCGACGCGCAGACCGCGTTCTTCGTGGTGGTCGACGGGGCGATCGAAGTTCTGCGCCCGATGGACGGCCACGAGGAACGGGTGACCATCCACCGCGCCGGCGAGTTCACCGGCGAGATCAACATGCTGTCCGGACGTCGGGCCCTGGTGCGCGGGCGGGTCATCGAAGACGGCGAGTTGGTGATGCTGGATCGCGAACACCTGCGCACGCTGGTTCAGCGCGACAGCGAGCTCAGCGAGATCTTGATGCGCGCCTTCATCCTGCGGCGCATGGGCTTGCTGGCCCAGGGCGGCGGCGATCTGATCTTGATCGGCTCGAATCATTCGCGCTCGACGCTGGAGCTGCGCGAATTTCTCACCCGCAACGGCCAGCCTTTCACCTACCAGGACGTCGACAGCGATCCTTCGGTGCAGGCGCTGCTGGATCGCTTCGAGGTCGGCGTCAACGAGGTGCCGGTGGTGGTGTGCCGGGAACGCGGCGTGCTGCGCAACCCGTCCATCGAAAAACTGGCGGCCGAGCTGGGCCTGAGCCTGTCGCTGCAAACCGACAAGATCCGCGACCTGATCGTGGTCGGCGCGGGACCAGCCGGATTGGCCGCCGCGGTGTACGCCGCTTCCGAAGGTCTGGACGTGCTGGTGCTGGAAGGCACGGCGCCCGGCGGGCAAGCAGGCACGAGCTCGCGCATCGAAAACTATCTCGGCTTTCCCACCGGCATCTCGGGACAGGCGCTGGCCGGCCGCGCCCTCAGCCAGGCGGAAAAATTCGGCGCCGACGTGGCCATCGGCCGCCGCGCCGTGCGCCTGAACTGCGACGCCCGCCCGTACAAGATTTTCCTGGAGAACAACGAAGTGGTTCGCACCCGGGCCATCGTCATCGCCACCGGCGCCCGTTATCGCAAGCCCGACCTTCCCGATCTGATGCGCTTTGAAGGCGCCGGTATCTATTACAGCGCCACCCACCTTGAAGCGCAGCTGTGCCAGAAGGAACCGGTGGCCATCGTCGGAGGGGCCAACTCGGCCGGGCAGGCAGCGGTGTTTCTTTCCCAGATCGCCTCGAACGTCGATGTGCTGGTGCGCGGGCCTGGCCTGGCGGACAGCATGTCGCGCTATCTCATCCAGCGCATCAACGACGGCGAAAACGTCCGCCTCCGCACGCGCACGCAGATCGAAGCGCTGGAGGGCAAAGACTGGCTGGAGCGCGTCCGCATCCGCCACCTGGATTCTGGCGAGCGCGCCACCTTGGCTTTGCGCCACATCTTCATGATGACCGGCGCCGAGCCGTACACCGCCTGGCTGGAGGGCTGCGTGCTGCTGGACGATCGCGGCTTCGTCAAGACCGGCGCTGACCTGCGCCCGGACGATCTGGCCGGCGCGCACTGGCCTCTGCCGCGCGCGCCGCACCTGATGGAGACCAGCATCCCCGGCGTGTTCGCCGTCGGTGACGCGCGTTCAGGCAGCGTCAAGCGGGTGGCGTCGGCGGTGGGCGAAGGATCGATCTGCATCCAGCTTGTGCACCGCTCGCTGCAGGACCTGTAAGCGGCGCGGCCACCGCCGCCATGGCGCCCCGGCTATCCGAGCAACGGATCGAAGCCCACTTCGTCGACGAAGCACCAACCCCAGGTCTCGCCCGGTTCCAGCGAGCGCATGATGGGATGGTGGGTGGCGTGGTAGTGCTTGGTGGCGTGGCGGTTCTTTGAATCGTCGCAGCAGCCGACGTGCCCGCAGTGCATGCACAGGCGTAGATGCACCCAGGTATCACCGCTGGCCAAACATTCCTCGCAGCCACGGCTGTGCGGGTGAGTCTTGGGATTGATCGTCGCCAGATGCGGGCACGAAGCCTGATCGTCGCCACCGTCGTCGCTCATGGCGGGAGTATGCCCTGCGGGCGGCGCCGAAAGACGGAAGATCGTATGGTGGTTTCCCCGTGAACGAAACCCCCGTTGCGCCCGCGCTGGCGTTCGCCGACGTATCGAAGAGCCACGGCACCGTGCGCGCGTTGCAACCACTGACCCTGGCGGTGGCGCACGGCGAAACGCTGGCGCTGATCGGACCCAGCGGTTGCGGCAAGACCACCATCTTACGGCTGGCCCTTGGCCTTGATCGCCCGGACAGCGGCGCGGTGTTCATCGACGGCGCGCGCCTCGGTGACGACAACGTGCGGGCGCTTCGCCAGCGCATCGGGTACGTGGTTCAGGAAGGCGGACTGTTTCCGCACCTGACGGCGGCGGCGAACATCAGCTTGATGGCGCGCCACCTGGGCTGGCCGCCAGCGCGCATCGCCGCGCGCCAGGATGAACTGACGGCGTTGACCCGTTTTCCCGTCGACGCGCTGGCGCGCTATCCGTCGCAGCTGTCGGGCGGGCAACGCCAGCGCGTCGGGCTGATGCGGGCGTTGATGCTTGATCCGGCGCTGCTGTTGCTGGACGAACCGCTGGGCGCCCTGGATCCGCTGGTGCGCGCCGAGCTGCAGGACGATCTCGGACGCGTGTTCAAGCATCTCGGCAAGACGGTGGTGCTGGTGACGCACGACCTGGCCGAGGCGGCGCTGCTGGCCGACACGGTGGCCTTGCTGCGCGACGGGCGGGTGGTGCAAAAAGGCCGCGCCGTCGAGCTGTGGCGCGCGCCGGCCGATCCGTTCGTGCGCGCCTTCGTGGCCGCACAGCGACGGCCGGCCTTCGACGATCCGGAGCGGCCGGCGTGAACGCTTGGCGAACCACCGTCGTCATCGCGCTGGCGTCGTCGGTCCTTTTCGACGCGCGCGTTTCGGCCGGCGACGAACGCGATCACCTGCGCGTCGCTTCGAAGGCCTTCACCGAATCGGTCATCCTGGGCGAGATCGCCGCGCAGGTCGCCAGCGCCGCCGGCACGCCCGCGCAACACCGCCGGGCGCTGGGCGGCTCGCGCCTGTGCTGGGACGCGCTTCTCGGCGGCGAAATTGATCTTTACCCCGAGTACACCGGCACCCTGACGCAGGAACTGGTGCGCAACCTGGTGCCCGCCGGCGCCGACGCCACTGCCTTGCGCGCGGCCCTGCGCGGGCGCGGGATCGGCGTCATCGGGCCGCTGGGGTTCGACAACACTTACGCCATCGGGATGCGCGCCGCCGTCGCTGCCGGGCGCGGCATTCGCTCGCTGTCGGATCTCGGCCGCCACCCCGACCTGCGTTTCGGCTTCAGCAACGAATTCATGAACCGCCGCGACGGCTGGCCGGGGTTGGCCGCGCGCTACGCTTTGCCGCAGACGACGGTGCAAGGATTGGATCACGACCTGGCTTATCGCGGGCTGCGTGACGGTCGCCTCGACGCGACCGATCTCTATCAAACCGACGCGGAGATCCGCCGCTATGACCTGCGCGTGCTGGCCGACGATCGCGGATTTTTTCCGCGCTACGACGCCGTGCTGGTCTATCGCCTGGACGCCGAGGCGCGCTGGCCAGCGGCGTTCGCGGCGCTGCGCCGCCTGGAAGGAACCATCGACGCGCCGGCGATGATCGCCATGAACGCGCACGTGAAGCTGGACAAGCTGGCCGAGGACGCCGTCGCCGCCGCTTTCGTCGGCGCGCACGCCGGCACGTTCGGCGCCGCGACGGTGTCCGCCGCCGCCACCCCGGGCACGCGCGCCCGACGCATCTGGCAGCGCACGCGCGAGCATCTGGCGCTGGTGGCGGTGTCGCTGCTGGCGGCGATCGCCGTGGCGCTGCCGCTGGGCATCCTGGCCGCGCGCCGCCCGCGGCTGGGACAATTGGTGCTGGCGGCGGTGGGCATGGTGCAGACCATCCCGTCGCTGGCGCTGCTGGTGTTCATGATTCCCCTGCTGGGAATCGGCGCCTTGCCGGCGACGGCGGCGCTGTTTCTGTACAGCTTGCTGCCCATCGTCCGCAACACGCACGCCGGCCTGCGCGCCATCGCTCCGTCGGTGCGCGACGCCGCCGCGGCGCTGGGGCTGCCGCCGTTGGCCATCCTCTGGCAGATCGAGCTGCCGCTGGCCACCGGTACCATCCTGGCCGGGATCAAGAGCGCCGCGGTGATCAACGTCGGCACGGCCACGCTGGGCGCGCTGATCGGCGCCGGTGGGTTGGGCCAGCCGATCTTCAGCGGCATTCGCCTCGACGATCTTCCCTTGATCTTAGAAGGCGCGGTGCCGGCGTCGGTGCTGGCGCTGGCGGTGCAAGGCGTCTTCGATCTGCTCGACCGGGCGGCCGTCCCGCGCGGGCTCCGACAATAAAAAACAAGGGGCGTCCCACGGCTGTTTCGGCGTTATGTTACCGGCGGCGCTGGCGCCTTGTCCCCCGACGAATGGCACTCCTCGACGCATACCGCGCCGTGCGCGGACAAACCGCTGCCCTGTGCGCCCCGCTGTCCGCCGAGGACCAGCTGGTCCAGTCGATGCCCGACGCCAGCCCGAGCAAATGGCACCTGGCCCACACCAGCTGGTTCTTCGAGACCTTCGTGCTGGAACCAAGCGCAGCCGGTTATCGCCCGTTCGATCCCACCTATCGCTTTCTCTTCAATTCCTACTACGAGGCAGTGGGCGCGCGACTGGAACGGCCGCGTCGTGGACTGCTGTCGCGCCCGTCGCTGGCCGATGTCCACGCCTACCGGCGCCACGTCGACGACGCCATGGCCCGCGTGCTGGAGCCGGGCATCGGCTATCCGGCGCTGGCCGCCACCGCCCTGCTGGGCTTGCATCATGAACAGCAGCACCAGGAGTTGATCCTCACCGACATCAAGCACGTCCTGGGATCAAACCCGCTGCGGCCGGCGTATCGCCCGGCAACCACTGCTGGCACTGATGGTCCCGACGACGACGATGGCGGCACAACCGTCGCGCCGACGAAATTTCGCCCCTTCAGCGAAGGGCTGGTGTCGATCGGCCATCACGGCCCTGGCTTCGCTTTCGACAATGAAGGGCCGCGGCACCGGGTTTTCCTGCGCGCCTTCGCGCTGGGCGATCGCCCCGTCACCTGCGGCGAATATCTGGACTTCATGCGCGACGGTGGCTACGCGCAGACCGCGCTGTGGCTGTCCGACGGCTGGCAAGAACGCCAGCGCGAAGGCTGGCAGGCGCCGCTTTACTGGGAACAGCTCGACGGCGTGTGGATGGCGTACACCCTGGCCGGCTTGCTGCCCGTCGACGCGCACCAGCCGGTTTCGCACGTCAGCTATTTCGAGGCCGACGCCTACGCGCGGTGGGCTGGCGCCCGCCTGCCCACCGAACAGGAATGGGAACACGCCGCGGGCGACGCCCCGGTCGCCGGCCGCTTCGCGGACAGCGGGCGTTTTCATCCCGGGCCGGCGCGCGCCAATATATTCGGCGACGTCTGGCAGTGGACACAAAGCCCGTACACGGCGTACCCCGGCTATCGTCCGCCCGCCGGCGCGGTCGGCGAGTACAACGGCAAGTTCATGTGTAACCAAATGGTGTTGCGAGGCGGATCGTGCCTGACGCCGGTCGGACACGTGCGCGCCACTTACCGTAATTTTTTCCCGGCCGGAACCCGCTGGCAGTCGAGCGGCATCCGATTGGCTCGTGACACATGAGCCTGGCGGGCGACATCGAACTGGGGATTGGCAGCGACGGCAGCGACGGCGATCTCGCCCAGGCGGGCGCTGGCGCGCGGGCCCGCGAGCAACTGGCCGACCGCGAGAGCGCGCGCGACGTGGCGGCGGCGGTCAGCGACGGTCTGCTGCGCCGGCGCAAGCGATTGCCGGCGTGGCTTTTGTACGATCAACAAGGCTCGGCGCTGTTTGAAGAGATCACGCTTTTGCCCGAGTACTACCTGACCCGGACCGAGCGGGCGATCCTCACCGACCACGCCGCCGCGATGATCCGCGCCGCCGGGCCGCCGCTGTCGGTGATCGAGCTGGGGGCGGGATCAGCGTCGAAGACGCGGATCTTGTTGCAAGCGCTGCTGGCTCAGCAGCGCCGCGGCGACTACACGCCGGTCGACGTCTCGCCCAGCGCGCTCGGCTTCGCGCAACACCAGCTGCGCGATCTGCCGCGCCTGAGCGTCCGGCCGGTGGTGGCGCGCTATCCGGAGGAGCTGGGTTTTCTGCGCGGACTGCCCGGCCGGCGGCTGGTGATTTTTTTGGGCTCGAACATCGGCAACTACGATTCGCGCGCCGCCCGCACCTTGCTCGGCGCCGTGCGCCGCCAGCTTGCGCCTGGCGACGCGTTGTTGATGGGCACGGACCTGCGCAAATCCGCGGCGGTGCTGCTGCCCGCTTACGACGACGCCCGCGGCGTCACCGCCCGTTTCAACAAGAACGTCCTTGAACGCATCAACCGCGTGCTGGGCGCGCGATTCGACGGCCATCGCTTTCGCCACGTCGTGCGCTGGAACGCAGCCGCCTCGCGCGTCGAGCTGTACCTGGAAAGCGTGGTCGCTCACACCGTGCCGGTCGCCGCGCTGGACGTGGAGATTCCCTTCGCCGCCGGCGAACGCATCCACACCGAGTCCAGCCACAAGTTCACCCAGTCCGCGGTGCGCGCTCTGCTGACCGCCGCCGGTTTCCACTGGGAGACCACCTGGCGCGACACCCACCGTCGCTTCGCGGTGCACCTGGCCCGCGTGCGCTAGGGCAACAGCACCCGTCTACGGAATGACCGGTGAGCCGACGTCGGCCTGGATGCACGACGAGGCGTCGAACAGCATGAACTCGACGGCTTTTTCTGGCGGGGTCATCGGGCCATCGTTGCACGCGGCGGGGAACGTCGGCTGCACCAACTGGCCGGGAACCGCCGCCGTCGACATCAGCGGCGTCTGGTTGAGGTTGTCGTTGGCCACGTGGAACTGGCTGAACGCCACGCGCCCGCACTGTTGAGCGTCGGGCACGCCCACCGGTGTGTTGAAAGTAAAGTTCTGGATCGAAGGCGCTGAGCCGTCGGTGTAGATCCAGCTTTGCGTGGGCGGAACCACGTCGGCGATGACGCTGACGCTCTCCAATGGATCGTGGATGGCGATCTGA
>DASXQB010000089.1:0-15229 GCA_036493295.1 Polyangia bacterium | reverse complement strand
GATCGACGCCAGGATGACGATCTTGTAGTCGTCGAAGCCCAGGGTATTTTTCAGATCGGTCACGCCCTTGGTGTGCTTGGCGCGCAGCTCTTCGAACACCTGGCGGTGGCGGCGAATCATCGGGATCAGCGCCCGCGGCGCCGGCGTGTGCGGGCGCAAGCGATACGTGTCCGGGAACAGATACCCTTCCACCGTCGGTCCCGGCAGGTCCAGGCTGGCGGCGAAGCTGGCGTCGACCGCCAGGGTGATGAACTCCGGCTTGGAAGTGACACCCGCTGCTTCAAGAATGTCGGCGATTTCGACCAGATTCTTACCTTCGGGGATGGTCACGGTAACCAGCTCGTCCGCCACGCCCTTCACCAACGCGTCCAGGATCTGCTTGGGCGACGCCGGCGCGTTCAATGTGTAGTGCCCGGCCTTGAACCGCCCGGCCACGCCACGCTGGCCGGCATACAGCCGAAAGATCGCCGGCCGCGCGATCAGCCCCACCGCCGCTAGCCGTTCCGCCACGTCGACCGCGGTGGCGCCCTTCGGGATGTCGACATCCACCCGACCAAAAGCCGGTCCGCTGGGCGTGTCGCCGTACTTCCAGGCGATGCGCACGCCCCAGGCGATCACGATCAGGCCCAGCACCGTGGTCACCAGAAAAACTTGGAACGCCCGCCGCATTGGCGTCTTCATTTGCTGCGTCCGTTGTCGCCCTGATCCGTGCGCGCGTCCAGCCACCGCTGCAGAATAACCGCAGCCGCCAGCCGATCGACCACTTGCTTTCGGCGGGCGCGCGACAAATCCGCGCGCAGCAGCACGTCCTCGGCTTCGACGGTGCTGAAGCTTTCGTCGACCAGCTCGACCGGAATGCCCAGCGCCGCGTTCAGGCGCAGGGCGAACGCCTGCGCGCTTTTCGCCGCCTTGCCGACCGTGCCGTCGGGTGCCAGCGGATGGCCCAGCACCACGCGCCCGGCGGCGAACTTCTGCACCACCGCGCCGATGGCATCCAGATCGCGCTGGCCGCCGTGGCGGGCCAGCGTAGCGTGCGCCTGCGCGGTCAGGTTCAATCCATCCGTCACTGCCACGCCGATCCGTCGCGTACCGAGGTCGATGCCGATCACCCTGCCGGACACGGCCTTAGTGTATACCTGCCTCATGTCAGACACCCCGAAACCACCGAGCAGCGATCCGAACGGACCCAACGGGCAACAGGTCCAGATCGACCTCGACGAAGGGACCGCGCAAGGCATCTACGCCAACCTGGTCCTCATCAATCACAACGAAAACGAATTCCTCCTGGACTTCGCCTTCATCCAGCCGGCCGCGCCGCGCGCCCGGGTCCGCGTGCGCGTGATCTCCTCACCGCGCCACACCAAGCGCCTGCTGCGCGCGCTGGAGCTGAACGTCAAGCGCTATGAAGAACGCTACGGCAAACTGGAAGAGCCCGACACCACCGCCGATCCGAATCGCTTCGTGAGCTGACACGCCGTGGGAAAGCTGGGAGGGCTGGGCGCGCGGGAGGCCTGGCCCTCCCCTCCTGGCAGCTCGCGAGGGTGATCTCGCGGGCACCGAGCTTGATCGATTTGTTGTGGACTGGCGGGTGGACAGGAGAACAAACAAGGGTGGTTGGCACCCGCGCTGCATCAAACCTGTCTGAGTATGCCCGCCCCCGCCCGGTCGCGAGAAATCGGAGGCTTCACTTTAATCATAGATACCCCATTCGATATGCAGCCGGCTCCGCTACGCCGACCTCCGCGGGCGATCGAAGTGCCCCGCTGGTCCTGCTTAGAGCGAGCGAAACACCGAGTTCCTGCCATATGAACTCGTCCCGGGAGAACCAAGTGGCCGAAAAACGAAGGCTGGCAGTTAGGGACCAACGAGCGCTGACAGAGGCGCGCCACCCCAGATTGGCGGAGGCCTCGAAACCCGGCACGGAACGCGCAATCTCATCAGTAGATAGGCGCCTAACAGAGCCGCCGAGGTCCAGCGCCGTGACGAGGTGGCTATACCAGTCACGCTCGATGCCGATGCGAGCGCGGAAAATCGCCAGGGAGGCTCCGGGGCCGACGTCGATCACGGGTTCGATCGCCAGGGCGCCGCGCCCCCGCCACCCCCAACCGCTTCGCCAAACCATCGCGCCGACGCCAAGGTCCAGCGCCTGATGGAAAATCCGACGTGCATCGCCCATGGTGAAATCGGCGCCGGCTCTAACTTCCGGCTCGACGACCCAGCTTGGCGGGGCCTGGTCCGCGGCCTTTGCGACGCTGGTGAACATCGCGCCGATCATGCCGACGAGGAGAACGTAAAGCGTCCAGGTACGACCGAGGGGTCCAGTCATGGCGCGGGCCGCAGCCGGACGCCCACACTAGTCGAAGAGACCGCGGGGCCGCTCATAAGCGCGATGACGACGGCCCCCGATGACGGGCGAGCCACGGGGATCGGCTTCGTAGGATCGAGTACATTCTGGGGACCAATACAGCTCGCATTCCCCAGTCCGCTCTCATGGCACGTGGGGCAGAGCAGGAAGTCGGTGCCCTCACTCAAGACATCCAGCAGCGCCGGCCCATCGAGGATGAACGCGAACCACGTGGGTCCGTTGCGATCGGCCGTGACCCATGCGGTGGCCGAGCGGCCGGCGAGCGCCACCGGGTTGGCCGCCGCCCCCTCGCAGGTCCAGTCGTCCGCCGCCCGCTGGTTCTGGCTGACGATGGCAGTTCCCGTGGACGAGAGCGCAGTCGTCACGCCGTAGCGGCCGGGACCGACACGGGCGATCGTCAGCGACGGCCCCCCGGGCGCGTCGGCGGCGCCCACTTGGGGACCGAGATCGGCGGCGTTCGCACAAGAATAAGGGAAGACGAGCTGGCCTTGGTTGCTTGAGAGTTCGAGCCGGCTCTCCTGAGCAACGTCGAGGGTACGATAGTCTTGCAGGGAGACGAAAGCGGCTGGGGATCCGTCGGCGGGCAACGCGGGAGCCATGCAAGGGCACGATGAGCCCGCGAAGGCTTGATCTGGCAGCTCGTCCACGACGTCGCCGAAGTGCCGTCCCCAGAACCGCTGAAACTGCAGCACGAACAGCGAAGCGTCGAAGGTCGGCACAGATTGGCCATAGAATCGGAGGAACCGCTGCGTCCCACCTGTGGCGATCATCCATGAGACGAGGCGTTGGCCCAAGCTGTACGTGGACAAGCCGGGCTGGTCGATCCCCGTCGAGCCACTGCCGACGGCGGCCGGCCATTGCTGGGAGTTGATGAACGGGGCAAAACGGGGGACCAGGCAAGAGGCGTACTGGGCGATGCCCTCGGCGACCACAGGCGCCGCAAGGCCCGTGTCGTGGAGGAAGGCATGGACGAGTTCGTGCTCTTGGAAGGGGTCCCACGCCATTACAGATCGCTCTTCAGTGCATTGACGACCTTGACAGGAAACGTTCGCCCGTTGATCGGCCTCGTCCCGAAACAGGTAATAGTCGACGACGCCTGGATCGACGCCGAAGTGCGCGTCGAATTCGGCTCGGTGTGTCTCGAGGCGGTCCATGATCGTCGGGTCGAGCACGGCGTCGGCGCGCGCATGGTAACGAAAATGCGCAGACGTCAGCAGTTGGCCGTCGGGTAGATTCCCACAGCCGAACACCAAGAGCGGCCCCAGCCACCAATACTTCTTCGCCAGCTTCCCTCGCCTATTCAGACGGTCGCCGCTTTCGCCGGGCGGCCTCACCCTTCCAGCGCGAGTCAGGATGCGCAAGCCTTCAGGCGTCGCCATTGACCGCAGTATACATATGACCGTGTTCTTTGCGCAGGAACGTTAGCCAGCAAAGACACTCCATTCCGTCCAGGCTGCGACCGCCGACTCCATGCTCTGTCGAGAACGACAACTTACAGACTGTGGCTAATTTTATGCTGGGTTAGCAGACCGCACTTCCGCATCATTTTACATTCAAACACCCGCACACTTCGCCGATCGGTCTGTTTGATGTGCTTTGCTTCGACAGTCTGAACTTCCAAAAAGCCGACTGTGGTCAGAATCACAGCGAACAAATCTCGCGTTCAAGACGACGGCGATTGTAAAACACGAACAGGATTGAATAGATTGTCGGTGTCATTTTGATTGACACATTCCCTGACAAACAAGCAGGGTGGGAAACCAGAGTGGAGTTCACCTATTTGTGATTTCGATCCACGTCGTTTTGATGAAGTAGAACCAAGGAGGTCTCTCATGAAATGGATTCGATATTTGTTCGTTCTTGTGGCAGCATCCGCAGCAGGCTGCAATCTCAAATTCCCGAACCCTCCCCCTGCCGTCCCGCCAGGACCGCCGAGCAAGGCAACCTGCGGCGTTACACGGCTAGAGTGCGCGGGTTGGTCGGCGGACCCAACGTCGGTTATCGGAATAAATTGCTTGGGCTCCAAACTGGTGACGAAGACGTTCACGGCCACGCGGTGCTTTGATCCCGCACACCAGAGCGCGACCCAGGCATGCGCGGCGTATTGTGATCAGTCACTTTGGCCGATAGCCGCTCTCGCGCCAGGAAGGTGCAATTCGGTTGCGCAAGCGGTGGAGGCCCCTGCGGCCATCGGGGAATGCTCCGTCACTACGGGAGCATCGACTGGTAGAACGGTAAACGCCACATGCACGAGAGGAGGACGCCGCTGTGCCGCCTTAGGTTCCCTCGACGATGGCTCGCAGTTCTGCACAGATATGCCAGACGTTACAGAGACCGCAGGTGGTTGCTTCGATCCGACGAGCATATCGGCTGATGCCTTCTGTACGAACCAGTTTGTATCTCCGGTTTTCGGGCAGATCCTGTTTCCATTCGTGAACGTCAGCAGTGTTATGTTCAACTCGCCGGTCTGTGGCAGCGTTAAACCATTGGCCGCCAGACTCACAGTTCCACCGGGTCCGATGGGTTCACTGAAAATTGGATCACAAACGATTCCGTTGGTCGCCAAGAACGGTTTTGCGAACATGGCACAAATATGCGATGGAAATCATTGCCAGATACAGGGAGTAGCCGGCCTTCAGATTGCCATCCAGGATGTCACTTTTGAAGGTGTCACGATTTCCAATCCCGAACTCCGCCTCGTCAGTCCGACCGTCTTCGATAGTGAGGCCGACGGAGACGTCATCTCCGCAGGAACGATGGCCCTGGAGCTCCGCGCGGATGTCCTTGGGAACCGTACGTCTATTGAGATCGTTCCGAATGGAGACGTGAACGTGTTGTCGTTGTCCAATTCGACTGATTTCGTCGGAAATTTCAACGCAATCGTAAGTACTGGAGACTTTACGGTGGACACGTTATCTGTGACCACGGCAATCAATGCAAAAACGACTCAGTCTTGGGCTGCTGGCGTTCACTACAATGTTGGCAACGAGGTTATCTTCAACGGGATGGTGTTTCGAGCGCGCCAGGACCATACGTCGCAGGTTGACTGGCAACCCCCGGCTACCTTTGCCCTTTGGGAACGCCTGGTTGACGATTCAACCGACTGGACGCCTCAGGTCATCTACAAGACTGGCGATGTGGTTCTGTTCAAGGAACACAGCTATCGTTGCATTCAGGGCCATCAGGCTCAGTCAGTTTGGACACCTCCGAGCGTGCCGGTCCTCTGGCAAAAGATCACATAGAGGCACGTCTTAAAGCGCGTAACGACGATTACGACTGGCCGACCCGCGAGGCCAGTCGTATTCGTCGACCGTTATTTTTCGAGTCCCGAACGAAGTTCTGGTGGCGGATCCAGCGTTTTCTGGAAGACAGCCTTGCCGCCTGTAGAAAAGCAGTACGCGCCGTCGACGAACAGAGTATGGGACCCCGGGACCGGAAAGATCCAAGAGATCAGAATGACTGGGCTCAAGGTCGACGCGCTGGGCGCCTCAAGCGCCTGCAAGAGGAACCCGCCAACGTCCGGATCACATATCCGGCGACGGGCAGATGGCCTTATGGCTGTCGTCCAGGCAGCACAGCAGCGGGCCAGAGTCCTGGGCAAAGTTGCAGGGGTTGCCTTTGTAGATGTTCGGCTTGGGCGCCACCGTGCACAGTGGGACGCCGGGATAGTTGTACTGGGCCAGGTCGGCGAATCCGGTCTGCAGGCAGCCCACGCACATGCGGATGGGAAAGCGAAAGACGTCCGATTCGATGGTGTCGCCGTTACGCGTGCCCACCGCGTGCATCTCGGCGGTGAAGATCACCTGGTCGGTCAGCACCGGACTCAGGCCACCAGGGCCGAACTGGGCCAGGATGGCCTTGGCCTGATTTTGAGTGACGGCCTGGATCTGCGCGGTTAATTCGGCGCCTGGCTCGAGGCCCTGCGAAAACGCCGGCTCCAGGTGATTCGGTGCCTCCGCGGTCCACGGAAAATTGAAACCAGCGGGCGGGATCAGGTTGATGTGAAAACCCTCCAGCATGATCCGGTTAGGCTCCACGCCGCTGGCCATGCCCAGCGCTTGCAGGCGGTTCTGCACGATCGGATAGGCGACATACGGCTGCGGCGTCCCCACGTCCAGATCCAGAACCCCCTCGCCCAGCACGGCCGTTCCGTCGGCAGCCGTGGCGCTGCAGACGTGCGTGACCGCGTCCATCATCGGGACCTGGTTCCCCAGGATCACCATCAAGCCGGCGTTGTCCACGCAACCGCCGGCCGCCGTCACCATCGCCACCGCTGCCGCCAACAGCAATGGCAGCCGCAAGCTCGGGCGAAGGCTGCTCCACGAACGTCGAGGCGAAAGCGGTCTCATGGGCCGCCGCTGATCGTAGACCTCTAGGCGCCCGAGGGCAAAAAATGCGCGGTCAGCTCGTCCAGGCCGACGTCGACCAGGCGCGTGTCGCCGGCCGCCGCGCACAGCACGAAGCGCACTTTTTTTCCGGCGCGTTTCTTGTCGACGCCCACCCGGGCCATCACCGCCGGCGTCACCCGCCCCTCGAGATCGACCGGCAATCCAACGTCCGCCAGCATCGCTCGCGCCAGCATGGCCACCGCCGGCGGGGTGATCCCGCGCGCCTCGCCCAGCGACAGGGCGGCGATCATCCCCAGTGAGACGGCCTCGCCGTGCAGCAGCGCGTACGCCGACTCGGCTTCCAGCGCGTGACCGATGGTGTGGCCAAAGTTCAAGATGGCGCGCCGGCCACCCTCGTGTTCATCCTCGGCGACCACGTCGGCCTTCACCCGCACCGCGCCGGCCACCAGCGCGGCGATGGCGTCGAGGCCCAGCCTGCCGCCCGGGTGCGCGGCGAAGATGGCCAGCAGCGACGGATCGGCGATGAACCCGCACTTGACCACCTCGGCCAGGCCGGCGGTCTGCTCGCGCGCCGGCAGCGTCTCGAGAAAACCAAGATCCGCCACCACCGCCCGCGGCTGATGAAACGCGCCCACCAGGTTTTTCCCCGCCGGCAGATCGACCGCCGTCTTGCCGCCCACCGACGCGTCGACCATCGCCAGCAGCGTGGTGGGGCACAAGGCGAAGCGCACGCCGCGCAAATACACCGCCGCCGCAAACCCGCTGTGATCGCCGGTGGCGCCCCCGCCGATGCCGATCACCGCCGCGCGCCGGTCATAGCCTTGCTCGGCCAGCCACTGCGTGGTGCGGCCGATCTCGTCCAGGGTCTTGCTGGCCTCGCCGCCTGGCAGGTCGTAACGGTTCACCCGCGGCAGCCGCGCCTGCAGCGCTTCGACCAGCGGCGCCACCCGCGGCGAGCGCTTGCCCAGATCGCCGTCGACCAGCACCGCCACCCCGGTGACGTCCGGGCCCAGCGCCGCCGCCAGCGTCTCGGCGATCGCCGGCGGCACGAAGGTCCCGATGTGCACGTCGTAGCGGCGCGCGCCCAGCTCGACTCCCACGACGGTGGTGCTGCTGCTGCTGCTCATTTTTCGCTGCTCCCCAGTATGTCACCGTCCAGCGCGGCGATGACCAGCGTGGCCACTTCGGTCGGCGATTTGCCGACGGTGTCGACGGTGTGGTGGGCGCGAGAATAAAACGGCTCGCGCGCCGCCAGCAAGGCCGCCGCTGTGCCGGCCGGATCGATCTTGCCGTCTAGCAGCGGGCGACCCGACGCGCCCCCGGTTCGGCGCAACACCTCGGCCGGCGTGGCCGAAAGCGCCACCACCCGACCGCCGGCCAGCATCGCTTGCAGGTTTTCTTCGCGACAGGCCGCGCCGCCGCCGGTGGCGATCACCGTTGCCACCTTTGTGCAGGCCTCGCGCACCGCCTCGGCCTCGCGGCGGCGAAAACCGTCCTCGCCCTCGCGGGCGAAGATCTCCGCCACCGGCAGCCCCGCCACCGCCACGATCACCTGATCGAGATCGACGAACGCCCACCCTTTACGCGCCGCCACCAGCCGCCCGACGGTGCTCTTCCCCGTGGCCATGAAGCCGATCAAGAAAAGGGGCGCCTCGCCCCCTGATTTCGCCTGCGCCATGTTGGTCCGTGTCACTGGCGCAGCGCACGGGTCCGGTTCGCGATGCGCGGCGTGATGAATACCAGAAACTCGGTGCGGGCGTCGTTCTCGTGCTTGTTGCGGAAGAAGAATCCCACCAAGGGCAGGTCGGCGAAGAACGGCACCTTGGCGAAGCTGACGCCCGAATTGCGCTGATAGATGCCGCCGATCACCGCGGTGTCGCCGTCGTGCACCAGCATCACCGTGCGCGCTTCCTTGCGCAGGATGGTCGGATCGCCGCGGGCGCCCGTATTGACGAAGTCGGGCTCGTTGCGGGTGACGTGAATGTTCATCACCACCGTCCCTTCGTTGGTCACGTGCGGCTTGACCACCAGCGCCAGGTTGGCCTCGACAAAGACGGTCTGGATGCCTTGCGCGCTGACGATGGAGATGGGGATCGACACGCCCTGGGTGATGGACGCTTCGACGTTGTCCAGGGTCGAGATGCGCGGCGACGACAGGATGCGCACCTGACCGCTGGATTCCAGCGCCGTCAAGCGCAGGTTCAAGTTGAAGGCGCCGTTCACCGACCCCAGCATCAAGCCCAGCGCGCCGCCGCTGCCGGTGCCGACGGCGGCTGGCAGGTTGACGGCAAAGTCGGGGCTGGCCGCCGACGCCAGCCCGGCCTTCGGCGTGGTGGCGTCGGTGGCGCCGCCGGAGATACCGATGTTGTTGGGAAACACCAGGCCGGTGGGGTTGCCGTGGGCGGCGTCGCGAAAGCCCGAGCCGCCCCACTGCACGCCGATCTCGCGCACGAACGTCGAGTTCGCCTCGACGATGCGCGCTTCGATGATCACCTGCGATGTCTGGGTGTCCAGGTTGCGCACCAGATCTTCGATGAGCTGCAGGTTGCGCGCGACGTCCGAGACGATCAGCTGATTGGTGCGATCGTCGACCGAGATGCGCCCGCGCGGCGAGAGAAGATCTTTGGCCCGATCCTGCAAGATCTTGGCGTCGGCGTAGGAGATAGCGATGAGCCGGGTCTCGGTCGGCAAGACGTCGTTGAGCTGTTTTTGCCGGGCGATCTCTTGCTCCAGCTCTTTTTCCAGCACCGCCATCGGCGCCACGCGGATCAGGTTGCCTTCGCGCACTTGGCCCAAAAGCTTGGCGCGCAAGATGACGTCCAGGGCTTGATCCCAAGGGACGTTCTTCATCTTGATGGTGACCTCGCCCTTGACGTCGTCGGAGGTAACGATGTTCACCTGCCCCACGTCGGCCAGCAGGCGCAGGATGTTGTGGATGTCGGCGCCCTTGAAATCGAGGTCGATGCGCCGCCCGGTGTAGCGGCGCTTGGTGTTGGTGAGGTGCACGCCGGGCGGCAAGCCGCCGGTGGCGGAGACCGCACCACCGCCCGCCCCTGACGGCGTCACGGTGGCGGCCCCCGAACCAGCAGGCGGCGTGGGACGTCCCGCTTGCGTGCCGTCGCTGGGACCGGTCGCCGCGCCAGTGGTCGTCGCGGCTCGCGGCGGAAGCGGCGCGCTCTCCGCTGGCGCCACCATCAGCCCGCCCGGCGGCACGCTCGGCGTGGCGACGCCGCTGCCCGCGCTGGGCGACAGATCGCCGAAGCTGGCTGTCGGCGCTTGCTGGCTGTTCGCGATCGGCCCGGCCAACGCGAAGGCCAGCGCCACCGCGCCGCCCGACACCACCTGCAGCGTGCGTCCGCCTCTCATCGCGATGGCTCCTCAGGATTGACCAGGATGGCCTTCTCGACGGTGTGGACTTCGCCGTTGGCGTTGGTCTCGGTCTGCTCGACGATCACCCGGTCGGACAGAATCTTCGAGACGCGCGCGCCCGACTTGGCGATGAAGTCGCCTTGCTTGACTGTCTGGCCCAGGCCCAGCGGATCGCGGAACATCGCCCGCGGCGTCTCGTCGCCCGAGACCACCGCGATGAGCGACAGCTCTTCCAGGCTGTACTTGTCGAAGATGGCCGGCACCTTGCGCGTCTTGATGGTCAGCTTGTCGGCGAACAGGCGCAGGTACGAATGAAAGGGATCGCGGTTGGTCTCTTCGTTCTCGACGAAATCCTCGTCGCGCAGGACTTTCTTGCGCAGGGCCGCCGCGCGCTGGGCGGCATCAGGGGAAGATGGAGGCGTGGCGGTCGCGGCGGGCGCCGGCTTTTTCGCCGCCCCGCTGCCCGCGTCCGCCGGTCCGGCGGCGCCTGCCGGCGCTGTCGCAGTCGCCGTCGTCACCAGCGCCGCCGCCAGCGCTGCGATCGTTGCCGCGCCTGCTCGTCGCTTGATCGTCATTTGCCCGCCTCTGGCTCGTCGGGCGCCTCTTTGAAACGGAACGTCGCCGCCACAAACTTGGCCCGCATCCGCGTCGGCGCATTCTGCTGCTCGCCAGCAGTGCCCCGCTCCGGCGTGAGGGTCAGATTCTCCACATTGACGATTCTGCGCAGCTCACTGGTGTTTTTGAAAAATTTTGCCACCTGGTGGTAGGTGCCGCGGATCTCCATGCGCACCGGGATCTTCACATACAGCTCCTGCGCCACCTCGGCAGCGATGTCGATGTTCAGCACCTCCAGGCCGGCCAGCTCGGCCTGTTCCTGAATGTTGCTGATGAACGAGGGGATCTCCGCCTTCTTGGGCAATGCCTTCAAAAGCTCGCGCTGTTCGTCCTGCAGCTGGGTCAGCTCCGTGCGGTAGGACAGGTATTCCCCTTTTCGCTTGTCGTACGACGTCTTCTCGTCCCGCAGCTCGCTCTGCTGCGCCTTGGCCTTCTTGATGTCGTCCGCGACGTCCGAGTAAAGCAGTTGGTAGAACAGCAGCCCCACCACCAAGATGGTCGCCGCCGTCACGCCGATTTTCGCCGGCGTTTTCAACTTCAGCAACTTCCTCAGTGTTTCGTTCATGGTTAGTACACCACCTTCGCGCTGAGGTTGAAGGTGACGTGCTTGGTGCCGGGGTTGGCGGCGGCCTCGGAGACCTGGGTGGTGGATTCGGGCGTGACGTCAGAGAAGAAGATCGACACCTGCAGGCGTTTGAGGAATTCGGCGACGTCTTCGTTCGATTTGGCGGCGCCTTTCATGCGCACCTTGCCCAGCGCCTCTTCAAAGCTTTCCAACCACACCCGGCGCGTGTCCCAGCTGGCGTTGAAGCCGATGTTGGGATCGCGGCGCAGCCGTTCTTCATAGCTGGCCCGATCAAAGGTTGGGCCTTTGTTGGCGGTCAGAATCTCCGACAGCTCGCGCATCAGATACAGCGGGCCGGTGCGTCCGGCCTGCAACGCCTGGATGGTCTTTTGCTGCTTCAGAAGATCTTGCCGCTGGCTCTTGATCTTGTCGTAGTCGCCCAGCTCGGCTTTCAGGCGTTCGATGTCCGACCGCACGCCGTTGTTGGCGCGCTTGAGCCCGTCCAGTTCGCCCTGCGCATCGACGTACGCAAAGGCCATGGCGGCGGCCGAGGCCAGCACGGCCATGCCCATGAAGATCAGCGCCCGCTCGCCGGCGTCGCGCTTCTTCGCGCGCTTGACGGCCAGCAGGTTGATGCGAATCATCCGTGATCTCCTGGGCGGCGCAGCGCCAGCCCCAGGCCCACCGTCGCCTCGGCGGCGTGGGCGCGGATGAAGTCCATGTCGAACTTCGCCTCGTCGATCAGCAGGCGGCGGAAGGGATCCAGAATCTCCACCGGCACGCGCGCCTTCTCCTGCAGCGCACGCAGGAGTGCCGGCACGCGCGCCGACCCCCCCGACAAGAAAATGCGCGACAGCGACGCGTCGGCCGTAGCGGCCAAATAGAAATCGATGGTCCGCTGCAGCTTGCCGGCCATGCCCTCGGCCACTTCGTTGATCACCGCTTCGACCGTCGGTGGCACGCCCGCCGAGCCGGGAGCGGCCTCGCAAAAAGAGATCTTCATCGCCTCGGCCTCGTCGTAGCCGACGCTGGCTCGCTTCTGGATCTCGTCGGTGAAGGCGCCGCCGCCGACGGTGACGTCGCGGGTGAACACACTGGTCCCGTCGCACACCACGTTCACGTTCGAGATGGCGGCCCCGACGTTGATGAGGCCCACGGACTCGCCCGGATTGGCGTCATAGTTCGCCTCGAAGGCGTTCTGAACGGTGAAGGCGGTCACGTCCATCACCGTCGGGATCAGCTTGGCTTCGCGGATCACCTGCGCGTAGTCGGCGATCACTTCCTTCTTGGCCGCCACCAGCAACAGATCGATCTGACCGCTGGCGTTCTTGTTGCTCAAGACCTGATGGTCAATCTCCACCTCGTCCTTGCGAAACGGGATGTGCTGTTCGGCCTCGAAGGGCAATTGCTGCGACAGCTCGTCCGCGGTCATCTGCGGCAGCTGGATCTTCTTGATGATCACCGAGTGCCCGGAGATCGCCGTCGCCGCGCGCTTGTTGCGGATCCCCAGCGTCGCCTTCAGCTTGCGAATCGCCTCGACGACCGAGCTTTGGTCCATGATGCTGCCGTCGACGATCGTCTGCGCCGGCAACGGCTCGATCCCGAAATCCAGCAGGCGAATCCCTTTGCTGGTCTTCTTGACCTGCAGGATCTTGATCGAGCTGGAACCGATATCGAGGCCGATGCAGTTGGGGGGCATAGGCCATCTACCCGGGGCGACCCGACGCGTTGTACCTACTCAGACTCATATCGACCTACATTGTAGGCAGCCCTACAAACAGCTGTCAAAAAAGCCACTTGTGGCGGTCACCCAGCGGGACCGATTTTATACTCCTTAATCTTGTAAAGCAGCGCACGGTGGCTGATTTCCAAAAGTTCGGCCGCCCGCGTGCGATTTCCGCCCGTCCGCGCCAGCGCCCGCCTTATCAATTCTTCTTCGGTCCGGCGCGAGGTGCGCTTGATTGACAGATCGCCGGCATCGCCCGTCCCCATCAAGCTGACGCCACTGCTTTCGCCGGGAGCGGCCACCCGCGCCGGCAAAAGCTCGACGCCGATCTCGGGGCCTTCGGCCAGTACCACCGCCCGCTCGACGACGTTCTCTAGCTCGCGCACGTTGCCGGGCCAGCGATACGCTTGCAGCGCGCGCAGGGCTTCGGCGCTGACGCCGGCGATCGACAAGGCCAACCGCTGGTTGGCCCGCTGGATGAAATGCGCGGTCAACAGCGGGACGTCGTCGGGGCGGTCGCGCAGCGGCGGCAACCGCAGCGACAGCACGTCCAGCCGATAGTAGAGATCCTCGCGAAAGTGTCCGGCCGCCACTTCCGATTCCAGATCGCGCGCCGTCGCCGCCACCACCCGCACGTCGACCAGGATGTCATCGCTGCCGCCCACCCGACGCACCCGATCATCCTGCAGCACGCGCAGCAGGTTCACCTGCATGGCCAGCGGCAGCTCGCCGATCTCGTCGAGGAACAGCGTGCCGCCCGAGGCGCGTTCGAACAGGCCCAGGCGATCGCGAACGGCATCAGTGAAAGCGCCGCGCTCGTGGCCGAACAGTTCGGATTCCAGCAGACCGGCCGGGATGGCGCCGCAGCTCATCACCACGAAGGGCCCGTTTCGGCGCGGCGACAGCGCGTGCAGCGCGCGCGCCACCAGCTCCTTGCCCGTGCCGGATTCGCCCCGCACCAGGACCGTGGTCTTGTATGGCGCCACCTTGGCCACCGCCGCCAGCAGCGACAGCAGGCGCGGGTGCTGGCCGATGAGACCGGCGTCCGTCGACGTCACTGCGCCAGCGGGCGCCCCATCCGGGCGCGACAGCTCGCGCGCCGCCGTCAGCGACAGCGCGCCGCCGCCCGGCCGCGACACCACCAGCTCGTACGCGCCGCCGGCCAGCTCACGCGCCGCCTCGCGCGCCGACGAGACGCCCACCGTCTGAAAACCTGCCGCGTGCAGGGCCAGCTGCAGGCTCTGGCGCAAGGGAGCGTCTTCGATGACCACAAGTGCGCGACGCATGCGAGAGGCGGAAAACTCAGGTTAGCACGCCGCGCGTCCGGTCTCTGCTTCGTGGGCACGGTGCTGCCCGCGCCATCACTTTTTTTGCTCGCGCCGCGGTCTGGCGTTCTACTGAGGATATGAGCGTCCAAATCGAGCAGGCGACCATGCCCTGCAATGTCTGCGGGGCCGACGTGGTCGAGCTGCGGCGCGGCCGCTGCTGGGGCTGTTACACCCGCTGGGCGGAATCGCGCCCGGTCGGACGGGGCGCCATGTGCACCATCTGCCAGGAAAAGCGCCGCGACCAGCTCAAGCTGATGGAGATCCAGCGCCGCACCCTGCCCTTCTGCCACGGCTGCGCCGCTCGCACCGCCCGCATCGATCCCATGCCCGAAACTCTGGAGGGCATCCGCCAGGCCCTGCGCCGCGATCGCCGCGACGGCGACCGCCGCGGCAACGCCGTCGACCACCGGATTTTCCCGCGCGAGCGCCGCGTGGGCGACCGGCGCGCCCGCACCCGCGACAGCTTCCGCGACACCGACCCCAACATGCGCCTCTCCGACTTCGGCGAAGTGATCATCGAGCTGGCGGACGCCGACCTGGAACTGGTCGAACAGACCGAAGTTCGCGAACGGCGTTAAGTTCCGCGCGCACCGTGGTTCGGTGGCCCTGGTTCAGGCGTCACCAACCAATCGCTCGACGGCGCGCATGACCTGGACTGCGTCGACCCGGCGACGGAAACGTACGATGACTGCGGCCAGGTCCAGTGGAAGTTCGGTTTGCCCGCAGGCCCGCTGATCATCGACGCACAGAATGAACGGGGGCAGAGCGGCCTGGCGAAGCCGGTCGATCTTGCGCCGCAGGTACTCGGGCGTCCAAAAACCGGCTATCTCGATCAGCACCTGACGCTGGGGATGGATCCGATGGCGGAGTCTGAAGTCCGGAAAGATCAGCGTGGTTCCCGCGTGGACGGCC
>DASXQB010000088.1:0-4536 GCA_036493295.1 Polyangia bacterium | reverse complement strand
TCAAGTGGGCGCGCACGAACATCCCGCTGATGTTCATCGCCAGCATCACCTTGCACATGTTCTCGATGTGCCGAGCGGTCACCACGTGTTTGAGGCCCAGGAAATGCCTCGCCGGGATCATCCACGTCGCCACCATCGCGAAGCCCGAGAACACGGCGCCGGCGACGAAGTACGGCGGAAAGATCGTGGTGTGCCAGCCCGGCAGCACCGACACCGCGAAGTCGAAGGACACGATGGTGTGCACCGACAACACCAGCGGCGTCGACAGACCGGCCAGCAGCAGGTACGCCCATTTGTACTCGGCCCAGTGACGGCCCGACCCGCGCCAGCCCATGGCCAGCAGGCCATAGATGCGGCGCTTGATCGGGCTCTTCGACGAATCCCGCAGCGACCCGAGGTCCGGCACCAGGCCCAGGAACCAGAACAACAGCGAGATGGTGAAGTACGTCGAGACGGCGAACACATCCCAGGTCAGCGGGCTTTTGAACTGCGGCCAGACCCTTTGCACGCTGGGATACGGCATCAACCAGTACGCCGCGAACCACGGGCGCCCGGTGTGCAGCAGCGGGAACAGCAGCGCGCAGATGACCGCGAACAAGGTCATCGCCTCGGCGAAACGGTTGATCGACGTGCGCCACTTTTGCTGCAGCAGCAGCAAGATCGCCGAGATCAGCGTGCCGGCGTGGCCGATACCGATCCACCAAACGAAGTTGATGATGCCGAAGGCCCAGCCGACCGGGATGTTGTTTCCCCAGGAGCCGATGCCTTTGTACAGCGTCCAGGTGATGGCGACGACCAGCAGACCCAGCAACGCCAGGGCGACGGAGAAGCACGCCCACCAGCCGCGGCCAGCGCCGCGCCAGACGTGCTGAAGCAGGCTGTTGTTCAACGACGCGTCGGTCTGCTTGCCCTCGATGAGGGCGCGCGGCTCCAGCGGATCGGGGGACAGGGAGACCATATTCGGCGCGGCCATGGCTACTCTGCCCTCGCCAGCTCAGGGTTGGGATTGCGCACGCGGGCCAGGTACGCCGTGCGCGGGCGGGTTCCCAGCTCGTGCAGGAGATCATAGCGGCGCGAGCTGGCGTGCAGCTTGGACACGCGCGAGTTCGGATCATTCAGCGAACCGAAAGTGATGGCGCCGGACGGACAACCCTGCTGGCAGGCGGTCTGAAGATCGCCGTCGGCGATGGGCACGCCGGCGATGCGCGTGTCGATGCGCTTGCGCTCGATGCGCTGGATGCAATAGCTGCACTTTTCCATGATGCCCCGGCTGCGTACCGTGACGTCGGGGTTCATGCCCATCTGCCGGGCGGCGGGGACGTCGCCGTTGTACTCGAGGAAGTTGAAACGCCGCACCTTGTACGGGCAGTTGTTGCTGCAGTAACGGGTGCCGATGCAGCGGTTGTAGGCCATCTCGTTGAGGCCCTCGTCGCTGTGAACGGTGGCGTTGACCGGACAGACGTACTCGCACGGCGCGCTCTCACAGTGCACGCAGCCGAGAGGCTGGCTGATCACCGTCGGGTCCTCGACCGATCCCGAGAAGTAACGGTCGATGCGGATCCAGTGCATCTCGCGGCCTTTGGCCACGTTCTCCTTGCCGACGGTCGGGATGTTGTTCTCCGACTGGCAGGCGGTGACGCAGGCGTTGCAGCCCGTGCACTTATTCAGATCGATGGCCATCGCCCACTTGTACTTCTGGGTGCTGTAATCGACCGGCGTGTTGATGGTGACGTCGGGACCGCGACGCTCTTCCAGGTCCAGGTTGAACTCCGAACCTTCCTTCAACAGCGCGGCCAGCGTGGTGTCCACCGCGGGGGGCGGGATGTCGCGGCCGTCGGGCGACATGGTCCAGTGATCCTGGGTCAGCGCGAACTTGTAACGCTCGTCCAGCTTGGTCAGGGTGACGCCGCGGCCGAACCACATGGCGTCGCTGGGACGAATGAGACTGGCGTTGAAGCCGACCCCTTTGCCGACCACCTCGGCGCTGCCGGCGCGTCCGTAGCCGAGCGGCAGCGTCACCGCCTCGTCGGCGTGACCGGGGACGATCATCACCGCCGCTTCCATCTTGCGCTGGCGAAAATCAACCGTGACCAGGTCGCCTGTCACCAACTCCAGCTTCTGCGCCGTGGTCTGCGAGATCTGCAGGCTGTTGTCCCAGGTCAGCTTGGTGATTGGATCCGGCAGCTCTTGTAGCCAGGCGCTGTTGGCGAAGCGGCCGTCGAAGACCTTGGCGTCGCGAATGAACGCCAGTTCCATGCCGTCGGCCTTATGGGCCAACATCGGAGCCAGGTTGCCGGCCATCCCGGCGGCATCAACGGCCAGTCCTTCTTCGGCGGCCACCGCCGTGCCGGGGATGATGCCGTCGGCCAGCCAGCGATCCCAGGCCGCGCCAAAGTCCTGCGTGGCGCCCAGGCGATCCTTCCAGTAACGCTGCACCAGCTGGTGCGCGCCCAGATCGCCGTCGCCGACGAACGCCGCCAGCACCTCCGATTCGGCGATCCCGCCCCACAGCGGAGCGATCAGCGGCTGCACGATCGACGCTGTGCCGTCGACGCCGCGGGCGTCGCCCCAGGTCTCGAGAACGTGCGTCGCCGGAACCACCGTGTGGCAAGCCGCCGCGGTCTCGTCCTCGTACAGCGTGTGATAGATCGTGTTCGGCACCCGCCGCAACAGCGCGGAGAATTTTAGATCGACCGGCGCGGTGTAAACGGGGTTCTGCGCGGTGATCACCAGCGTGTCGACCTGACCGGCGGCGATCTCTTCGGCCAGCGCGCCCAGCGCGGCCACACCGTTGGCGGCGTCGACCAGCACCGGCGCACCGTAGGTCACCGTCTTGCCCAGATTGCCCAGCGCCACGTTCAGCGCAGCCACCAAGGCATGCACCGCCGCCGGCTGCCGGCGACCGGCGATCACCAGCGAACGGCCGCGGTTCTTCTCCAGATCGCGTGCCACCGCGGTCAGCCACTTGACGTCCCAGGTGCCGGCGCCTTGCGCGCGGGCCAGACCGGCCAGTGGGCCCAGCGACTCAAAGCCCGGGCGATCAGTCAGCTTGGAGATCACGGCCAGAGCGAAAGCGGCCACGTCTGCGCCGCGCAGGCGCAAGCGGTGATCGGCCATGCCGCCGGTGATGGTCATCGACGGCTCGACGACGTAGAGGCGATTCATGTTCGGCCCCGGCTCGCGGCGGGCGGCGAATTCGCGGGCGTGGCGCAGCTGCTCGGGACCGTCGCCGAGGAAATCGGCGTCCAGCGACAGCACCACCGACGCCTCGGTAAAGTGCGCGCGCGGCTGCAGCGGCTTGCCAAAGGCCAGGCGCGCCCCGTCGACCGCCGCCTCGCCGCCGACCGCCGAGTAGCTGACGAACTTGGCGCGCGGGAATTTCTCCAGGATGCGCCGGCGCAGATCGCCCATCAGCGGCGACGCCGTCGGCTCGGTCAGAAAACGCAGCTTGGCCCCGCCGTCGGCGGCCAGCGCTTGCCCGCGTTCATTGATCTGCTGGACCAGCGAACGCCAGGCCCAGGCCTCGCCATCGTGGGTGAGCTGCTTGGCCCGGTTCTCGTCGTAAAGGCCCAGGATCAGCGCCTGGTCGTAAGAGTTGGCGGCGCCCAGGCTGATCGGGTGGTCGGGGTTGCCTTCCACCTTGGTCGGGCGGCCTTCGTGGCTTTCGACCACCAGACCGCTGGCGAACCCTTCCAGGGTGTGCGCGGTGGCAAAATGCTGCGGGTTTCCCGGCGTCATTTCTTCGGGGCGACGCACGAAGGGAATGATCTTCTCGTTCGGCTTGCGGCAGCCCACGCCGAAACCGGCCACCGCCGTCGACACGCCGACCAGCTGCATGAAGCTGCGGCGGCTGACACCGTCGTTCAGCTCGGATGCGCCGGGGGGAAACTCGCGCTGCGCCGCCTGCTCCCATTCAATGGTGCGGGCGCGTTCATCCAGGCTGCGCCACGGGCGATCGGTCGTCGGCGCCGCCGCCGTTGCGCCCTCGCTGGTGCCATTGACGATGGCCAGCCGGCTGGAACGGCGCGCCTGGCGTTGCGCGTTCTTGTTTTCGTCGCAGCTCATCGGTGGCACGTGGTGCAACTGGTGCGGGTGTGGACTTCGTTTTTGGCGGCGAGCATGCGCCCTTCCTCGTCCGGATCACCCTCGGGCTTCCAGGCCATGTTCGTCACTTCCTCGACCGGCCGCAGGTTCGGCTCGGGGTTGCGGTGGCAGTCGAGACAGAAACCCATCGTCAAGGTGGTCGACTTTTCCACCGCCGGCTGCTGATCGACGCGCCCGTGGCAGCTGACGCAACCGACGCCCTTATTCACGTGGATGGCGTGGTTGAAATAGACGAACTCGGGAACCTTGTAGACGCGCCGCCATTCGAGCGGCTTGTTCTCGAAGAAGCTCTGCCGCACCGGCTCCAGCAGCGGGCTCTTGTTCCACACCTGCGAGTGGCAGTTGAGGCAAAGCTGCGTCGGGGGAATGCTGGCGTGCGGGGATCGATCGACGGTGTTGTGGCAGTACCGGCAATCGATGCCTTCGTCACGG
>DASXQB010000087.1:0-6886 GCA_036493295.1 Polyangia bacterium | reverse complement strand
ATCGATCTTCGCGGCGATCAACCAGGCCACCGGCGTGGTCTGGCCGGCGCTGGGCGAGTTCCGGATGATCGCCGTGTTGATGGTCGTCCAGGTGCCGGTGTTACTGGCGGCCACGCTGTGCGGGCACCGCTGGTTTGGCGTCGCCGGCTTCGTGGTCGGCGCCGCCTCGGTCGAGATGCTGATGTTCCCCGTGCAGTCGTGGCTGGTGCAACGGCGACACAAATTGTGGCAACCCGATGTCGATCTGCCGGTCATCGCCGTCAGCCTGATCGTCGTCGCGCTGGGATTTTATCTGCGATGATGGTCTGGTGAAAATCACCTTTGTCCTGCCCGGCGCCAACCTCAGCGGCGGCGTGCGCGTGGTGGCCATCTACGCCGACAAACTGTCCCAGCGCGGCCACCGGGTCACCGTGGTCTATCCCGCGCCGCGCGACGTGCCGGTCGGACGCAAGCTGAAATCGTGGGTCCGCGGTCGCGGCTGGCCGGCCACGCCCGACGACGGTCCGTCGCATCTGGATCAGCGGCGCATCGAACGGGTGGTGGCGCGGCCGTGGCGGCCCATCGGCGATGGCGACGTGCCCGACGCCGACGTGGTGGTGGCGACCTGGTGGGAGACCGCCGAATGGGTGGCCCGTCTTTCGCCGGCCAAAGGCGCCAAGGCGTATTTTCTGCAGCACTATGAAACGTTTGCCCCCCAGCCGGCCGAGCGAGTGAAGGCCACCTGGAAGCTGCCGCTGCACAAGATCGTCATCGCCCGCTGGCTGGAGACCATTGCCCGCGACGATTTCGGCGACAGTGATGTCTCGCTGGTGCCGAACGCCGTCGATCTGGATCAGTTTCATGCCCCGCCGCGCGGCAAGCAGAGCACACCCACCGTGGGCACCATGCTCTCGCACACCTGGGTCAAGGGGACCGACGTGGCGTTCGCCGGTTTCGTCCGCGCCTGCGCCACCATTCCGTCGCTGCGGCTGATGGTGTTCGGCGATCAGCCGCCCAACCAGACCTTGTCCCTGCCGCCGAACGCCGCATACACGCTGCGGCCGCCGCAGGATCGCATCCGCGATCTCTACGCTTCGTGCGATGCCTGGGTGATGGGCAGCCGCAGCGAAGGCTTCGGCCTGCCGTTGCTGGAAGCGATGGCCTGCAGGACGCCGATCATCTCCACGCCCACCGGCGCCGGACCCGAGCTGGCCGACGCCGGAGCCGGATTTCTGGTGCGGCAAGAAGATCCGGACGATCTGGCCGCCGCCATCGTCCGCATCGTGCGCATGCCCGACGATCAATGGCGCGCTCTTTCGGCGCGGGCCCACGCCATCGCGACGGCATACACCTGGGATCAGGCGGCGAAGACCTTTCTGGCCGCGCTGGAGCGGGCCATCACGTCGTCAGCTCGTCGGTAAGGCTGTCGCCGGCCATCACGCTGCCGAACGCCAGATCGCGGCTGACCGACGACAACGCCCCGGCGATCAGGAACGGATAGACCGCCCACAGTCCGTTGGGCAGCAGATCAACCGCCAGGATCGCCAGCAGGAACGCCGTGCCCGCCACCAGCTGGCGATCGGTCGGCGCGCCGATCCGCCGCAAGCGTCGGCCGGCCAAGAAGATCGGTGTCAGCAGGATGCCGAACGAGCAGACGAAGCCCCAGAGTCCCGTGATGCCCACCTCGATGATCCAGAAACCGTCGCCGACAGCTTCGCCACCGTAACCGTCGTAGACGGTGTTGCGCCCGTATTCTCCCCAGCCAAAGACAAAGTGGCTGCGCGCCTTGGCCAGCAGCACGTCTTCATTTTCAAAACGAAAGGCCAGCGACTGCGCGCGCGCGGGCCCCAGCGCGCCAGCAGCGTCCAGCACCGCCCGGGTGGGCACCAGATCGCCGGTGCGCAACAACGGATAAAGAAACACCACGGCACCCAGAACCATGGCCAGCGAGGCGCGCGTGCGGGCCGACAACCACACCAGGGCCGGGAAAGCGCACAGCACGTAGATGATCGCCCCGGTGCTCTTGCACAGCACCAGCATGATGAACAACACCACCGCCCAAACGTCGATGGGGACACCCAGCAAGATGCGTTTTCCGCGGCGCAAGATCAGCGGCACCAGCGCGGCCACCACGAAAAACCGCGCCAGGGCCAGGCCGTGGGCCATGAACACCATCGGCCGATAGCCGCCCCAGCGCAGGGTCTGATCGAAGGCGTGCTGGCCGTATCCGTAGATCCAGTTGTGCCACTGCGGGCTCAGGCGCAGCTCGATCAGGCAGAACGGGATGTAGACCAGGCCAGCCACCACGAAGGTGGTCAGCAGATCGCGTAGGTCGCGGCTGGTGCGAAAAAGCGCGGTGCCCAAAAAAAACGGCAGCGCCACCCGGGTCAAGCGATTGATGACGGTGAACAGTCCGTCCTTGATCGTCAGCGCCGGCAGCGTGGACAGATTGAAGCGCGGGATCGGGCTGTCGTTGGTCATGCCGGTGGCGACGCCTCCCACCAGCAGCGCCAGCGACAGCCACAGAAACCAGCGCTCTTTCGGCAAACGCAGCACGCGGTTCGGGCAGGTCAGCACGCAGCCGATCAGCACGGCGATGTACGGCAGGTTGTGCTTGTCCAGCGGCGGCAGGAACGGGATGCGAAAGTTGACCAGCTCGGGCAGGAACATCTCGGCGCCGAGGACCGCGGCGGCGGCGGCGCGCGGCGGGCGCAGAACAACGAACAGGCTGATGATCAGCGGCACCGACAACCCCAGCACCACCTGAGGAAAAAGACCGTAGTCGATCACGCCGCGCGGCCCGAGCGCAGGCCGCGCGCCGATGGCGCACGCGCGGCGGTCTTCACGGTCTCCGCCGTTTCAGCACGGCCAGGTTCTGCGCCGGATCGTCGACGGCCACGCTGAACGTAGGGGCCAGCCATTTTTCCCACTCGGCGATGCCCTCCCAGTCGGCCAGGTATTCGATGCGTGACGTCTCGATGTAGTCCTTCATGCGATCGGCAAAGCGCGCCTTCAAGGCGTCGGGGTTGGTCTTGCCATCCAGGTTGATGGTGCGGTCGTGGAAAAATCCGACCGTGCCGCTCTGGATCGCCCCCACCCAGGAATCCTCGGCGACGTGGCCGTCGATCCAGTTCACCACTTGAAAGTGCATGTGCTCGCGGCTCTGCCGATAATGGCGGGCGTCCAGACCCACCGCGACCAAGGCCAGGGCCAGCGGGAAAACCGCCCGCAGGCGAAAGCCACGCAGCAACCAAGCCGCCACGGTCACGGTCAAGAAGGCCGCGAAGACGGAGATCGGCGCCGTGTAACGGGACAGAAAATGCGGGGCCCCAAAAAACGCTCCGTAATATGCGGCCAGAAGAACCGAATATCCCAGGCCCAGCACCACCGCCGCGCGCGTCCGACCGCGGAACCGCCAGCCGATCACCAGCGCGGCCAGTACGCCGGCCAGCACCAAAGCCACGCTGGCCAACTGGATCGGCGGCCGACTCTCGGCGGTGTTGGGGATGGCGCCGACGACGGTGACGAATTCAGCCAGCTTGGCCGGCAGCAACGGCAGGTTGGCGCCGATCTGATTGGTGCCCTCGGCCTTGCCGCTGATCGGAACCACGCTGCCGAAGCGCAGATAGTTGTGAATCATCCACGGCGCCGCCACCGCCGCCATGGTCGCTCCGCTCAATGCCATCTCAAAAAGCCGCCGTCCCCACAGCGCCGGCAGGCGCCACGACAATCCCAAACGCGCGCCGGCCATCGCCAGGGCTAAAAACACCGCGTCGTTGCGCGCCCAAAAGGTAAGCCCCAGAAGCAACCCGAGACCGACGGCATGGCGGGCTTTCAAATCGCGGGTCGGATCGCTGGCGTGAGACAGAAAAAATTCCGTCGTCAGCAACAGCAGCAAGAAATAGAGCCCGGTTTCGAGGCCATTCATCGAATGCGCCACCACCACCGGCGAGGCGAACCACAAGGCCGCCGCCAGCAGCGTCAACGTCAGCGCGGCCCGGTTACCGGCAAAGAGCAGCGCACCCAGGCGAATCATGGCGACCAGCGATGCGCCGGCGATCAACACCGACAGCGCCATCACCAGCGCGACACCGACCGTGCGATCACCGCCGGCCAGGGCAAAACAGATCGCGTCCAGCAACGTCGACAGCGGCTGCACGCCGTTAGTGGGAATGGTTCCCTGCGCCGTACTCATGCCCAGGCCAAGGGCAATGTTGCGGGCCACGGTCAACATCAGGAATCCATCTTCGGTGGGTTGCCGCAACAACAGATACGGCCCCTGCGTCAGCGGCAGCACGCGCGCCACGAACCCGACAGCGATCAACAACGTGGCCAGCCCGCGCGACAGCCACGACGGGCCGAAGACGCCAGGGTCATCAACAGCGACAGCGCCGCGTTCGATCACGTTCGCGCTCGCGGCGTCTCGGCGACTTTGTATTCGATCAGGCGCCGCGGTCCGCCCACCAGCCGACGCCACCAGTAAAGCGCTTGCCCCAACGCCTGCGGCAGTTTTCCAGCCAAGCAAAAGACGGTGTAAAGGCGCGCATCGGCCGCGCCGTCGCTGTACCGACGCCGCCCGCGGTAGATGCGCGCCGCCAGCACCAGATAAAGACTAAAGCCGGCCAGGCTGAAGCCGCCCGTCGTCGGCGCCAGCGCGATCAGCGCCGACGGCACCAACAAGCCCCACAGCCAGTTGCTTCGCGTCTGCCGCACCCAATGTCTCTCGCGCTCGCCGCCGTGCCGGGCCGCGCCTTCGGCGAAGGCATAGCCGGCGCGCAGCGTGCGCCGCCACCACTGACCAAACCGGGTCATGGCGGCATCGTGCATGGTCATCTCGGCGTCGAGGCGCAAGACGCGCCAGCCACCCTGGCGCAGGCGCAGGCACAGGTCCGGTTCCTCGCCGGCGATCAGCGTCTCGTCGTAGCCGCCGCAGGCGCGCACGGGCCCCACGCGCATCAAAGCGTCGCCACCGCAAGCGTCCGTCGGTCCCACCGGTGTGTTCCATTCCATGTCGCAAAGCCGGTTATAGATGGATGCCTCCGGGTGTCGTTCGCGGCGCCGCCCGCACACCACCGCCAGCGAAGGATCCGCGCCCAGCGCCGCCGCCCCACACGAAAGCCACGCCGTCGCCACCTCGCAATCACCGTCGACGAATTGCACCAGCGCGACGTCGGGGGCGATTTGCGCCAGGCGCGCCAACCCGGCGTTGCGGGCGCGCGCCGCCGTGAACGGAACGTCCCGATCCAGCGCGACGACCACCGCACCCAAAGTCCGCGCTGTCGCGACGCTGTCATCGGTCGAGCCCGAGTCGACGTACACCACGCAGGCCGCTTTTCCCTGCAGCGACGTCAGGCAACGCCGCAGCCGCTCGCCTTCGTTGCGGCCGATGGCCACCGCGCCGATCGTTTCAGCCATCGGCAAATCCGCTGGCGATCTCGGCGGTGGCGGTCAGGCGCGGATCGCTGCGGTCGTATTCCTCGCGGTCGTCGCCCAGATACGCGCGCAGGAGGGCGGCCAGCGCGCCCACGTAAGGTTCTTGCAACATCGTGCTGTGTCCGCCCGGAACGTCGAAGGCGCGCACGCTCTCATCGCTGCGGGCGGCCCACCCCAGCAACGGATCGTCATAGATCTGCGCATACGGCTCGTCCAGCCCGGCGCCTGTCGAGGCCCGAAAGAGAACGATCTCGTGCCGCACCCGCCGGCTTGGCCGATAGCGCGCCTCCGCGGCGGCATAGACCGCCCGCACCGACAGCCCGCGCGCCCACCCCGGCAACGGCAGACCGCGCCCGAGACAAAATTCAAGTGTGGCCACGCTGACCCGCTGTCGCGACAGCTGGGCCAGGCGGTCGATCTGGTAGCGCAGATAACCCCAGCTTTTGTCCAGCAACAGACCGGGAATGGCCGGCACCGGCTGAGAAGCCAGCGCCTCCGACAGGCGGCGCAGACGCCGTTCGGCTTCCAGACGAGGCTTTAACGACGCCGCTACGTCGGCAGCGTCAAACACCGCCACCAGATGCGCCTCCTCGCCCACCGCTTCCAGCTGCAAGGCCATCTCGAAAGCCAGGATGCCGCCCGCACACAGGCCGCCCAAGAAGTAGGGCCCGCGCGGCTGCACGCGCTGGATCTCCGAAACGTAGTGGGCCGCCATCTGCTCGATGCGCGTGTGCACCATCGCCGTGTCGGCCGAGCCCTGCGGCTGCACGCCGTACACCGGCCGTGTGCCACCCAGACGCCGCGCCAGGTTGCGATACAGCAACGTCTCGCCGTCGGCGTCGTGGATCAAGAACAGCGGCGGGGCTGCGCCCGCCTCCTGCAACACCACCAGCGTCGACGCCACCGACGGGCGATCCAGCCGAGCGGCCAGCGCCTCCACCGTCGGGCATTCCAGCAAGATCGCCAGCGGCAGCCGCGCTCCCAGCTCGCGTTCAATCCGGGCGAAGATCGTCGCCGCCAGCAGCGACGTACCTCCCAGATCGAAGTAGTCGTCGCGCACGCCCACCGCCGGCAGGCCCAGCGCCGCCGCCCAGATGGCCACCAGTCGCCGCTCCGTTTCGGTACGCGGCGGAAGCATCGGCGCCCGCACCGGACGCGAGCGCCGGCCGGCCTGTTCGACGGCCGACAGGATCGTCTCCGGCGTTCCCAGCGTGCGCGCGATGCGGTTCCAGCGCACCGATTTGGCGCCGTCGTCGCTGCCCGGATCGATCTTCATTGGCGGCGGCGTGTCTTCGGACGCCATTTCGATGGCGCGCTGGCCGGGGGTGTACGCGACGGCCAAAGCCCGCGCCGTCGGCAACCAGACGCGCAGCACGCCGCCGGTGGTTTCGTCGCGCGTACCGCCGTCCAGAGAGTCCAAGAACTGTCGCGCCGGCAGATTTTTTTTGCTCGGGCGAAACGAGATCACCACCCA
>DASXQB010000086.1:0-6017 GCA_036493295.1 Polyangia bacterium | reverse complement strand
GTGCGCTCGCTGGAGGAGCTGGGAATCACCGGCCTGAACAAGACTGACGAACACTCCGCGCACACCATCGCTGCCCGCCTGTCGGAAGAGGCCCTGACCGAGTTTCTGGATCGCCTGGACGCCCACGACATCGGCGCGGAGATTTATCTGCCACTGGAGTTCGACGGCCGGGTGACGGTCGGTGACTACCGGGTGGCGTCTTCCCAGGCGCTGCTTGAGGTGCTGGAAGAGATGAAAGAAGAGCTGGACGTCGACGCGGAAGAGGAAGAGGAAGAAGAAGAGGAAGAGGAAGAGGAAGAAGACGAGGACGAAGGCACGGTCATCGAGGCCCAGCTGCGGCACATCTGGCATCTGGTGGCCGACGGGGCCGTCGAGTCGATCGAGAAGAACCTCCCGCTGCACCTGCAGGTGTGAACGAAAGCCCGTCCGCGGGTTAGGCCCGCATAAAGATGTGCGACGGGATCGCCGCCCGGTACACGCCGCGCAGCTCGACCTTGCGTTCCAGATCGCGGATCACGGCGGCCCCGACGTCGATGTTGTAAAGCTCGTTGACGTTGTGAATGCCGCCGGGGGCGAAGACGTTGATCTCCAGAATCTTGTCGCCCACCAGATCGACGCCCACGAAGTAAAGGCCGTCGGCCATCAAGCGCGGGCGCAGCAGATCGCAGATGCGGCGCTCTCCATCCGAAAAATCGGTGCGGCGCCGCGAACCGCCGACGTGCATGTTGTTGCGGATGTCGTCCTTGGGGCGCATGCGTTTGTAAGCGACGACGTGATCCTCGACCACCAGCGGATTGCCACCCAGCAATAGCACGCGCTTGTCGCCCTTGGTGACGGCGGGCAGGTACTCTTGCACGATCAGATACCCGTCGCGCCGCACGGTGGAGACCATCTGCGGCAGGTTCGCGGTCTGGCCGCGCCCGACATAAAAGACGTTCTGCCCGCCAAAACCGGCCAGCGGTTTGATGATCGCCGGGCCGTCCAGTTCGCGCAGAAAGGCCCGCACGCGTTCGATGGATCGGGTGATCAGCGTCTTCGGGCGCAGCTCGACCGGAAAGCCGGCCAGATACATTTTCGACCCCGCGCGCAGCAGGCCGTCGGGATCGTTCACCACCATCACGCCGGCCTGCTTCAGCCGCCGGCCAAAATCGATGGCCGGGTTGAAGTTGTCGGTGTCCTTGGCGCCCGCGTTCGGGTTGTTGCGCAGGAACACCACGTCGAAATCGCCCAGACGCGCGTCCTCGTGCGGGGCGTCGCGCGCGGCCAGCGCCTTGGCGTAGGCGGTGGCGTCTTTCAGCCGGCCGGGTTTGGGCCGCACGATGTCGCCGATGACGTCCGCGGTGTCACCTTGCGACAGGGCGTCGACCGACACGAACGCCACGTCGTGACCGCGCCGATGGGCCGAGAAAGCCAGGTGCAGCGTGGTGTACGTGGGCCGCTGCGTGCGAACGTTGTTAACGACAAAGCAAAGGCGCATGCTGGGTGCTCGGAACCAGAACCTTTGGCAAGCCAGTATACGCTGGGAATCTCGGCAGATTTCGTTTAAAATTCCACGAAGCCATGGCAGGGACCACCCTCAGAGGGATCGGTGACGACGAGGAAGAAGAAGGAGAGGGCGAAAAAACGCCCCCTCCACCGTCGCCGGCTCTAGAAGAGCATCAGATGTTGTCGGGCCCGACGGTGGTCGACAGCGCCAAGGTGGCCGAGAGCCTGAAGAAGCTGCGCTCGCTGGACGACTTCCCGAAGACGCCACCGCCGGGAGTGATTCCCACCAACGCGCCGGTCACCAACGCCACGCTGCTGGGCGTGTCGCTGGGCCCGCTGGTCAAACCGACCCCGGCCCCGGCCGTCGGCTCTACCACTTTGTTTGGCATCGGCGCGCCGGTGCTGACCGGCCACCCCGGTTCAGGTCCTATCTCGACCAGCCACACGCTGGCCGGTGTAGCGGGACCCGTCGACGCCGAAGCAGACGCCACCATCCCCACCAACGCCGTCAGCGGCACCATCGAACGCGACACCCGCGGCACGATGATGGGCCACGATCGTCACATCGGCGATCAGATGCCCCATCTCGATTCGGGCCGGGCCATCCCCGACCGGGCGGTCAGCGGCGAGTTCTCTGGTGGCGAGCGCCACTTCTTCGAAAGCGAGCCGATCAACACCGAGTACGAGCCGGAGTTCAAGCCGAACCCGTACGCGCGGGTGGGCGTGGGCCTGGCGGTGGTCGGCGTGTTCGTGGCCGCGGTCTGGGGTTACGCGCGTTACCGCAGCTCCGAGCCGGCGCCGACCGAGGCACAAGCGCCGCCGCCAGCAGCCGCCCCGCCAGCGCCAGTCGAGACACCGCCGCCCGTCGCCGCGACCCCGACGCCCCCACCGCCTCCCGTGACCGCGCAAGAACCCGCGCCCGCACCCGCACCGACGCCTCCGCCGGCGGCCGCGCAGGAACCACCAACACCGGCTGTCGCGCCGCCCACCCCCGCGGTCGCCGCCGCGCCGATCCCCGAATCCAAGCCAGCGCCCGAATCCACGCCGGCGCCGACCGAAGCCCCGCCGGCGATCGTCGAACCGCCGCCAGCGCCCAAGCATCCGGTGCACGAAACGGTCGCCAAATCCGTCGCCGCGCCGGTCAAGACCCCCGCCAGCAAGGACACCGACAAGCCAAAGGCCCACCCGGCAGCGACGGCGGAGCACCCCGACCGGCCGAGGATGGCCAAGGAAAAAGAACCAGGCCTTGAGCCAGCTATCGCCCCGGCGCCGACCCACCGTCCGACGATTCGTCCCGTGACGTCACTGGATTCTCCGTCGCTGCCGCCGCTGATGCGCCCCGCCCCGGCCAAGCCACCGGCCACGCCGATGGCCACCGGGACGAAACCGGCCATCCGCCTCGCACCGTCGGTGACGCCAGGAACGCAGCTGCCCGTGCCCAAGCCCAGGGCGGCCAAGCGCGGCGGCGAGGACGACCCCGACGGCACGCTACCTTTGTCCATCGATTGATGCCGGCTTCCTTGCCGCTCGCCGTTGCGCGTGATACGGCTAAATCAGAATGCAGATAGCGCCGGATCAAATTGATCCCGACGCCGCGAAGGTTGTTCAGAGACTAAGACGATACGACCACGCCGCCTACCTGGTCGGCGGGTGCGTGCGCGATCTCCTGCTGGGCCTCAAGCCCAAGGACTTCGATGTCGTCACCAGCGCGACGCCGCCCGAGATCAAAAGACTGTTTCGAAATTGCCGCATCATCGGGCGGCGTTTTCGCTTGGCCCACATTTTCTTCGGCTCGAAGATCATCGAGACGTCCACCTTCCGCGCCAACCCGCGCGAGATCGAGGAAGAAGAAAACGAAAACGGGAACGGCAGCGGCAACGGCGACGCGGAAAGCGCCGACCTCCTGATCCGCCGCGACAACGTCTTCGGGACACCAGAGGAAGACGCCCGCCGCCGCGACTTCACCATCAACGGACTGTTCTACGATCTCGAGACCGGCCACGTGATCGATCACGTCAACGGCCTCACCGATCTGGAGGCGCGGGTGGTGCGCACCATCGGCGATCCTGACATCCGGTTTCGCGAGGACCCGGTGCGCATCCTGCGGGCCGTGAAGTTCGCCGCCCGCTGCAACCTCACCATCGAGCCCGAGACCTACCGGCGCATGATGGAGCACCGGTTGGAGATCGAAAAGTGCGCGCAGGCCCGCGTATCGGAAGAGTTCTACCGCCTGCTGCGCGCCGGGGCGGCCAAGCGGTCGATGGAGATCCTGGTCGAGACGGATCTGCTCGAACTGCTGTCGCCGGAACTGTCACGCGGCCTCAAGGGCGAAGCGGACAGCGATGATTCGAGGCTGCGACGGGCGCGTCTGTGGGCGTATCTCGAGGCCCTGGATCGGTCGACCAGCCGGCGTCCGGTGCCACCCACCAACAGTCTTCTGCTGGCGGTCTTGATGCTGCCGCCGCTGCGCGACGCCCTGGATCCCGACAGCAACGGCGTGCGCGACATCGGTCAGATGGTGGCGCAGGGGATCGCCCCCGCGCTTGAGCACCTCAAGGCGTCGCGCCGGGATGCCGAGCTGGCGCGCCAGGTGCTGCTGGCCATCCGTTACATCCTGCCGTCGAAGCAGCCGCGCCGAAAGCGGCCGCATCTGGCTGGCCGCGAGTTCTTCGACGATGCCCTGCGCTTGTGCGAGATCATCTCGGACGCCGAAGCGCTGGCGCCCGAGCTGGGAGGACGGCCGCTGATCGCCGAGGGCGCCGACGCCATTGCCGTCGCCACCAACGGCGACAGCGAAAGTGACAGCGAAGAGCTGGCGCCCGAGCTTGAGCCGCTGGATGGATTTGACCGCGGGCGGCGCCGTCGGCGCGGACGCGGCAGCAGCGGCGCCGACGATCGGCCACGCGGCGCCAGCGGCGCCGACGATCGGCCACGCGGCGCCCCGCCCGACCGGCCCAGCCTGCCAGCGCCCCGCAACCACTATGCGCCGGCGCGCTCGGAAGGCCTGGACGCGCTTCTGGCCGCCACGGCGTCACTGGTGCAACGTTCGGATCGTCCCGCGTTCCTGGGTACCGGCGCTTTTGGCGGTCCCTGGAGCACCCGCCAGGACTGACGGTCCGTCTCAGGCGTAGCGCGTGGGATCGACGACGCCCGCGGCTTCGAAGCCGCGGCGGCGCAGCACGCAGGCGTCGCACGCCCCGCAGGCCGCGCCGGTCGCATCGGGGTCGTAGCACGAATGGGTCAAGCCGTAGTCGACGCCCAGGGAAGTTCCGGCGCGAATGATCTCGGCCTTGGTCATCCGAATCAGCGGCGCGCGGATGGTCAGCGGGCGCTGTTCGACGCCAGCCTTGGTTCCCAGGCGCGCCACCTCTTGCATCGCCGCCAGCCATTCGGGCCGGCAGTCCGGATAGCCCGAAGAGTCCAGCACGTTCACGCCGACCACGATGGCGCCGGCCCCGGTCACTTCGGCGACGGCGATGGCGTAGGCGAGAAAGATGGTGTTGCGGGCCGGAACGTAGGTGACCGGAATGCCGGCGCTCATCTCGGCCTCAGTGCGGCCTTTGGGCACGGCGATCTCGTCGGTCAGGGCTGAGCCGCCGATGGCGCGCAAATCGAGGTCGATCACCTTGTGCGAGGCCACCCCTTGGGCGGCGGCCACGCGCGCGGCGGCTTCCAGTTCGACTTCGTGCCTTTGCCCGTACCGAAAGCTGAGGGCGTGGCAGCGAAAGCCGTCCGCCTTGGTGATGGCGAGCGCCGTCGCCGAGTCGAGACCGCCGGAAAGAAGAACAATCGCCTCCCCTGACATCCGGCTAGATTAGCCCGCCATGACGGTGTCACGCGACGACGAAACCGCCGGCGCGATCGAGCCGTTCGAGGACGCCGCGCTTTACGACTGGGAATACCGGCGCCGCCGCGACGACCTTCGTTTCTATCGCCTGCTGGCCGGAGAGCGCGGCGGGCCGGTGCTGGATCTGGCGTGCGGCACCGGCCGCTTGCTGGCGCCGCTGGCGTGCGACGGGCACGTGGTGGTCGGCCTCGATCGATCGGCGCCCATGCTGGCCCGAGCGGCGGCGCGCGTGCGGCGACTTTCAGCCGGCGCGCGACGGCGGACGCTGCTGGTGCGCGGAGATCTTCGCGCCTTCTCCTTTCGGCGGCCCTTCCAGATGGCAATTTGCGCCTTCCATAGTATCCAGCACCTGACGTCGGATCGGGACCTGCTGCGGTTCCTGAAGGCAGTGCGGGCCGCCCTGGCCCCGGGCGGTTGGTTCGCATTTGATGTTTTTGCGCCGGAACAAAAGTTCTTGGCCCGGGCGTCCAATCGTCGCTGGGATCGTACGGTCTTTCGCCACCCCAGCGAGGGCCGGCTGGTTTATTCGATGAACTCGCGCCTGTCCGCCGACGGGCGCGTGCTGCTGATGACCATGTACTACCAGCTCGTCGACGCGCGTGGCCGTTTGCGCGGGCCCGAAAAATCAATCCGTTTGTGCCACCGCCAGCTCCCGCCGGCCCAAATTTACGGTTTGCTGCAACGA
>DASXQB010000085.1:0-4184 GCA_036493295.1 Polyangia bacterium | reverse complement strand
GGTGTCGTATTCGACGCCCAGCTCGGCCCGCAGCGACGCGCGCTCGCTGTCGTCAGCCGACGCCCACAAGGGCGGCTGGAGGCCGAAGCTGGTGGCGGCCGCACAGGCCGTGGCAAACAGCGCCGAGGCGCGGCGTCGCATTCGGCGCGCATACTATCAGCAGACCGCCAGCGCGCGACTGCGCCAGGGTGGGTAGTCCGTCCGCGCATGCAGCGCGCCGGTGAATACCGGGACACGCTGCTAGCGCGCGTGGTGAGCGCGTTCGCGCAGGCCGTTCGACTGCTGTTGCAGCTTCAGGGCGCGTTCGCGCAGGGCGGCGGCGGCGCGGTCCATCGCTTCCAGGCTCGACACGGGCGTTCCCGCCAGCTCAAGCTTGCGAATGGCGGCCAGAGCGCTGGGATCGAGAAAATCGCGGAGCTGCGACGACAGCAAGCCGCTGTCGCCCAAAGATCCCGTTGCGCCACCACCCACGCCGGGCCCAGCAGGCGAAGGCGGCGCCGACGTCAGGCTGCGGCCGACGCCCGCACCGCCTCCTGGAAGCGCTTCGGGTTGTACCGAGCTGCTGCCGGCGGTGGGAGTAACCACCGGGGCCGCGTTCATCGTACTACCGGTGGGCGCCCCAGGCGCCGATACCGAGGTGTTGCCGTTGGGGGCCGGGGTGTCTGTCGAGCCGCCACCGCGCGCGGCGGGCGGTACCGACGACGATCCGCCGGTGGCGTTGTCTTTCGGGACGTTAGGTCCTGGTGCCGACAGCGCGCCGGGAACCCCGGCGATGAGGCGCCGCTTGGAACCTTCCATCGGCGCGAACGGATCGGATTCCAGCTGCCCGGCTCGACGTCGCAGCTCCATGCGGCTGCGCAAGCCCGACACGCGCTGGCTCAGCGTCACTGCTTGCGCCTCCAGCCGTCGCGACTGATCGGTCAGGATGTCGGCTCGCGCTTCCCACTCGGCCGGCCCGTCCGTGACGGCGGGCTCGGCCACCGGCGCCACCGGCCGTGGCGTGACGTTACCTCCGCGCGTGGTGCCCAGTTGGGTGTCGATCTCGGTCAAGCGCCGGGCGATCGCCTCGGCGTCGGCCATGCGCGCCCGCAGCCGATAGTCGTCGCGCACGCCGCGATCTTTTTTCTTCAGCTGCTCGATGTCGGCGTTGGCGCGATCGAGATCGCTGACCAGCTTGCGGCGCTCGACCTGTAGGCTGGCCGCGGTGGCCGCGGTGGCGTCGGCGGTGTTGCCGCGGGCCAGGGCGCTTGCCGGGGTGGCTAGCCAGATACCCGCCAGAAGACTGACGGTCAGGCTCAAGCTGTGCGTGCGGAGGGACATCAGCGTTCGCTCACGATCGCAGCCAGGGATTGCAACCGTTGTACCACGGTCGAGGCGTGGCAGACCCGGCGCAAACCCTCGGTCCCGCGGGCGGCGGTCGGTCGCGTCCTCAGTTTTCTGACAACCCGGCTGGATTTCGCAAAGCGTTTCCATCGCCCGCCGGTTGTGGGTTCCCAGGTGGTTTGGCATCCTGGCGTCATGGAGCTTTCCATCGATCGCGTTCGGGTCGGGGTTCGGTTGGCGTACGCGGCAGGTGCGTTGCTGTCGGCGCTGTCGTCGGCTGGCTGCGCCGGCGGTGGGGCGGCGACCGTGCCGGACGTGCCGCCCACGCCACTGACCGCAGCCGAATATTACCCGCTGCAAACCGGATGGCGATGGTCGTACGACATCGAGAAAGACGGCCAGCACATCCTGGCGTTTTACTCGGTGGTCGCGCGGCAGGGTGACAGCGCGACCGTGCAGGCCGGGAACGATATTCTGACCTACGCCATCACCCCGCTGGGGGTGGCCCATCGCGACGGCAACGGCGTGGGCGATTTTCTGATCAAGGATCCGCTTTCGCCCGGAGCCGCCTGGACACTGAAAGAAGGCAAGGCTCAGGTCTTGTCGGTTGGCCAGCAGATGACGGTCGAGGCAGGCACCTTCAAGAATTGCGTGGTGGTGGAAGAAACGCGCTCAGAGCCGATCCGGATCGTGCGCACCACCTTCGCGCCCGGCGTGGGCCCTATCGCCGTCGAGGTCTCCGTGCAAGACGGCGTTCGCTTTGTCACCGCCACCAAGGCCATCCTGCGCGGCGTGACCAAGCCAGGCCAGGATCCGCTCTCGATGTGATCGTCACCGGCCGGCGACGGACATCATCGCCGCCACCGTCGCCGCGTGACCCAGCAAGGCCAGCGCGCTTCCCACCAGCGCCGCCGCCACGCCGAAGCCCAGCTTCAGTTCGGCGGTCATCTGCGCCGGTGGACGGGTGGTGATCACCACCGGATCGCCGGTGTCACCGTGAAACACCGGCCCGATTTCTCCGCGATAAAGCCCCTGCGTTTCCAGGTGCGGTTCCATGCGCACCGGCCCGGCGATGTAAAGCTGATCGCCTTGGCCCAGATAGGTCTCCATGTGCAACGACCAATCAGGCGCCGGCAATTCGGTGTAGCGATCGTTGCGAATGAAGATGGCCGCGCCTTTCAGATCGACGCGCGCGGTGCCGCTGCTGTCGGCGACCAGCAACGTGCCGCCGCCTTTCTCTTGCGCGCGAATGCCGGGCCCGACCCGCAGCGCGTGCCAGTAGACGCACGGCCGGTTGGACAACGGCGCGCGGAGCTGATTTTCCGATATGACGTGGGCGGCGATGCGCGCTCGCCCGTCGCGCAGCGAAGCGATGGAGGCCAGCGCGCCAGTGCCGCGTCCGACGATCGGCCCCAGCGTGCGCAGCCGATGAAACAGCCAGGTCGCCATCGCCAGACCGCCCAGCAGCCACGCCAGCGCCGCCCACGGGCCGTGATCCTCGATGAAACCCAGCGGTCGCGCGCCGGCCGCTACCTGACCGACGGCGCCCAGCGCGCCCACCGCGACCTGCCCGGCGGCCAGCAGACCGACCGCCAGCTGGCCCACGCCCCATCCCAGGCCCAGCGCCGCTTGCCCGACCGCGATTACGCCCACCGCCAGCTGCCCGATGGCCACCACGCCGACGGCGATCTGCCCGATGGCCACCACGCCGATGGCCGGTGGGCGGGCACCGGTGGCCGGATCGATCCCGCGCACGATGTGCACGAGGGGAAGCGATCCGATCTTCCAGCGCGAACGAAACTCGTAACCGCTGCCCGGCGACTGTCCGCCAGCCGCCACCTCGTCGTTGGCTGGAAGATCGACAACAGCCATGTCGATAAGCCTACGGCTGCCAAACCGACGCTGCAACCGTGCAATCGCCGTGAAAATGCGATCGAGACCAATTGAGTCAGCCAGCGAACGCCGGTACCTTCGCGACGTGAAATCGTTCATCCGAACGACAAAAATTTCGTGGCAACGGCTACGGCTATTGACGCTGGTGGTCGCTTTTGGCGTGGGCGCTTGCCGGACCACGCGTCCGGTGCGGGTGAACGTGGCCGAGGCGCAGATGCCGCCGGCTACGCGGGTGCAAAGCAACATCCTACGCGCCGACTATGCTGGTTCAGAGGCGTGCGAAGGCTGTCACGCCAAGATCTACGCCACTTGGCGGAACTCCCCGATGCATCAGATGACTCGCCTGCCGACGGCGGAAGCCATTCACGCGCCGTTCGCCGGCGAGACCTTCGCGTTCAAGGACGATAAGGCAACGATGGAGCAGAACGGCGACGCGCGGTTCATGCGTGTCAACTCGAAGCCGTTCGGCGACCACATCTATCGCATCAGCCGGGTCATCGGCGGTCGCTACCGGGAGGACTATGTTGGCGTCGAAGTCGCGGCCGCCGATCCCCAGGCACAGCCCGTCGTCGATCCACAGGCGCCGGCCGGAACACCCGAGCTGATCTTGCCGGTGTCGTTCCTGCGGCAGTCGCGGACGTATCGCTTGAAAGGCTATTCGGTGATGGTTGGCGAGCGGCCCGGGTTGCGCGCCGGCGGCGCATGGAGCGAGACCTGCATCTTCTGTCACAACACGATCCCGTATTTCGACGACACCTGGGGTGCGCTGTACGGCCACGGCGCGCCGGTCTACCAAGGCGAGACGGTCGACCGGTTGCTGCCTTCGCGCCGGCGCTGGTCGTTCACGGTCAGCGACCAGGCCGCGCTGAGCGACGCTGTGTTGAAAGAGGTCGCCTTCGTTGGCGGGACGACGCTGACAGCCGATCACGGGGCATTTCCTCGCAACATTTTGTCGTCGGCGATATCGG
>DASXQB010000084.1:0-11371 GCA_036493295.1 Polyangia bacterium | reverse complement strand
TGGCCTGCAGCAGCAGTTCAGCGCCGCAAACGCCGAGCGGCGGCGCGGGCGGTGCGGGCGCGGGCAGCGGCGGCGCGTCCGGCAGCGGCGGCGCCGCGCCCGGGAGCGGGTCGGGAGGCATCGGCAGCGGCGGTGCGCCTGTCGACAGCGCGGCGGCAGTTGACGCTGGAGCTGGCGGCGCCGCCGTCGACGCGCCGCCGGCGGTCGATCAGGCCGCCGACCATGCCGGCGCCGACGCCGGGTCGTCGCCATGCGTGCCGGGCGCGCTGCTGTGCGAGGACTTCGAAGGCTACGCGGTCGGTCCGTCGCTGGCGCCGACGTGGATGACGGACAACATGGGCGGCACGTTGCAGGTCGACACCACGCGACCGTTCGCCGGGACCAAGTCGGTACACTTCACCGCCACGGTCAATGTCGGCAACCTATTGCAGATCTGGAAGCAAGGCGCGCCGCTGTTTCCGATCAAGAACAACACGTTTTACGGCCGCGTGATGATGTGGCTGTCGCGTCAGCCCACCGGTGAGGTGCACTTCAACACCGTGCAGGCGAACGGCATGCTCCCAGGCAGCAACCAGATCGCCAAGTACGCCTACGGCGCGATGAACTCAAAGCTGATGGCCGGCTACACCATCCGGGCGACCGAGGCGGATTTGCCAACCGTCGACTGCGGCAAGAGCACAGGCACCACCGGCTATCCCGTCGGCAAATGGGTCTGTGCCGAATGGGAGTTCGACGGAGCCAACGACGTGATGCACTACTGGTTGGACAGCGTCGCCCAGACCGCCGTTGACCTGGTGAAGACCGATCCAAGCTGCGGGATGACTCCGCCCCCCGGCAACGAGTGGAAGGCGCCCACGTTCAACAAGCTGATGCTGGGCTGGTACTCGCAGGCCTACGCCATGCCCGTCGAGCTGTGGATGGACGACGTCGTCATCTCCACCGAACGCGTCGGCTGTCCGAAAGCGCCGTAAACCTAGAACACAACCGGCGCGTCCGTCGAGCGCGCGATGGTCTCGTCGTCGACGCCGGGCGCGCGGTCCACGCAGCGAAAGTGATCGCCGCCGACGTCGAAGGCGCCCAGTTCGGTGATCACGCGGTGGACGCAGCGAATGGCGGTCACCGGCAGGGACACGCTGGTCACCAGCTTTGGTTTACCGTCCTTGGCGGCGTGGCTTTGCAGCACCACCACCCGGCGGGCGCCGGCGGCCAGATCCATCGCGCCGCCCATGCCGGTGATCATTTTTCCCGGCACGGTCCAGTTGGCCAGGTCGCCGTTGCAGGCCACTTCCAGGCCACCCAAGATCGCCAGGTCGACGTGCCGGCCGCGAATCATGGCGAACGAAAGCGCCGAATCGAACGTGCTGGCGCCCGGCAACGCCGTGACGGTTTGTTTGCCGGCGTTGATCAGCTGCGCGTCGACCTCTTCGTCAAACGGATAGGGGCCCATGCCCAGTAACCCGTTTTCCGAGTGCAGAAAGACGGAGATCCCCGCCGGAATGAAATTCGCCACCTCGGTGGGCAGGCCGATGCCCAGGTTGACGATCTGCCCGTCGGCGATCTCGGCCGCCGCGCGCCTCACCATGTCGTCGCGCGACCAGCTCATGCGCGCGGCCGGGTGGTGCGAAATTCGATCACGTTCTGGTGATCACGGACCTCGATGATGCGTTTGACGAACAATCCCGGCAGGTGCACGTCGTCGGGATCGATGGCGCCCACGTCGACCAGGCGATCAACTTCAGCCACCGTCACGTCGGCAGCGGTGGCCATCAGCGGGTTGAAGTTGCGCGACGTCCGGTAGAACCGCAGGTTGCCGAAGCGATCGCCGACCGCGGCGCGCACGATGGCCAGGTCGGCGCGCAGTGGCTTTTCCAGGACGTGCAGGCGCCCGTCGATGGTGCGCGTCTCTTTGCCGTCGGCGACCACGGTGCCGGCTCCCGTCGGCGTGAAGAAGCCGCCGATGCCGGCGCCGCCGGCGCGGATGCGTTCGGCGAACGTTCCTTGCGGCGACAGCTCGACGTCGATCTGCTTGGCCAAATATTGTTCGGCCAGATCCGGGTTGCCGCCGATGAAGCTGCAGATCACTTTGCGCACCTGGCGATTTTTCAACAGCACGGCCAGTCCCTGACCTTGGTTGCCGCAGTTGTTGCTGATGACGGTCAGGTCGCGCACGCCGCTTTGGGCGATGGCGGCGATGCACGCCTCGGCGTTGCCGGACAGGCCGAAGCCGCCCGACATGACGGTCAGGCCGTCCCGCAAGACGCCGCGCAGGGCATCCGCGACGGTGGCGAAGACCTTGTCACGGGCGGCGCCGCTTGGTCTTGGCTCGCTCACGCCAGCGCCTCGTCGAGCGCGGTGCCCAGCGCGCTCAGCGCTTCGGTCAGTTCGCTCTCGCTGATCACCAGCGGCGGCGCCAGGTAGATCATGTTGTCGCGTCGTTGCAGGTGCAGGTGATGGCGGCGCAGCGCCGCCGCCAGCGGCGCCAGTTGCGCGGCGGGGAGTGGTTCGCGCGTGCCCGGACGACAAAACTCCAGCGCCCACAGAAGTCCGATGCCGCGCACGTCGCCGATGAACGGCCGCGCGTGACCCGGCGCCTGCGCCAACTCCTGCAGCTTGGGGCCCAGCCAGTCGCCCAGCGCCGCCGCCCGTTCGATCAGTTTTTCGTCGCGCAAGGTTTCGATGGTGGCGACGATGGCCTCGCACACCAGCGGGTGGGCGTAGGCGGTGAGGCCGCACCACAGGACGTCGTCGTCGAAATGCCGAGCGATGCGCTCGGTGACGATCACCGCGCCGCCGGGCGCGTAGCCGGCGGTGACGCCCTTGGCGACGGTCAAGAGGTCGGGCGTCACGCCGTCATGGTCGACGGCGAACCAGCGGCCGGTGCGGCCGAACCCGGACAGCACCTCGTCGGCGATCAGCAGCACGCCGTGGCGATCGCAGATGGCGCGGATCTTTTTCCAGTAGCCGGGCGGCGGCACGAACACGCCGTTGGCGCCGACGATTCCTTCCAGGATCACCGCGGCCACAGTGTCGGGGCCTTCGCGCAGCAACGCGGTCTCCAGATCGTCGGCACATTCGTGGTGACACGACGTCGGCTCTTTGCCGAAGGGGCAACGAAAACAATATGGGTCGGCCATGCGCACCACGCCGGGCAGGCCGGGCTCGAAGGCTTCGCGGCGCGGATCGCCCGACAGCGACAGCATGGCCAGCGTGGCGCCGTGATAGCTGCGGGTGCGGGCGACGATCTTCTTCCGGCCGGTGAATAACCGGGCCATCTTAACGGCGTTCTCGTTGGCCTCGGCGCCGGACAAACACAAGAACGTCTTGGCCATCCCGGGCGGCGCCACCTCGACCAGCAATTCACCGGCGCGCGCCTTGGCCGGGAACACCGACGTCGGATAGGCCAGGGTGCCGCGCGCCGCGGCTTCGGACAGCGCGCGCTTCATTCGCGGGTGGCCGTGCCCCAGCACCGCGTTCCAGGTCATGCTGCCAAGGTCGAACCAGCGTGCGCCGTCGGCTGTGGTGAAGCGGGCGCCCTGACCGTCGACGATCTCCAGCGGCGTGGCGTTCTTCTGCGCCGACCAGGTGTAAAAGACGCGCGCCGACTGCCGGTCAGTGAGGCTCACGGTCGCCCGCTCACGCCTTGGCGTCTTTGCACGCTTTGATGAAGACGTTGGCAGCGATGCTGGCTTGCTCGACGGTGAAGGTCAGCGGCGGCGAGAAACGAATGGTCTTCTTCCCGCACTCCAGCACCAGCAGGCCGCGTTCAAAACAAAGGTTCGCCACCGCGTCCATCAAGGCAGGCGTGCGCATCTCGATGCCGATCATCATGCCCACGCCGCGCACCTCTTCGACGTTGTCGTCGGCGGCGAGGCCCCGCGATAAAAGATCTTTCAGCACCGTGCCGACGCGGCCGGCGTTTTCCACCAGGCCGCCTTCCAGCAGACTGATGGTCGCCAGGCCGGCGGCGATCGCCACCGGGTTGCCGGCGATGGTCGAGCCGTGGCTGCCGGCCGGCCAGGTCATGATCTCTTTCTTCGCCATCATCGCGCCCAGCGGCATGCCCGAAGCGATGCCCTTGGCCAGGGTGATGATGTCCGGCTCGACGCCTTCCAGCTCGGCGGCGAACATGCGGCCGGTGCGGCCCATGCCGGTCTGCACCTCGTCGAAGACCAGCAGAATGCCGTGGGCGTCGCAGATGGCGCGCAGGCGTTGCAAGAATCCGGGCGGCGGCACGATGTAACCGCCTTCGCCCAGCACCGGCTCGACGACGATGGCGGCGACGTCCTCGGGCGCGACGGTGTGGGCGAACAGATCGCGCTCGACTGAACCGGCGTCGCCGTAGGTGGCGTGGTGCACGCCCGGCAGCAGCGGGCCGAAGCCTTTGCGGTATTTTGACTTGCTGGCGGTCAGTGACAGCGCGCCCAACGTCCGTCCGTGAAAGCCGCCGCGAAACGCGATCAGCTGGCCGCGTTTGGTGTGATTGCGCGCCAGCTTGATCGCCGCCTCGACCGCTTCGGTTCCCGAGTTGGTCAGGAAGGTCTGCCAGACCTGGGGTTTGGGACCCAGGCGTCCGGCCAGCTCGGACAATTTTTCACAGAGCGCGCCGTAGCCCGGATAGTGAAAGTCGGTTCCGCAGATGTGAATCAGCGTCTCGGCCTGGGCGGCGATGGCGGCGCTGACCGCCGGATGACAGTGCCCGGTCGACGCGGCGGCGATGCCGGCCTGACAGTCCAGGTACACGTTGCCGTCGACGTCCTCGACCATGGCGCCGCTGGCCCGACGGACCATCAGCGGATAACAGTGAATCAGCGACGGCGACAAGAACGGTTTTTCGCGAGCGATCATCTCGACGGCGCGCGGGCCGGGCGGCTTGGTGACGATGGTGATGGGCTGCGCGGCCAGCGCCTGCATGGCCAAACGGGTGGCCGTCGCCGACGATCCGCTGGCGCTCACTCGCACACCGTGCGGCTTTGCTCGCGCAGATAACAAAGCAACGTGTAATGGCCGCCGATATTCTTGCCCGTCGATCCGCTGGCCTTCCAGCCGCCGAACGGCTGCACCCCTGGCCAGGCGCCGGTGGTGGCGCCGGCGGCGCGATTGACGTAGACGACGCCGGCCTGGATGCGCTCGAGAAAAGCGTCGATCTCGTCGTTCTTGCGGCTGAAGAATCCAGCGGTCAAACCGAACGGCGTGTCGTTGGCGCGGTCCAGCGCTTCGTCCAGGCTGCCGATGGTGGCCACTGAAACGATCGGTAAAAACAGCTCTTCGCGCATCAGCGCGTGGTCTTGGGCCAGCCCCGCCACGATCGTCGGGCGAACAAAATAACCGTGAGCGAAGGCGCCGTCGGTCAGGCGTTGCCCGCCCGCGCGGACGGCTCCGCCAGGTTGGCCGCCGGCCATCCCGACGAAGCGCTGGTAGTCGTCATACCCAGCCTTGGTCGCGACCGGACCAACGAAGGTCCCGCGTGACAACGGATCGCCGATCTTCGCTTCGTTGGCCGCCCGTTCTAGACGGCCCAGGAATTCGTCGGCCACCGTCGCGTGCACATACACGCGCGAGCAGGCCGAACACTTGTGCCCGTTCATTCCGAACGCCGATCGGTAAACGCCCTGCACAGCGCGGTCGAGATCGGCGCTGTCCATGACGATGGCCGGATTTTTCCCGCCCATCTCGACGATGCACGGCTTGGGAAACGGGTGGGCAAAGCGCTGGTAGATCTGCTTGAAGCCGACGTCGTACGATCCAGTGAAGGTGACGCCGTCGACGCCCGGGTGCATGGCCAGGCCGTCGCCCACCACGCGCCCGCTGCCGGTGACGCAGTTGATGGTGCCGGCGGGCAGGCCCGCCTCCTCGAAGATCTCCACCAGCTTGATGCCTGACAGCGGGGTCTCCGACGACGGCTTCATTACCACCGTGTTGCCGGTCAGCAGGGCGGCCGCCACCGGCGCGCCCATCAATGCGTACGGGAAATTCCAGGGCGCGATCACCGCCCACACGCCGTACGGCCGCAGCACGCTGGTGTTGTGATCGGTGGGCGACAGCTTGCCCATCTCGCGCACGAAGCCGTCGTTGGCCGCCATCTGCTGGTTGTAGTACGCGATCAGATCGGCGGTCTCCTCGATCTCGCCCAGGGCTTCGATGCGGTTCTTGCCCATCTCGACGATCATCCACGTCGCGAGCTCGTACCGTCGCTGGCGGATAAGGTCGGCGGCGCGCCCCAGGATCTTCGCTCGTTCAGCGAAGGGAAGGCGGCTCCAGGACGGGTACGCGGCGCGGGCCGCGCTGACGGCGTCGTTGACGTCGGCGGCGGTGCCGCTCGGCACGCGCGCCACCACCACGCGCGTGTCCGCCGGATTCAAGCTGTCGGTGGTGTCGGCGGTGGTGCGGGTTTTTCCGCCGATGTGCAGCGGATAGGTCCGGCCCAGCTGGCCTTGCACCGTCGCGATGGCGGCGTCGAAGGCGGCGTTCACCTCCGGGTCGTCGGCGCTGAGGCTGACATACGTGATCTTGGTCGGCGCGCCCATCCTCTTTTAGAGTAAACGAATTGATCGCTCCGCGCACCTCGCTTGCGGCTTTTGCCAAAGGCCGCGCGGGTGTCGCGCAAAACGATCAACCAGGCTTTTTTCGTTTCATCCCGACGTTGACACACCGACGGTGAATCTTTAGTCTCGCCCCCCTGCTTTTGAGCAGCCAGGGGAGATCGCGATGACGAAGGCCGAGTTGATCGAGCGGGTCTATGCGCAAAAGCATCTACCGCGCGATCTGACCAAGAAGGTCGTCGGCCAGATCGTTGATGCTGTTTTCACCGAGGTGGGCGATTACTTCATTCGCACCCGCGTCAGCCGCCGATCGGCGACCAAGCTGACCTACCCGGGGTTTGGCACGTTTTCCAAGCGCATTCGCGGCGAACGAATTGTCAGGCACCCCCAGAACGGCTCGCCCATGACCATTCCCGCCACGTCCACCATCACTTTCTCACCCGGGACCGAGCTGCGGTCGTTGCTGAACCGCAGCGGGCGAAAAGCGCGCCAGGGCTAGACAATCTCGCCGCGCGTCCGCTCCGTCGACGGTGAGGCGGGGCTGATCGGTTAGAATTAGGTGTACATGCTGGATCCGCGGCTGGAGCTGGTCGACCTGCACATTCACGTGGGCGCCGCCGTCGCGCCCCACATCCTCTGGTCGATCGCCCACGATCAGGGATTCAAGCTGCCGGTGCAGACGTACTGGGAATTCCGCGATCTGGTGACGGCCAAGCCGGAGAAGGTAGCGTCGCTGGGCGACTACCTGGCCATCTTGCACCAGTGGACGGAGAAGATTCAGTCGTCGCCGGCGGCCATCGAACGATCGGTGTACGAGGTGATCGGAAAAGAGTTTCGGTCCAGCACCGTCACCCAGATCGAGCTGCGCTTTAACCCGATGAAGCGCAACCTGGGAGGCGAGCGCGACCTTGACCACATCATTCACGCGGCGCTGCGCGGGATGGATCGGGCATGCCTGGAATATGGCGTGAAGGCCGGTTTGATTTTTTGTCTGGCGCGCGAATTCTCGCTGGAGCTGAACGAGATCCTGGTGAAAAAGGCGGTGAAATATCGCTCGCGCGGGGTGGTCGGGATCGATCTGGCCGGGCCGGAGGTGCACACGCTGGAGCTGGGCGGTGAGGTCGACGGTTACCGCGATCTGTTCGCGCGCGCCCGACACGCGGGCCTCGGAACCACCGTGCACACCGGCGAGACGGCGTACACCGCGGTGCCGGGCGTGCTGGCGGTGATGGAGAAGCTGTCGCCGTCGCGCATCGGCCACGGCATCGCCGCCGCGCAAAGTGAGGAAGCCGTGCGCAAGCTGGCCCAGGCGGGCACCGTGCTGGAGATCTGCCCCAGCTCGAACCTGCGTACGCACGCGGTGGCGGATCTGGCGCAACTGGGGACAGCGCTGCGCACGTTCGAGGCGGGCGGCGTGCGCTTCACCATCAACACCGACGGTCCGTATTTGCTGAACACGCACCTGCGCCAGGAATACGAGCTGCTTCTCGACGCCGGGATCCTGAACGCCTCCCAGATCACGAAGACCATCGCCACCGCCCGCAGCGCCTCCTTCATCCACCATTAGAACCAGCCAACAGGTTGCTGGGGCAGGTTCTACGCCAGCGACCCGGCTTGTCAGCCGGTCTTGAGCCGGGGTCGGTACACGGACGGTGGGCCTGGTGTATTTTTGGTGGCGTGAGGATGGCGTTGATCGGGTTGCTCGCTGTCCTTTTCCTGCGCGGTGGGGTGGCGGTGGCGGGCGATACGTTCGCTTGGACGCCGCCGCGCGCGCCGGCGGTGGTGCGCGGGCGGCAGGTGGCGGACCGGTTCGATCTGCTGTGGACCGGCCAGGTCACGGTGACGCCCGACGACGCTTTCTCGCCGGGGGGGCGCCGCACCTTGTTCCTGCTCGACCGTGGGCTGGGGAAAATTCCCGGCGTTCGCCAGGTGCTGGGGCCGGCGGGGCTGCTCAGTCTGGCGGTCGACGGCGCCGGAATGGTCACGGCGCGGCCGTTGTTCGGCGACGACGCCAGTGCCGAAGGCGGGCAGGTCGACAGCGAAAGCTTGCGTCAGCAGCTTGGTCGGCGCGCCGACGCCGCCGGCTGGTTCCTGGCTCCCGACGGACGCACGGCGCGGTTTCTGGTGGAGAGCGACGACTTCGATCGGGCTCGACCGGCCATTGCTCGCGCTGTTGACGCCGTCGGATTGAAGCCGGCGATCGATGACGGTTCGTACGCGTCCAGCGTGCTGCTGTGGCCGGATCCCCGCGATCGGGCGGTCAGGTGGACGCCGCTTCTTTCCGTCGCGCTGTGGATCGCCTTTTTGTGGTTGTTCGGCGCGCCGGCCTGGCGCAGCGCCGGGACGCTGCCGCCGGCCGGGGCGCTGGCGATGATGCTGGCCGCTGCTTTGGGTGCCGGCTGTCTGTTCGTGCTGGCGTCGCTCGCTCCGCTGCGCCAGCTGGGGGCGCGGGCGATTGCTGTGGCGGTGGGCGCCACGGCGGTGGCGTTGATCATTGAACGGGCCACTCATCGGCCGACCGGATCGTCGCTGCGTCCGTGCGCGGTGCGGGTGTCGCCGCTGACGGTGGCGGCGGCGGTGCTGATCGCGGCGGCCGGGGCGCTGACCGTCGGGCGCATGCGCCTCGGCACGCAGCAATGGCGGGCGGCGCCGCTGCTGTTCGTCAGCGTGCGCGGCGATGTGGAACAGCCGGTGGTGCTGCGCGAGCTGCGGCGGCTGACTGATTTTCTGCGCACGCTGCCCGGCGTGGCCGGCACCTGGTCAATCGCCGATCTGTTCGACGGCGTCGACCTGCCCGGCGATGAGGTCAGCCGCATTCCCGATCAACCCGACGACGTGCGCCGGGTGCTGGCCCGGGCGCGCGCCGATTCGGCGGCCCGGCTTGAGCTGTCGGGCGATCACCGCGAAGCGCTGGTGGTGGTCCGCTTCGAAACCGCCGGCGACGTCGATCGCCCGGCGCTGCTGGATCGGCTGGCGCAGTATCTGACCAGCGATTTTCGTCCCGACCTGGCGCCGGTCGATCTGCGCGAGCCGCTGCCGCCGGTGACCCGGGCGGTGGGCCGAGGGCTTTTGGCCAGCGATGGCGCCGAGCGCATCCTGCGTATTTGCGCGCGCGCCGGCCGCAACCTGGACGATGACGAACGGCGCGCGATCGTGCGCGTGGCCCGGCGGGCGGCGTTGATCCCGGCCGCCGACGTGGGCAAGCTGCGCGGCGAAGTGGCCGCCGAGGTGCGGGCGTTCTTGCGCCTGCACGCGCCGGCTCTGGATGCCGTCCAGCGCGAGCGCGCGGCGGCGGCGCTTTCCAATCTGGACGGCGATGCTTCCAGCGCGGCGGTTCGCGGCGCGCTGGTCGCGGCGTTTGCGCCGGCGCATACGCCGCCCGCGCTGGCCGGGTTGGCGATGCTGCTGGCGCGCCAGCTGGGCGAGGTGCGCAGCCGACATTCGGCGCGCATCCACGCCAAGGACATGCTGGCGGGCGCCGGGCTGCCGTCGGAAGGACCGCTGGCCGACGAGGTTCGCGGCGCCACCCGCGACACGATGGGACCGATCGTCGGCTTGCCGGTCGGGCGCGACACGCCGGGCGCGCTGCACCTGGATGCGGTGGTGGTGGGCGGCGCCGCGCACGATCAGGCGCTGTCGGCAGCCTGGCTGCCGGGCCTGCGCGCCGGCGCCTTCGCGGGCGCGGTGGGACTTGCCATCGTGCTGGTGCTGGTTGCAGGCTTTCGGGGCGTGCTGTGGTATCCCGTCGCGCTGGCCTTGCCGTCGGCGGCTTTGATCGTGCCGGCGTTGACCCGCGATCCGATCGGCGTGCTGTTCGTCGGGTTTTTGGCGGGAACCTGCGCCGCGGGCGCGGTGCTGGCCATCGCGCTGGCGGCGAGGCGCGTGCCGTGACCGGGCCGATGCGGCGATGCTGGTGCAGCTTGGCGCTGGCGCTGGTCGGCGTGACGACCGCGCCAAGCTGCGCGGGGCCGCCGTGGCTGATGGGCCATCCGCTGAACGGCCAGCCGTCGATCCCGCCCACCACGCTCAGCTACACCACGGCCGAACAGCACCGGCGCGCCGCCGAAGCGCGCGTCGCCGGATTGACCGTCGAGGAATTCGAACCGCTGCAAGCGCTGGAGACGTCCGAGCGCCTGGATGCCCTCGACCGCGTTCGTCTGGTCCAGCTGCTGCTGCAGCGGGCGGACGACTTCGCCACCATCGCCCGCGCCATCCCGCGCAGCCGGGACATCGAACATGCCTTGCGCCTGGATCCGTCGCTGGCGCCGGTGCTGCGGCCGATGCGCGCGCTGGCGCTGCGCGACGCCGGCGACGCTTGGCTTTCCATCGGTGATCGCCAGCAGGCGGCGGCGACCTTTCAGCAGGCGGATGATCTGGCTGCGTTCGATCTGTCGTTTCGCTTGATCGCCGCCGGAGATGAATCGCCGCCGGCGACGATGTCGCTGGCCGAACTGCAGCGGGTCATCGCGATCTTGCCGCTGCGATCGCTGCGCGCCTTCGGCGCCCTTTACCTGCGCAAGGGCGGCGACGATCGCCCGACGCTGCAGCGACTGCTGGCCGCCGCTCGACAGGACGGCGATCTGACGCGGGCGGCGCGCCTGCGCGAGGTGCTGGCCAAGGTACCGGCGCCGGACGGCACGCCGCCCGAAGCAACGCCGCCGAAGGTGGAGACCCCGCCGGCGCCGCTGCCTGGCGATCTCGAGACCTGGGTCTTGCGCGGACCGACGCTGGCGCGCCGGCTGCTGCCGCTTCTGGCCGCGCAGCCGTCGCTGCTTGAGCCACCTGAACGCGCGCGGCGCTGGTCGCAGCTGCTGCTGGCCGAGGATCCGACG
>DASXQB010000083.1:0-8327 GCA_036493295.1 Polyangia bacterium | reverse complement strand
AGCCGCGTGCAAGTGAACGGTGGCGGAATGTGGTCCCGCCCGGCGGTCTGGCCCGGCGACGGCGGATACATCTATGTCGTCCCGAACGGCGCGCCGATGCGGGCGTTTCGTTTTGGCAGCCAGAGCAACGACGCGCCGACGTTCACGGAAACGGGCGCCACCGGCGATCCGTTTGGCTACACCTCGGGCTCGCCCATTGTCACCGCCGACGGCACCAATTCGGGAACCGCGCTGGTCTGGGTCTTGTTCAGCACGGGCGCGTACGGCGCGGGCCAGTTGCGCGCTTACGACGCCGTTCCTGATGCCGGTCAGCACCTGGTGCTCCGCTATCAAGATTCATACGGAACGGGCGCGAAGTTTTCATCGCCGGGCGTGGGCGACGGCCGCATCTATGTCGGCAGCGGCGACGGCGCGGTGCTGGCGTACGGCGCACCGCTGACGGCGGCGATCACCGCGCCGGCGGTGGTCTTCGGTCAGGTCGTGGTGGGGACCACGGCGACAGCGACGGTGACGATGACGGCCAATCGTTCGGTGACGATCACCGCGCTCGCGGTACCGGCGGCGCCGTTCGCGGTGGGAACGCTGTCGCAGCCTTTGCCCGCCACGTTGGCAAGTGGTGCGACGCTGACGTTTCCGGTGACGTTCAATCCCGTCGCTGCCAAGATGTACGCGGCGTCGCTGGCGGTGTCGACGTCGGCGGGCCCGGCGGCGGTTTCGCTGGCCGGCGTCGGTCAGGCGGCGGCGCCGGTGCTGACCATCTCCAATTCAATGTTGTCGTTTGGCGGCGTTCCGCGTGGAGCCACGGCGACCGTGAATGTACTGCTGACCAATGCCGGCTCGCAGTCGCTCTCATTCACCGGATTCACCGCACCGGCCAGTCCGTTTTCGGTGACTGGCTTGCCACCGGTCGGCTCGGCGCTGGCACCAGGAGCGTCACTTGCTGTCACGGCCGTGTTTTCTCCCACCGCCAACGGCGCGTACGGCGACTCGTTCGCCGCCACCAGCACGGGTGGGCCGGTGTCGCTGGCGATGACCGGCAATGCCGGAGATCCACCGGTGATGGTTGTCGCGCCGTCGACGCTGACCTTCCTTGGGCCCGTCGGGGCTAGCCAGGCGCAGTCGTTCACGGTGGCGAACACCGGAGGCACGCCTCTGACCATCACCAAATCCAAGCCGCCGGCCCGCGGCGCGTTCGTCGCGCAGTCAGCGCTGGACGAGGGGACCGTCATTCCCGCCGGCCAATCGCGCACCGAGACGATCGCCTTCACACCGACGGCCACCGGGACGTTTAGCGATCAATGGATCATCACCGGCAATGACAGCTCGGGTGTGCAGGTGGTGAACCTCTCTGGCACGGCGGTGACGGGCGGTGACGGGTTGCTTGCGACGTATTTTGATCAGATGAACCTCACCGGCAACACCGTGGTGCGCGTCGATCCGACAGTGAATTTCTTGTGGGGCGCGGGCTCGCCTGCCGCTGCTATTCCGGTCGATCGTTTCAGCGCGCGCTGGACCGGGCAAGTGCAGGCGGTCTTCAGCGAGACGTACACGTTCTACACGCTATCGGACGACGGCATCCGTTTGTGGGTGAACGGCCAGGTGGTCGTCGACAACTGGACCGATCACGGCGCCACCGAAAATTCTGGCAGCGTCACGCTGTTCGCCGGACAGCTTTACGATATGCGGCTGGAGTTCTACGAAAACTGCTGCGACGCCGAGGCGATCCTGTCGTGGAGCAGCCCCTCCACGCCCAAGCAGGTGGTGCCGCAAGCGTTTCTCTTTTCGGGCGCGGCATCCGGCGGAACCGGCAGCGGCGGCGCGACGGTGGACGCAGGCGGTACCGGCGGAGCGGGGGGAACCAGCGGCGGAGCGGGCGGAATCAGCGGCGGAGCCGGGACGGGCGGCGCGCCGGTGGCCACGGGCAGCGGCGACGGCTTGTCGGCCACTTACTTCAGCCAGCCAAACTTCGGCGGTCAAGCGGTGACCCGCATCGATCCCACGGTGAATTTCCTGTGGGGCGCCGGCTCGCCCGATCCGCGCATTCCCGTCGACAACTTCAGCGCTCGCTGGGTCGGTCAGGTTCAGCCGTCGTTCAGCGAGACCTACACGTTCTTCACCTTCTCCGACGACGGCGTGCGCCTGTGGGTGAACGGACAGCCGGTAATCAACAACTGGACCGATCACGCCGGAACGGAAAACGCCGGCTCGATCACGCTCAGCGCGGGCCAGCGTTATGACCTGAAGATGGAGTTCTACGAGAACTGTTGCGACGCCGACGCGGTTCTATCCTGGTCCAGTCTGTCGACGCCCAAGCAGGTGGTTCCCCAGTCCGCGCTTTTCTCCGGCAGCGGCGGCGGCGTGGGCGGCAACGGTGGGACCAGCATGGGCGGTGGCAGCGGTGCAGGCGGTGGCGCTGGCGTGATCGCGGATGCCGGCGCCACCGTCGACGCCGCGCCGCCGGCCGCGGATGCGGCGCCGCCTTCGACTGTCGGCAGTGGCTTGTCGGCGACGTACTTCACGCAGAAGACGCTGACCGGCAACACGGTGGCGCGCGTCGATTCGACGGTGAACTTCAACTGGGGCAATGGTTCACCCGATCCGCAGATCCCGGTCGACAACTTCAGCGCACGTTGGACCGGACAGGTGAAGGCGCCCGCCAGCGGCACGTTCACGTTCTTCACCGTCAGCGACGACGGCGTACGCCTATGGGTGGGCGGTCAACTGGTGATCGACAACTGGACCGATCACGCGCCGACCGAGAACAGCGGCCTTTTTGCCATGGCGTCAGGCCAGGCCTACGACGTGCGGATGGAGTTCTACGAAAACGCCGGCGGCGCCGAGGCCACGCTTTCTTGGAGTGGACCATCGACGCCCAAGCAGATCATTCCGTCGACCGCCTTGTTTCCCACCTTCGCGCCGCCGACCGACGGTGGGACCGTCGACGCGGCGGTTGACGGCGGGGCCGCCGCTGTTGATGCGGTGAAGACCGCGCCGCCCGTCGGCGCAGGCGACGGTTTGCTGGGTACGTACTTCTCTCAAAAGACCTTGGCTGGCAGCACCATCGTGCGCGTCGATCCGACCGTCAACTTCAACTGGGGTGCCGGCTCGCCCGATCCGCGGATGGCCGTCGACAACCTCAGCGTGCGCTGGACCGGTCAAGTGCAAGCCGCCTTCAGCGAGCCGTGCACCTTCTACACGACATCGGACGACGGCGTTCGTTTGTGGGTGAATGGCGTCTTGTTGGTCGACGACTGGACCGATCACGGCGCGCTGGAAGATGCCGGCACCATCTCCTTGATCGCGGGGACTCGCTACGACCTGCTCATGGAGTTCTACGAAAACGCCGGCGACGCCATCGCCACGCTGTCGTGGAGCAGCCCTTCCGTTTCCAAGCAGATCATCCCGCAAGCGGCGCTCTACTCGGGTGTCGCGCCGTAGACTCGGCCTCCATAGAGCGCTGATTGTCGCCGCTTGACACCTATTCTTCCTGTTTGGAGTAGGGTGCCGCGATGCGCGCATTGGTGGTTACTTCGAATCCAGGGACGACTATCTCGGACCCCGAATCGCCTGCGGGCGCTTTGAGCGATCTTGGGTGCGATATCGTCGCGGTCGGATTCGATGTCGATACGCTGCCCGAAGACATCGAGTTGAAGCGTCCGTCAGTGGTGATCGTGGACGCAGGGGCTCATCTGGAAGTGGGCCGGGCCAGCATCCGCCGCGTGCGGGAGGTGGCGTCGCTGGCCGACGTCCCGGTCTTGTTGTGCGTGGAGCCATCACGCCTGGCCGGATTCGATTTCGAGGTGGGCACCGACGACTTCGTCCTGCTGCCAATCGTTGGCCCCGAGCTTTACGCGCGCATTCGCCAACTGGACTGGCGCCTGTCAGCGTTTCGGGTTGGCAGCCGCGTCAAGATCGGCGACCTGATAATCGACGTCATCGGGGCGGAGGCCACGTACCGCGGCCGCACGCTCAAGCTGCCTCGTCAGGAGTTTCTATTGCTGAAGTTTCTGGCTGAGCGACCGGGGCGAGTCTTTGGCCGCGAGCAGCTCCTGTCTCGTGTGTGGGGTTATCGGTACATGGGTGGGACCCGCACCGTGGACATTCACATCCGCCGCTTGCGCTCCAAACTGGGCTTTGGCAGCACGCTGATCGAGACTGTTCGGCACGCAGGCTACAAGATGCACAGCCCGGTCATCCCGATCGTCAGTTGACGTCAGCACATTCTTCATTTCGAAACAATTTCCTTTCCAAACGGCGGGACGATCCGCATGGCGCGACGTCACGTCTGGGCGTAGGAAGTAGGGAATGCGGGATAGGCTCGAACGACCTTCGGTCGGTTGCAAGCGATGTTGAATCCCGTGCCGTTTGTTCTGCTGGGCGGTGACGATCCACCGCCGTTCGAGGTGGCCGGTCGTGACGGACGCTCGCCGTTTTTTTTGATCTGCGATCACGCTGGGCGCCGCCTGCCGCGCGTCTTGGGATCGCTCGGTCTTTCGCCAGCGGAACTTGGCCGCCACATTGCCTGGGACATCGGCGCTGGTGCGGTCGCGCGACAGCTGGCGGCAGTGCTGGACGCTCACGTCGTCTGGCAGACGTACTCGCGCCTCGTCATCGACTGCAATCGCCCTTTGGCAGCGGTGGATTCCATCGCCAAGATCAGCGAGCAAACGGTCATCCCCGGAAACAGCACATTCGAGCCCGAACAGGCCGCGTCGCGGGTCCGGGAAGTCTTCCAGCCCTATCACGACGAGATCGACCGGGCCCTTGCCCAACGTAGCACGGCGGGACGACCGACCATGGTCGTCGCCGTGCACAGCTTCACCCCGGTGTTCAAGGGAAGGGCCCGCCCGTGGCACGTTGGCGTGCTGTACAACCGGGACGTTCGGCTGGCGCAGCCACTGCTGCGACTGTTGGGTAAAGAAGGGGATCTCGTGGTCGGGGACAATGAGCCTTACGCAGTGACCGACACTTCAGACTTTTCGATCAACCATCACGGTGAAAGACGCGGGTTGCCCCACGTCGAGATCGAGATCCGCCAGGATCTGATTGCGGAAGCAACCGGACAGCACGCCTGGGCCGAACGTCTCGCGCGACTATTGCCGGCTGCCGCATCGATTTCTGGATTGACTCCGACACCACGACATTGAGAGGAACCGTATGCAGATTCGAGTCGGTTACGAGTTGAAATACGAATTCCCCCAGCCCACACCCATGATCTTGACCTTGCATGTGCACCACAGCCGCGCGTCAGATCTGATGAGACCCGACCACATGTTGGCCACGCCCGCCGTTCCCATGACGGCCTACCGTGATGGCTTCGGGAATTGGTGCACCAGGCTGGTCGCGCCCCAGGGGCATTTTCGGGTGACCAGCGATGCGATCGTCAACGACACGGGTGCCCCCGATCCCGTCGTCGCCTCGGCGTATCAACACCTGGTGCCGCAGCTGCCTGAAGAGACGCTGGTCTATCTTTTGGGTAGTCGTTACTGCGAAACCGATCGAATGTCAGAGATCGCCTGGAACCTTTTTTCTTCGGCACCCTTCGGCTGGGGACGCGTCCAGGCCATCTGCGACTTCGTGAACCGGCACGTTCAGTTCGGTTACGAATTCGCCAGCCCGACCAAGACCGCGTGGGAGGTTTTCAACGAACGCCGGGGCGTGTGCCGCGACTTCGCACACCTGGCCATCACCCTGTGCCGCTGCATCAATATTCCTGCGCGCTATTGCACCGGCTACCTGGGCGATATCGGTAGGCCCGCCGACCAGTCGCCGATGGACTTTGCCGGCTGGTTCGAGGCTTACTTGGGCGGCGCCTGGCACACGTTCGATCCGCGCAACAACGTTCCGCGAATCGGGCGTGTGCTGATCGCGCGCGGTCGCGATGCCGCCGACGTGGCCATCACCACGACGTTCGGTCCCAACACCCTGAATGGTTTTCGCGTCTGGACCGATCAGGTGGCGGACGCACAGAACTGACGTGAGTAGCATCAGAGCAGGGCTTCTGGGCGAGATCACCGGCGGCGTGCCCGGCGGACGGCGCGGGCGGCCGGCCAAACACGGCGAAAATGGTGCCCACCCCGACGTTACAATCAATGTTGCCGGAACCATCTAGCGGATCGAAGAGCACCACGTATTTCCCCTGACCGACGTCGCGGCGCAGCGACGGTCTGCCTCCTGGTCGATCCGGCGGCGCCTCCGTCGCGCGCGTGGGCCCCGGGCGGCGTCGTGCCCGCCGCGATCGCGCACATCTGCCTTCGCCTCGCGCCCGCCGACTGATCGGCCGATCGCATTGTGCTGCGGAATAGCCGAACGGAGATCGGCGGCTGTTCGGCAGCATTCAGCGTCCGTGCGTGCTGTGCGAACCATGGCTATCCGGTTGGTTCATCACAATGGAGGGTGCAGTGGACAGGGAGAGTGATGGTGGCGCACCAGCAGAACGACGTCGTCAGTGCCCCATCATCCACGGACGGCCGTGGGACGCATGGGCCCGCGACGGCGGCGTGGGTTCGCGGGACTCCCCTCTGACCACCCTTCGCGGCTCTGAAACGGGCGCTCGGGCGCCGTGCCCGATGGCAACCGCAGACAGAATGCGAGGCGCTCGCCGCTGGCACGTCGGGCAGCGCAGTGGCGCTGCCGCCTGTTTCATGGGACGCGAGGCCTCGAAGCGCCCGCAGGCCCGACACTGGAAATCGTAAAGCGGCATTTGTGTAACCTCAAACGGGCAAGATATTTTTGTCGAAGATCCCGGTCGGCAATGCCAGGGTGCAACACGCATTCGGGATGTCGACCACACCGCTGATTCGACCCTCGACGGGCGCGCAGCTCAGAAGCAGGTAGGCCTGCTCACCCGTGAAGCCAAACTTCTTCAGGTATTCAACGGCGTTCAGACAGGCGCGTCGATAGGCCACGTGCGGGTCCAAGTAGTACTGCTCGCCCGTGAACTCGTCGACAGAGATCCCTTCGAACACCAGGTACTCCGAGTAACGCGGTTCGACCGGTCCCGGCTTGAAGATCGGATTGACCATCGCGTATTTCGCCATGCCGCCTTTGATGACATCGACGTGCAAATCGAGATAGCCGGCCATCTCAATGGCGCCGCAAAATGAGATCTCCCCGTCGCCCTGAGAGAAATGGATGTCTCCCATCGAAAGGTTGCCGCCCGAAACGTAGACCGGAAAATAGATCCGAGAGCCTTTGGAAAGGTTCTTGATATCACAGTTGCCTCCGTGCTCACGGGGAGGGACCGTTCGCGCCGCCTCGGACGCCACCCGATCGAAAGCAGCGCCCTTGAGGGTGCCCAGAACGGCGTTCTCAGGGTTGGGCAATGCGGCCAGCGGTGGAATCTTTGGCTTCCACGGCGGACCGCCCTTTTCGACCAGCGCCTTCTCTCGCTTGTTCCATTTCCCCAGCAGCTCTGCAGACGGCGCGCAGCCGATGAGCCCCGGATGCGACAGCCCGGCGAAGCGAACGCCCGGAATGTGACGGGAGCTGGCGTAGATCCCTTCGATGTCCCAGATGGCCTTCGCGGCTTTCGGATAGTGATCAGTGAGAAAGCCGCCGCCGTTGTCGCGATCGAAGATTCCTGTGAAGCCCCACTCATCTCCGGGCAGGCAGCCGATGTCGAGGATGTCCACCACCAGGATGTCGCCCGGCTCCACGCCCTCCACCCGGATCGGGCCGCTGAGCACGTGCACCACCGACAATGTGACGTCTCTGACGTCCGATGGATCGTCGTTGTTCTTGATCTGCCCGTCCGTCCAATCCTTGCATTCGATGCGAAACACGTCGCCTGGTTTTACCGATACCACGGCCGGAATGTCTGGATGCCACCGGTTGTGTCCCGGAATTTCCTGGGTCGCGCAGGACTTCGTCAGATCAATTTTGAACAAGGTCTTCGGCATGGATTTTCCCCCGCAGGTTAGAGGTTGGCCCTTCGGTGAACGACATCAGACCGAGAGCAGGCGCCCCAATGTTTCGCTGTCAATCTCGCCGCGCAAGCTCTCTTGAACAATGCGACCGCGCTCGATGACCAGGATGCGATCGGCCACCGAGAGCGCGAAACTGAGCACTTGCTCCGAAACCAGGATGGCCAGCTGCCATTTTTCCCGGATGCGCTTCAAAATTTCGGCCAGCTCTTTAATGATGGAAGGTTGGATACCCTCCGTCGGCTCGTCGAGCAGCAAGACCTTGGGGTGACTGGCCAGCGCGCGCGCGATGGCCAATTGCTGTTGCTGGCCGCCAGATAAGTTCCCCCCCCGGCGCCGTTTCATCTCCCGCAACACCGGAAAGAATTCGTATATCTCCGAAGGAACGTCCTCCTTGCGCGT
>DASXQB010000082.1:0-3474 GCA_036493295.1 Polyangia bacterium | reverse complement strand
GCCGCACCGACGAGCAGCGGGCGGCGATCCTGGCCGACGCGCGCGCCGTTGCCGACGCCGGCGCCTACGCGATGGTCATCGAAGGCGTGCCGCGCGCGCTGGCCGCGGCGATCACCGAGGCGGTTCCCACCGTGACCATCGGCATCGGCGCCGGGCCAGATTGCGATGGGCAGGTGATGGTGATGCACGATCTGCTGGGCCTGGAGCCGTCGTGGAAGCCGCGTTTTGTCCGCCGTTATGCCGAGATGGGAGCCGCCGTGGGACAGGCCTTCGCCGCTTACGCCGACGACGTGCGGGCCGGGCGCTTCCCCTCGAAAGACGAGAGCTGGGATTGACGGCGGCGCCGACGATCATTCGCGATCCGATCGAGATGGCGGCCTGGTCTGAAACGGCGCGCCGCCAGGGCCATCGCATCGCCTTCGTGCCGACGATGGGCGCCCTGCACGAAGGCCACGTCTCGTTGTTGCGCGAAGGTCGCCGGCGCGGTGAGCGTCTGGTGCTGTCGATCTTCGTCAACCCGACGCAGTTCGGACCGACCGAAGATCTGGCCCGCTATCCGCGCGATCTCGACGGTGATCTGGCCCTCGCCAAGGCGGCAGGCACCGACGTGGCCTACGTGCCCGACGCGGCGGCGGTTTACCCGCCCGGCTATCAAACCTTCGTCGAGGTGCGCGAGGTGGAGAAAGGTCTGTGCGGCGCTCGGCGGCCCGGACATTTCGTCGGCGTGGCCACGGTGGTTTGCAAGCTGTTCAACGTCGTGCGCCCGCATGTGGCGCTGTTCGGCGAAAAAGACTTTCAGCAACTGGCCGTCATTCGCCGCATGGTGCGCGACCTGGACCTGTCCGTCGACGTTTTGGGCATGCCCATCGTGCGCGAGACCGACGGCCTGGCCATGTCGTCGCGCAACCGCTATCTATCGCCGGTCGAGCGGCAGCGCGCGTTGTCACTGTCGCGCGGACTTCAGGCGGCGGTCGCGGCGGCGCAGGCCGGCGAAAAAGACGGCGCCGCGTTGGTGGCGCTGGCCGCGGCTGCGCTGGAAGGTCAGGTCGACAGCGTCGACTACGTCGAACTGCGCGATGCCGACACGCTGGCGCCCATCGCCCGCGTCGATCGGCCGGCGGTGATGCTGGTGGCGGTGTTCGTCGGGCGGACGCGCCTCATCGACAACATGCGTCTGGCGTAGGCCAGGTCGGTCGTCGATCAACCTGCGGCGCGCGCAATGTGGTCCAGCTTGGCTGATAGATCCAGGCGGTAAAACAGCCGCAGTTCGCCCAGCATCTGAGTCAGCCGATCGGTGGCGATGAAACGCCGCTCCAGCGCTGCCGCATACCGGTTGGCTTGATCATTGGCGGTGCGATAGCGGGCGCGTTCGTCGTCGTCGAGGTTCGCGTCGAATTGAACCTGGGCGTACAGACGCCGGCGCAGATCGGCGCCGCGTTTCGACAGCAGCACGCAGCAGGCGAACTTGTCGACCTCCGCTTGCAGTTCAAGCTCCAGCGCAGAGACGCGGCGATCGCCGGCGGCGCACAGCGCGACGTAGACAAAGTGGCTGACCCCCTCCACCGCCAGGCAGAAATCGCTGAAATTTCCTTCGTGCAGGCCGCGCGACGGATCGTTTCGTTCCAGGTTGGCCACCGTTGCCGGATCAACGAACAGCGCCAGATCCAGATCGTCGCCCGATTGGCGCAGCAGCAATTGCTCGCGCGGCGCGCGCGTCACGCCGGCCTGTTGGCGTTGCTGATGGTCGATGACGAAGGCGTCGACCGCCAGGTCCGTGCGCACCCGGTAGAGATCTTCCAGTCCCAGCTGCAGCCGGCCCAGCACCGACGGTGGGTCGGTGGGCGGCGTTGCTTCCTCGGCGCCAGACCCAGCCGCCGCGCGTTCGCCCATTATTGCAGCGGGCCTTGGTTTTTTTGCGGCACCACGCCCAAGGCCGCCAGGCGGCGCGCCGCCCACTGACTCTTGGTGCGCTGCCAGCGCTGATAAAGGCGCACCACGTCCTGATTGCTGGCGCAGTGGGAAGTTCGCCGGCTGACCAGCATCAACACCTCGACGAAGCGGGCAAAGTTCGCCGCCAGATCGCCGAACACATCGCCAAACGGATCGCCCGACCAGCCCGGGCCGCCGCGGGCCAGCTCGCCGTATGCGGTGCCCCCCATGTCGATGTAGTAATCGACGTCGATTGGCTTGTTCATGAAACTGTCTGTCCAGAAGCCCGACACGTATAGCGACGTGTCTCCGATCTCGCGCAGCTTGGTGCGCCGCTCGCGCGGGGTGGCGTCCAGCGCCGCCATCATCCGCAAGGCCAGCGGACGCTCCTCGATCGGCTGCGAGCCATAGGCCGCCAGCAACTGGACGACGTAATGCTCGGTCAGCGTCCCGCAGGCGAGGCCGTTTTCCTTGAAGGCTCGGTCAACCTCCGCTCGAAAGAATTCTTCGATCGAATCGGCGACATGCATGACTTCTAATAGAAGGATACATCGGCTGATCGTCAAGTTTCATTAATCATTACAAATAGATACCTGCCGTTAGCCTTGGCAGTCCAGCTTCCTGGTTGCTAACGACGCGCCGCGAAGCCATTGACGAGAAAGGACTTGTGCATAGACTCCGCGCCTAGCAGTCGGTCGCGCTGAGTGCTAGACCGCATTTCGTTTTTATTTCGGAGGAGTCAACATGAAGGTTCGCCCGCTTGCAGATCGCATCCTGGTCCGTCGCGTCGCTGAGGAAGAGAAGACCAAAGGCGGGATCATCATTCCCGACAGCGCCAAGGAAAAGCCCGCCGAGGGCGAGGTGATGGCGGTCGGCAGCGGCAAGGCCGATGACAAGGGCGTCGTGCGTCCGCTGGCCTTGAAGAAAGGCGATCGCGTGCTGTTCGGCAAGTACAGCGGCAACGACATCAAGATCGACGGCGTCGATCATCTCATCATGCGCGAGGACGATGTCCTTGGCGTCATCGAAAAGTAGAGGGACAACATGGCAGCCAAAGAGATTCTGTTCGACGAGGCCGGGCGGGCGCGGATCCTGTCCGGGGTCAATCAACTGGCCGACGCGGTGAAGGCGACGCTGGGCCCGCGCGGGCGCAACGTGGTCATCGAGAAGTCGTGGGGCTCGCCCACGGTGACCAAGGACGGCGTCACCGTCGCCAAGGAGATCGAGCTTGAAGATAGGTTCGCCAACCTGGGCGCGCAGATGGTCAAAGAGGTCGCTTCAAAGACCTCTGACATCGCCGGCGACGGCACGACCACCGCGACGGTTCTGGCGCAAGCCATCTTCCGCGAGGGCAGCCGCCTGGTGGCCGCCGGGCACAACCCGATGGAGCTCAAGCGCGGCATCGACAAGGCCGTCGAGAAGGTCGTCGAGGCGCTGAAGAAGATGTCCAAGCCGACCAAGGGCCAAAAGGATGTCGCCCAGATCGGCACCATCAGCGCCAACGGTGATCAGTTCATCGGCAAGATCATCGCCGACGCCATGGAG
>DASXQB010000081.1:0-4145 GCA_036493295.1 Polyangia bacterium | reverse complement strand
AATCGCTTTGATGCTGGCGCCGAAACCGGGCCGCGAGCTGCGCGACGACCTTCGTGAACGGCTGCGCCGCATGCCGAACGACCGCGCCGATCTGCCGAACGGCGAGAGCGTCTCTCGCGATCCCGCGTAACGGCGCCCGTTCGAAAGCCGCCTGGTCGCCGCCAGGCGGAAAAATTGCCCTCGGCGGAGCCGCCCCCGATACTGCATGGCGAGGGGCCATGCGCCGCGAAACCAAGACATGGGTAGGCCGAATCGTGGCCGCGGCGTCGGTCACCTTTGCGCTGGGGTACATCCCGTATCACGTCTACGCGCGCTCGGGCCTGGCCCGCACGCTGCAATTGCGGCGCGATTTGCACGGTCTGCGCGCACACAACGCAGATCTGCGGGCAGAAAACGAGAAGCTGGCGCGCGAGGCGGACGCCCTGCGGTCGGATCTGGGCGCCATCGAACGGGTGGCCCGCGCCGAGCTGGGCTGGGTGCGGCCGGGCGAGATCATCGTCGATCTGTCTCGGCCTGGCTCCGCCGCCAAGCCGCCGTCGGTGTTCCCGGCTCCGCCGGGTCGCCCGCGCACGCAGTGACGGTGCCGGATGAGAGCGGCCAAAATTCGCCAGCGCATCACCTTCGCGATCGGGCGAACCGTGCGCGCCACGCTGGGGTTCGTCATCTGTGGGGCGCTGCTGGCTTTGCTATGGCAAGGGTGGTTTTGCGACCTGCGCCAGCCCGGCGGTGATCTGCGGCTGGCCGGCGCGGCCGGCGTGCTGACCTTGTTGCTGGGCACGAAGATCGCCGCCCGCGTGCGCACCGCCGAGCGGCGGCGTTCGCCCCGGCGCGAGGCGTTGTCCGACGCGGAGCTGGGCATCCTGCTTTTGACCGTGGTCTACGTGCTGCTGGCGGTCTCGGGCGGCACGTCATCGCCGGTGCACCCGCTGGTCTACGCGGTGGTCAGCTTCCTGGTGACGTTTCACCAGCTTGCTGTCGGGTTGCCGCTGGCCGCCGCGGCGATCGGTTTCGAAGCGGTGCTGTCGTTTCGGCCCAGCGCCGGTCCGTCGGCGGCGTCGGACTTTCTCAGCCACGCCGGCTTCATCGCCATCTTCGCCTTGCTGAACGTCGTCTTCCTGCACGCCGAGGTCTCGCGCCAGCGCCGCGAACGCCGCCGCCGTCTGGACGAAGAGCTGGCATCGATGAAGCAGGAGGCGCGCGATTTTCGTTTGATCTCGACGTCGCTATCCGCCGACAGCCGGGTTCGTTCGCGCGCCGAGGAAGAGCAGAAGCTATCGCAGGGATCGATCGAGACCATTCACCAGCAGCTTTTCTACATTCTGGATCTGCTGAAAAAGTCGATGGAGTTGCAGACCTGCGCCTTGCTGTGGCTGGACGAAAGCGGCGAGAAGCTGAAGGTCAAGGAGCTCTGCACCGAATCCACGCACGTCGCCGAGGTGGCCATCCCGGCGCGCACCGGCGCCCTGGGGGCGATCCTGAAAGACGCCCGCACCTTCGCGCTGGACGCGCCCAAGCTGTCGCTGCTGCCGTATTACAACGGCCCGGCCGAGGTGGCGGCGTTCATGGGCGTGCCCGTGGTCGAGGGCATGACCTTGCGCGGGGTGCTGGTGGCCGATCGCAAGGAGGCGCGGCCGTTCACCGAATCAGACGCCGGCCTGATGGTCAGCGCCGCGCACCAGGTGGTGCGCGTGGTGCAGTCCGAACGCGTGTTCCAGGCCGTCGAACGCTCGAAGCACGAACACGAACGGTTCTATCGCGCCTCCGCCGAGCTGAATCAGGCACTGACCCTGGCCGAGGTTTACGACGCCGCCATCGCCGGCGCGCGCGGCGTGTGCGAGTTCGACTTTGCCGCCATCGCCACCTATGACGCCCGCCGCGGCTCGCACACCATCCGGCGCGCCGTCGGACAGTGGGCCGACAAGCTGGATGGCACCACGCACGCCGATCCGTCGTCGATGGTGTCGATGGTGGCGAAGAACAAGCTGGCCTTGCCCGCCGGCGGCGAATGGCGCGAGCGCGACGTCCCGGTGTTTTCGCACCCGATGCGCATCCGCGATCTGGAATCGCTGCTGGTGCTGCCGCTTTTGATCAAGGACCAGGTTATCGGCACCTTCACCGTCGCCGCCCGCCGCGCCGGCGCCTTTCCGTCGGACCGGCGCGAGATGCTGGGCGTGATCGCCAACCAGGTGGCCATCTCGCTGCAGAACGCGCACATGTATCAAGCGCTGGAAGAACAGGCCACCACCGACGGACTCACCGGCCTGGTCAATCACCGCACGTTCCAGGAGCGGTTCTCGGCCATGCTGGGCCGCGCGGATCGTCACAAGTTCCCGGTGTCGCTGATCCTCACCGACATCGACCATTTCAAGAAGGTGAACGACAGCTACGGTCACCCGACCGGCGACGAGGTGCTGCGCAAGGTGGCGGCCATCCTGAACGGCCGCGCCCGCAAGATCGACATCGTCGCCCGTTACGGCGGCGAGGAGTTCGCCATCGTTCTGGAAGGCACGGACAAAGACGGCGCGCGCCAGCTGGCCGAACGCATCCGTGTCGAGGTTGGCCAGCAGGCCTTCCAGTCGTCGAAGGGACCGTTCAAGGCCACCCTTTCGCTGGGCGTGGCCAGCTATCCGATCGACGCCAAGGCGAAGGCCGACATCATCGCGCGCGCCGACCAGTCGCTTTACGCCGCCAAGCACGGCGGCCGCAACCGCACCGTCTGCTTCGCCGAGGTCGACAAAGCCAAGCCCAAAGCGGTCGCCGCGCAATAGCCGCCGCCGCGCCCGCCGGGCTGCGCGTTACGGCTTGCTTGGCTTGACCTTCACGTCGTTGATGGCGTCGGGCACGATCTTGCCGTCATCCGTCGGGCGAAAGCGGATCTCCGTCTTCACCTCGATCACCATCTTCGATAGCGTCTTTAAAAGCTCGTTGTTGAAGTCCAGGTGCTCAAGCCAAGAACGCATCTCGCCGGCGGCGACGCGCATGATGTCGTCTTTGGAGCGGCTGGCCGCGCCCACTCCCGCCGAGACCGCCCGGCGCACGAAATCGCTGAGTCCCCGATCGCGCTCTTGACGTTCGCCGCTTGTGCGATCGTCGACGGCCGCGGCCGCTTCGTCGGCGGTGACGGGCGGGCCGCTGCCCTCGTCGGCGGGCGGCGCCTCCAGAGGAACGACCTCGCCGGTCTTGCGCCGTTCATCCATAAGCGAAGGTTAGCTCTCTGGGCTATTCTCCGCCAGACCGTGGCCCGTCGCTCGCGCCTGCTCACCGCTTACTTTGTCACCGCGCAGGTGGTGGTTTCGTATCTGGGCCTGGCCGTGTTGCGGCGCTTTCGCAACGCCGACTCCCTGGCCCGGGTGACGCTGCAGAAGCACCAGCGCAACGCCCGCCGGATCGAAGCGGCGATCATTCGTCTGGGCGGTCTCTTCATCAAGGTCGGCCAGCTCATCAGCATCATGGCCAACTTTCTGCCCGACGCTTTTCGAGAGGAGCTTCGCCGCCTGCAAGACCAGGTTCCCCCGCGCCCCTACGAAGACATCGAGGCCCGGGTGCGCGAAGAATTTGGCCGCTCGCCTGATCAGGTCTTCACCGAGTTCGCGCGCCAGCCGGTGGCGTCGGCCTCGATCGGCCAGGTGCACATCGCCCGCTTGCCGTCGGGCGATCGGGTGGCGGTGAAGGTCCAGTATCCCGACATCGAGGAGACCGTCCGCACCGATCTGCAGGCGCTCAAACGCATCTTCGGTGTCCTGCGCTGGTTCATGCCCGACTACGGCTTTGACACTATCTACGGCGAGATCCGCGAGATGGTCCTGGCCGAGCTCGACTTTCGGCTGGAGGCGGCGGCCATCCAGCGCATCAGCGCCAACTTTGAGGGGCGGCCGAACGTGCGCTTCCCGCGCGTCATGCCGGAGTTCTCCACGGCGCGGGTTCTGACCACCGAATGGATGCACGGCGTGAAGGTCAGCGACAGCGAGGGTCTGGCCGCCAAGAAGATCGATCGCCGCCAGGCCGCCCGCCTGTGCGTCGAAGCCTACTGCCAGCAGATCTTCGTGGACGGCCTTTATCACGCCGATCCGCACCCGGGGAACTTGCTGCTGCAACCGCCGGACAGCGCCGGCGCGCCGCCGACCATCGTCTTTCTGGACTTCGGT
>DASXQB010000080.1:0-21594 GCA_036493295.1 Polyangia bacterium | reverse complement strand
GCCAACCAGATACTTCGGATCGGCGTCCGGGCGGCGCTGCTCGACCACGCCCATCACACGCACGCCGGCGGTGTGACAGAGCTCCTTCAATTCGTCGACCCGCCCGGCCATCGGCATGGGCACACCCGTCTTCTTGTGTCTGACGTCGACGATGACCAGCAGCGCCCGGTCGCGCCCGTCGGTGGCCACCGCCGACGGCGCCACGCGCTCGAACTCTTCTTCCAGCGCTTCGATCATCGCCGCCGCGTCCAGCGACGAACGATGGAACGGCTCGGTGGGCAAGAGCCGCCAGGGCTGGCCGCCTTCGACTGGCGGCAAAAGGTGGGCGACGTGCAAGTCAGCGGTGCGTCCGTCGGGCGTCACGCCGATGGCGGCCACCAGATCCAGGCGCAACAACGCCAGGTCGACCAGATCGTCGCGGGTCAGCGGTTCGTTGCGCAGGTGGGTGTGAACCAGGCGCAAACCGCGAAACCGCCCGCGGCCGGCGCGCAGGCGGCCGAGTTCGGGCAGGTTGAGACGCGAGGCATCGCCGACGAAGACGTGCTCGATGTCGCCGCGTCGATTGATGAGGACGCCCACCTGGCGTTCGATCTCGCGCGACACCGTGCACAGATACGTGCCCAGCTCCGTCGACGAGATCTCTTCCGGGCGCAGTCGCCGGCGGTAGACGCGCTCCAGCGCGTGAATCTGGCTGGGCTTGAGCCCGGTGGTGTTGCCGCTGACGGTGTTCAAACGGCTGCCGCCCTAGCGGCGATGATGCCGCGGTCGCTGCCGTGCCTGTTCAAGTCTTGAGGTCCGTGTCTTCCGACGCCGGCTTGCCGCCACCCGGTCCCGCCACCGGCGCGCCGCCGCTGCGTTCGTCCAGCAGGGCCAGCGCCACCGACAGCGCGCGCCGGGTCTTCTCCGTCGTTTTCTCGTCGGTGCGGATGCGCTGGTAGGCGCGCAGGATCTGGTCTTCGTAATCGGTGATCTTCGCCTCCATTTCGGCGAGGCGATCGCGGTTCTGGGACAGGCGCACCTCGCGGTTGCCCAGCTCCACGCGCGCGGCGTCCAGATCGGCTTCCATCCCGGCCACCCGCCGGTACGCTTGATCCAGCTCTTGAATGCGCGCGGCCAGCTCGCCCTCGGCGCGGGCGGCGCGGCCCACCGCTTGATCGTGCTCGGCGCGGTGGCGCTCGGACAGATCGGTCTTCTCGGTCAGGTAGCGGCGCTCGATCTCGGTGATGCGGTTGTGCTGCTCCTCGTCGCGCTGGGCGAGCTCGGCCCGGCGGCGGCCCTCGGCGACCTCCAGCTCGGAGATGCGCCGCGCTTCCTGCTCGGCGATATCGCGCTGCCGGCGTTCCTCGGCGGCCGCCAGCTCTTCTTCGTGGCGCCGGCGCATGCCCAGGATCTCGTTGCGGTGGTCGCGCTCTTTGGCCTCGGTCAGCGCCTCGTAGGCTTGGCGTTCGGACGCCAGCTGCGTGGCCTGCTCGTCGCGCAAGGCGGCGATGGCCTTTTCCTGATCGCGGCGGATCTTCTGCACCTCGCTTTGCAGACGCTCGCCCGACGCGGTCTGCTCGTCGGCGATCCGGCGCTGCAAGGCCTCGATCTCGCCGCGGTGGGCGGCTTCCTGGCGAATCGCCTCGGCCTGGTTCAGGGCGGCGGTGGCCGCCTCGGCCGTGGAGCGCTCGTCGGCCAGCCGGGCCAGTTCGCGACGATGCTGCTCGTCGGCCTCGACGATACGGTTCTCCAGCTCGGACCGCACGCGTTCAAGCTCGGCACGCGCCCGCTGGTCGTCCTGGGTCAGCCGCTTGCGCAGGCCTTCGATCTCATCGCGCGATTTGCGCAGCTCCTCGTGCGCGTCGTCGAGGCGAACCTTGAAGCCTTTTTCGCGCTCGCCCGACTTGTCGCGATCCTGCAGCAGCTCGGAGACCTTCTCGTTGGCGGCCACCAGGCTGCGCTCGAAGCCCAGGGTGTTCTCTTCCAGATCGCGCCGCGCCCGTTCCAGCTCGCGGATCTTGTCCTTGTGGTCCAGGACCTGGCGCTCCTTGGCGTCCAGCTGATCGCGCAAATCCAGAATGTCTTTTTCTTTCTTGTTGATGATCTCGCGCAGGCCCAAAAACTCGCGCTCTTTCGAGAACGATGCCGTCTGGGTGTATCGCTCGCGCGCTTCTTCCATCTCCTTGCGCAGCGTCTGCCGCTCGTTCTCCAGCCAGTCGATGCGCGATTGCAGCTCGGCGCTCTTGGCCTGCGCTTCGGACGCGCGCGCTTGCAGCTCTTGAATCTGGGGATTCCCGATGCCGCTCGAGAACCCGCCCGAGCCGCCGAAGCTGCGCCCGGTGTCGTGCGCCTCTTCGAAGTGAATCTCGTCCGGCCCGGGTGGCACCATCGGGTCGTGTGAGTCTTCGTGCAGCGCGGCCGGCACCGGCACCGGCGGCTCGGTCTTGGGCGCCTTCTCCCACTCCATCACCGGCGGCAGATCGACCTCTGACCACAGCGACTGCAGATCGACCACGTCGCCACCGCCGGTCGCCGGCATCCTCTCGGACGGCGCGGCGTTCTCCAGGGCGGCGAAAGCCGCCTGGGTCTCGCGGTCGAAGGTCTCGGTGTGAAATGGGTTCTCGTCTTCCAGGACCGCTTGCTCGGAAGTGTCCGCCCGCTGCTCGTGATCAGTGGGCGGCAGCGGCGGCTGCGTCCGGGCGGTGCCGTTGCCATCTTGTGGGTTGATCTCCATCGCCAGCTCGTCCTCGTCAGCGAGCATGATGTCGCCCGAGTCCGCTTCCTCGATCTCTTCGATCACCTCGGATGCGCCCAGAGGGACCAGCTTGTCGACCTTGGACAGCAGTTCCTGAGTGTCCAACGGCTTTAACAGGTACTCGTCGGCGTGCGACTTCAGCTTTTTGTGCTGTTCGAAGGTGGCCAGGGTCTCCTCTCCGGAGATTAAGATCAGCGGCACGTCACGCAGGCGAGCGTTGCGCTTCAGCTTGTTGCAGATGGCGTACCCCACCTTGCGCGGCTCAACCGACAAGATGATCAGCGCCGGCTGGTTGTCCTGCCCCCATTCCAGGGCGTCTTCGCCGCTGGGGATGCTCTCCACGACGAACCCGTATGGGGACAATGCGGTACGGATCTCCGCCACCGTGGCGCTATCGGGCTCGATGCAAAGGAGCGTTCGGTCCACTCTGGGCCTCCAGGGGCGGTATCCTATCAGAGGACCGCCGACCCGGGGCGCAGGGCTTTTCGGCGCGATTTAGCGGGCGATTTCAGCGTGGCAGGGCTTCTGGCACGAACGCCGCGGTCACCAGGCGGGTCAGCGCGTCCTCGTCCAGATCGGCGGTGGCGACATAGCCAATCCCGCGGTCCCAGTACGCCGCCGTCGACGTCCCCGGGCCGCCGTCCAAATAAACTTCGCGACCGTTGATGACCCGATGGTGCGGAGATTCGATGCTCTCGTCACCCGGGGCGAACACCAGGAACGCCACCCGATGGTTGTTCGCCATCTGATAAACCAGATAAGCAGCGGGGCGCTCGCCGACGTTCACCAGCCGCCCACCCTTGCACGTCGCCTGACCGCCCAGCGACGGCGCGTGCAGCGGGAAATCCACCCGCCCGCGGAACCAGGAGGCAATCGACCCGCAGTCCGAACCGGTCACGTCCATCGGCATCTCGGCGTGATAACTGCGCAGCGATTGCTGCAACACCATCGACTGCGAGCGCCGAACCGTTCCGGTGATTCCCAGCAGCAGCACCGCCGCCACCGTCGCCGGCACCAGCCGCGGGTGGGTCAGCCAGGGCCAGCGGCGGGGGGCGATCGGCGCCGCGCCCAGCGCCAGCCGCAGCCGGCCGCGCAATTCGGGCGGCACCGACGGGCGCGGCAGGTGCGCGCGAACGGCCGCCTTGAATCGGGCCTGCAAGCGGCAGGTCTGGCCGCAAGCGTCGCATGTCACCAGATGGCGCTGGAAGGTCTCGCGGTCGGTGCCGGTCAACTCGCCGTCGACGTAGGCCTGCACGAACGGCTTGGCTTCCAGACAGTTCATGAAGCCGAATGCCCTTCGCGCTTGCGGCGGAAGGCCGCCATGTCGACGGTCTTGCCATCGCCTTCCTGGTCGCGTTCGTGCGCGGCGGGAATGATCCCCTGTTCGACGGCGTAGTCATGCAGGAGGCCCTGCAAGATCTTGCGCCCGCGGTAAAGGCGGCTCATCACCGTGCCGGCCGGGCAGTTCATGATCTCGGCGATCTCTTTGTACGAAAAGTCTTCCAGGTCAGCCAGGATCACCGCCATCCGAAAGTCCTGCGGCACCTGCGCCAGCGCGTTCTCGACGTCGGCCGAGACCATCTTGCCCAGCAACGCGCCTTCGGTGTCGCGACCGTCGACGCCGCCGATGAATTGCTCGACGTTGACGTCCGACGACTCGGCTTCGGCCAAGATCTCGTGCTCGCGTTCACGCTCGCGGTAGCGGTTGCAGAAGGCGTTGGTGAGGATGCGAAACAGCCAGGCCTTGCAGTTGGTGCCGGCTTCGAAGGTATCGAAAAAACGGTAGGCACGCAGCATGGCGTCTTGAACCAGATCCTCGGCATCCTTTTCGTTTCGGGTCATGCGCGTGGCAGCGGCATAGAGGGCCGGCAGATGCGGCAGCGCTTCACGCTCGAAGTCAGCTCGGGAAGGTCGTTTGCGGAAAAGAGCCATGGTGGTGGTCGCCTATACCCAAAGTAACCTGGGGGTTATCGATCTTATTCCGCGAATCGGACCGGCGCACGCCGCTCTTGACACGTCGTTTCGACTGATTAAAGGCATGTTGTTTCCACTAGATAGCGTTGTCCGCGGGGATCGGTGGTGCTCACCCCGGCAGGATAGTCGGCGTAGGTCGAAAAAAGCGTGCCCATCACCGGCACCGACGAGATGGCCCCCAGGTTCCCGCTTTCCGACGGGAAGATCAGCGCCCCGGACACGCGCGCACCCCCGGCCGAGACCCGCCAGACCTGACCGGCGCCCACCCGCGCCACGACCACGGCGAAGTCGCTACCCGCCTGACCCAGACCGGCCAGCGGCGGCTGCAGCGTCGGGCCGCCGAATTCGACCGCGCCGGCGAAAAGGTGATCGTCGAAGTGGTTTTTGCCAGAGTCATACGTGCCAAGCGTGCTACCGGCGGCGCTTTGCCAGGCCAGCGCATAGCCGCCGCTGGTGCTCAGCAAGAAAGGGCACGATGGCGACTGATCGGTGAAATCCAGCGCCAGGGTCGAGAACATTCCGCTCTCGTCGATCTCGACGATGACCCACTTGGGCTGGGTGTCGCTGTCCGATTGGTATTGATAGTAGGCCAGCGAGAGATCGTCCTTACCGGGCACGAACCCGACGCAGCTGACCCGGGCAATCTGGTCGATCGAAAACGCAGCCCCCACCGCTTGTCCATCGCCGCCCAGCACCAGCGCGGTCAACCAGCCGTCGCCGGCAGCGGTCCACGCCAGGCCGGCGCTGGTTCCCGACTGCGACGTGGCCAACGCTACCTGCGGCGTCGCCGCCCCCGCCTTCGCGCCGCCGATGATGGTCGTGACCACCGTGCCGGCACCAGGTGCTACCGAACCGTCGGCTGCGGCAGCCACCACGGTGATGTCCAGGTCCATCCCGTTCGTCGCCGTCGTTCCGTACGCGATCAAGATGGTGTCGCCGGGCGTGTTGCGACCGACGGCCGCGAACCAAGGCCCCAGCTTGCGCGTGGCCGGCACTGGCGCGCTTTGTTCCTTGCCAGCGTTGCGCTGACTGTCGAGGTGGACCCAGCGGACCAGATCCTTGTCCACCCCCAACAGGAAAAATCCGTCGCCGACGCGGTCCAGGCGCACATCGGCCAGCGACATCAATGGACTCCCCGCATACGACGCCACCTGAGCCAGAGAACAGGTGCTGGCCGGCGTGGCCGACTGACAGCCGCTGACCAAGAACGCCACCACTGCGCCGATCCCGGCGCCAACCAGCGACGCGCGGACGGCGGCGGCGCGACTCACGCCGCCGCCACGGCTCCGTGACACTTCTTGTATTTTTTTCCGCTGCCGCAGGGACAAGGATCGTTGCGCCCGACCTTGGGTTCGTTGCGGCGCATCGGTCGCCCTTCTTCCTGGGTCTGACCACCGCTGGCGCCAGCGGATATTTGCGGGGCGCTCCCGCCGCCGGACTCGATGGTGCGACGGGGGGCTTTTTTGCGCGGCTCGGCCTGCGGAACGGCGGGGGCGGCGGCCTCTGATTCGCGACGCAGCTGCATGTGATACAGCTTCTCGCAGACGTTGCGACCGATGATGCCCATCATCTCGCCGAAGATGACGAAGCCTTCTTTCTTGTACTCCTGCTTCGGATCCTTCTGGCCGTAACCGCGCAGGCCGATGCCCTCGCGCAGCGCCTCCATGGCCTTGAGGTGATCGATCCAGCGCTGGTCGATTTCCTCCAGGTAGAAATAGCGCGAGAAGTACAGCAGCACGGGCAGCGAGAACTCGGCCTCGCGCGCCTCGATGATCTTCTCCAGCTGGCTCCACAAGGCTTCGATCAGCGCCTCGCGCTCGAGGATCTTGTCGTCGAAGGTTGGCTCGAACCCGAACCGTTCCTTGACGGCGTTGCCCAGCGCCGCCAGATCCCAGTCCTCGGCGTGCTCGGCGGCGGGAGAAAACTCGTCGGTCAGCGATTGAACCATCTCTTCGGACAGATCCAGCAAGCGCTCGCGCTGCTGGATCATCGACGAGCCGACCTCGCGGGCCAGGCGATCCAGGGTACCGGCGCGGTCCTCGACGATGCCGGTGCAGTCCAGGTAGGCGCCGTACTGACGGTAGATGGTCGACCGCAGCTTGGCCGGATCCGCCGCGATGGTGACGGGCGCGGGCGGCGGCGCGGCAGGATCGGCGCTGGGCTCGGGTGGGGCCTGCGTCAGCGCGTCCAGCATGCGCGCCAGGGTCGGGCGCACGGTGACAGAAAGGGCCTCGGCGGTGTGGCGGCCCGACGTGGTCGGCACCGGGCTGTCAGAGGCGGTCTTGCCCCGTTTCTTTTCTTCTTCCGTCGGCTCGGGCGCGTAACGGCCCTCGAGGATCTGCCGGCGCAGCGCATAGATGGTCTTGCGCTGCTGGTTCATGACGTCGTCGTACTCGAGGAGGTTCTTGCGGATGTCGAAGTTGTGGCCTTCGACCTTCTTCTGCGCGTTCTCGATGGCGCGGTTGATCAGCGTGTGCTCGATGGGGACGTCTTCTTCCATCCCCAGGCGTTCCATCAGGCCGGTGATGCGCTCGGCGCCGAAGATGCGCATCAGGTCGTCTTCCAGCGACAGGTAGAAACGGCTGGAGCCCGGATCGCCCTGGCGGCCCGATCGCCCGCGCAGCTGGTTGTCGATGCGCCGTGATTCGTGGCGCTCGGTGCCGAGGATGTGCAAGCCGCCGGCGGCCAGCACTTCTTGTCTTTCGCCGTCGCACTGCGGTTTGAACTTGGCGAAGGCGGTCTTGAACAGCTCGGCGTCGACCTCGGCGCCGGGCTGGCCGGCGGCCTCCGGATCGACCTCGGCGCGGGCCATGAACTCGGCGTTGCCGCCGAGGATGATGTCCGTCCCGCGGCCTGCCATGTTGGTCGAGATGGTGATGGCCCCCTTGCGGCCGGCCTGGGCGACGATGTGCGCCTCGCGCTCGTGCTGCTTGGCGTTCAGCACGTTGTGCGGAATGCCCTTCTTGCGCAGCATCGACGCCACGACCTCGGACTTCTCGACGCTGACGGTACCGACCAGGACCGGCTGGCCGCGCTTGTGACAGTCTTCCAGGTCGGCCAGCACAGCGCGAAATTTCCCGCGTTCGTTCTTGTAGACCACGTCGTGGTGGTCCTGGCGGAGCATCGGCCGGTTGGTCGGCACCACCGTGACGTCCAGCTTGTAGATCTTGTGGAATTCCTCCGCCTCGGTGTCGGCGGTGCCGGTCATGCCGGCCAGTTTTTTATAAATGCGGAAATAGTTCTGGTAGCTGATCGTCGCCAGGGTCTGGTTCTCTTCCTGAACCTCGACCTCTTCCTTGGCTTCGATGGCCTGGTGCAGGCCGTCCGACCAGCGACGGCCGGGCATCTTGCGGCCGGTGAACTCGTCGACGATGAGGATCTTGCCGTCCTCGACCAGATAATTGACGTCGCGCTTGTACAGCGTGTGCGCACGCAGGGCCTGCGTGACGTGGTGAAGCCACTCGATGTTTTCCGGGTTGTAGAGATTGCCGACGCCCAGGCGCTGCTCGACGCGTTCGATCCCGTTGTCGGTCAGCATCGCCGTGTGCGCCTTCTCGTCGACGGAGTAGTCGATGTCCTTGCGCAGGCCGGGGATGATGCTGTTGACCTTCTGGTAAAGGTCGGCGGAGTCTTCGGCCGGGCCGCTGATAATGAGCGGGGTGCGGGCCTCGTCGATCAAGATCGAGTCCACCTCGTCGACGATGGCGTAGTTGAGGTCGCGCTGGACGTAGCGCTCGATCGAATCCTTCATGTTGTCGCGCAGGTAATCGAACCCGAACTCCGAGTTGGTGCCGTACGCGATGTCGCCGCGATAGCTGCGCTGGCGTTCCACGTCGGTCAAGCCATGCACCACCACCCCGACGGACAGTCCCAGGAACTTGTAGATGCGCCCCATCCACTCGGAGTCGCGGCGGGCCAGGTAGTCGTTGACGGTGATGACGTGGACGCCCTTGCCCGGCAGCGAGTTCAAATAAACCGGCAGCGTCGCCACCAGCGTCTTGCCCTCGCCGGTCTTCATTTCGGCGATGCCCCCACGGTGCAGGACCATGCCGCCCATCAACTGGACGTCGAAGTGGCGCATCCCCAGCACGCGGCGCCCGGCCTCGCGGCACACGGCGAACGCTTCGGGAAGGAGGTCATCCACGGGCTCGCCCTTGTCCAGCCGGCGCCGAAACTCGGGCGTCATCGCCTGCAGCTCGGCGTCCGATTTGGCCTTGAGGCCCTCTTCCAGCGCGCCGATGCGAGCGACAATGGGCCGCATGCTCTTGATGACGCGGGCGTTCTTGGTTCCGAAGATCTTCTTTGCGACGTAGCTAAACATGGGGTGATCGCCCGGTTTGTCGGGGGGATTCACCTTATTGCGCCGAAGGACCTGGCGCAAGTCGGGTCAGCCCGGGTTGGGCGCGCTCGGCCGTCGACGCGGAGGGGTGATGACCTGAATAATGGCGACGACAAAGTAGATCGCCGCGATGATCACCGCGTAGACCAACACGACGTTCAGGAAGCCCAGCGCCGCCAGCACCAGCCAGGCGAATACGAAGAAATCGCGCTTGCCCAGCGCCACCAGCAAGTTGAAGCCGCTGGTTGGTCTTCCGTCGGAGAGCACTTCGGCGAAGTCCTGGCCGCGCGCCCACCACCAGCGAATCTTCAGGACCTCGCCGCCCTCGCCTTGCTTGACCAGCTCGCGGTAGGCGATGACGTTGTAGGTCAGCAACATCGCGCAGCCGGCGAGGCCCCACCACATCGGCGCCACGCGCCCTTCCAGCCGGCCGAGCCCCACGCCGATGGCCCCGACCAGCGCCAGGTTCAGGACGTCGTCGACGATGGTATCCAGCCATTCGCCGATGTCGGTCTGCTGAAAGCGCACGCGCGCCAGCTCGCCGTCGCAGCCGTCGAGGATGGACTGCAGCTGGGCGAGAAAGAATCCAAAAACGACAGCCACGCGTGAACCGCTGGCGATCATCGCGCAACCGACCAGGCCCAGCACGCCAGCGCCCAGCGTGACCTGGTTGGGCGTCACCGGCAGACGGCAGAACACGTGACGCGTGAACCAGAACGAGACCTTCTTGTTGATGTGGCGGGCGACGAAGCCAAGGTCACCGCGCAACAGATCGGCGAACACCGCGTCCTCGGCCTTCCGCCGGGTGGCGTCGTCGACCACGCGGACGCCTTGATCAAACTTTCGCGCCTGCGGCCGCACCACGTCGCCCATCAACAACAGCGGTTGTCCCAGTTCACCCTGCAGGGCCGCCAAGGCCGCGCCACGATCGTCGCCCAACGAACGCACGTTCGTGTTGGCAGGCAACGACGCCGGCAGGGCGATGGTCCCGTCGCTGGCCACGGTCACCCGGGTGGCGTGGAGCCGCCCCAGCTGCTTGATCGCCCGTTCGACGACCGGCAAACCGGCGACGATCAGGCGCGCGCCCGCGGCTTCGTCGCGGGTCACCTTCAGAATCACCGACTCCGGATCTTTGCCTTGGCTGTGCGACACGCGGTTTGGTCTATCACGGCGTTGCGGCGCCGGGAAAAAGCCGGCGCAAGGCCCGCTGCACCACAGCCGGGACGCGCTGCTGGTCCAGGGAGGCCAGGCACGCCATGTCGGGGTTTTCGTTGTCGATCGACACCGCCGCTGCCGGCTGGCCTTCGGTGAACGCTCGGTAGCGGTCCTGGGCGGGGAAATAGCGGGCGGCGATGCGGTGGGCGATCTCCGCCTGGCTGCGACCCTTGGCAATGTCGCGAGAGAGAAGGCGTCGGCGCGCCTCCGCCGGCGTGGTCTCGATGACGATCACCGTCGCCGCTGCCCCGACGGTGGCAAGGCGCCGCACGAAGACCCCTTCGACGATGGCCACACCGACGCCGGCAAAGTCGATCCGCCGCGCTGGCTGCGCCGCCCCCGACGACAGATCGATCAGCGCGACGTCGACCGACGGCTGGCCGCCGATGAACGCTCGCAGGCAATCGTCCAGCGCCGGCAGGTCATAATAGTCGTCGTAATAAAGATCCAGCTCGGCGCGATCGGTGCGCGACCAATTCACGGGGCGACGGAAATCGTCGACGTGAAACAACACCGCGGACAGACCGTCGGCGTCCAGCGCCTGGGAAAACCGCCGGGCGAAGATCGACTTGCCACTGCCGTCGATGCCGTCGATGGCCATCAGGATCCGCGGCGACGCAGGGTCTTGCGGCATCGTCACAAGTTGTCAGCGTACGGCGCCACCAGCGCTGCCAGGGCGTCGTGGCAGCGGCCGTTGCTGACGATGCTGCCGCGCTTGTGCGATGGGCTTGGCTGGTTGTAGCGGAACGGCCGGCCGTCGGCGTCGGTGAAGCGCCCGCCCGCTTCGCGCACGATCACCTCGGGCGCGGCGGTGTCCCATTCGCATTCGCCTGGGCTGAGGTTGATGGCGGCGTCCAGCGTGCCGCCGGCCACCGCCATGTATTTCACCGACGCGCCCATCGCCACCGCGCGGCCGTCGAGACCGGCGGCATGCAAACATGCCCCGACCCGGCTGCTGAGGTTCAAGCGGCTGACGCCGATGCGCAGGTCGGCCAGCGTGGCTGTTTCCGACACCGCCAGCGACGCCGTCTGGCCGTCGCGCGCGACAAAGGCACCGGTGCCCGCCACCGCGAAGAAGACGGACGCTGTCACCGGCCGCGCCACCACCCCCAGCACGGCGGCGCCATCGACGGCCAGCGCGACGTGCACCGCGAACTCGCCGGTGCGGGCCACGAAATCGCGCGTGCCGTCCAGCGGATCGATGATCCACACCCGCCGTTTGCCAAGGCGCTGGCCATCATCCGGCGACTCTTCGCTGAGGATGCCGTCGTCGGGAAAAGCTGCTTGCAGCTGCGCGACGATCACTGTGTTGGCGTCGCGATCGGCGGCGGTGACCGGCGATTCGTCGGCCTTGGTGTCGACGGCGATCCCGCCCTTGGCGTAGTGCTGCAGGATCACGGCCGCGGCCGTCTGCGCCGCGGCGCGGGCGACGTCCAGCTCGCGCGCGTAGGCGGCGGTCACCAGCTCCCCGACGCCAGCACGCGCTCGGCGTGGTCGCGCTCGTCCGGCAGGTCGACCTCCAGCCAGCCGTGGCCGCTGATGTCACGGCACTGCGGCGGCTGCCCGGCCGCGGCCAGCCGGGCCAGCACGCGTTCGACAGCGATGGCCCGGCCCTCGGCGGCCGACGCAGCTTCCGCCTCGGCCCAGTAGCGCGCCGTTGCCGACGCCGGGACGCGGGTCATGCCGACGTAGCCGCGATCGAACGTGGTGAGCTGCTTGGAGATGAGGCGCACCCGTCCGTCGTCGTCGCGAGCCACCTTCATGTCGTCGGGGCCGAGCGTGCGATCGTAGTCGACGAAGGCGGTGATCTCGTCGGCGGGAAGCGCGGCCAGGCGGGCGATGGCCGCCCGGTAGATGTGGTCGACGTTCATCAGCAGAAAGCCGCGCGATCCCACCGCCGCCCGCGCGCTGAGCAGCGAGATCAGGTTGCCGTCGCGAAAGTGGGGGTTCTGCACCAGAGTCACCGGCAGCGCACGGCCGGCGATCTCGGCGGCCACGCGCTCGTATTCAAACCCGCCGACGACAATCACCTCGCCGCCGGTGACGGCCTGGGCGAACGCGACGGCATAGGCCAGCAACGGCTTGCCGGCCACGGCGATCAGCGCCTTGGGCAACTGCGCCGTCAGCGCGCCCAACCGGCTGCCCAGGCCGGCGGCCATCAGGATCACCGGCGCGTCGGATCGATCGAACCCCAAACCACCGTCGGCGGTCATCGCTGACGAGGGTACTGCGCCGGCGTTCAAACGAACAGATCAGGCAGCGCGGAGAACTTGCGAATCACGGGGACGTGCGGGAAACGCAGGGTGAACCGCTCGGGCGAAAACGTACCCGCCACGCCGACGAAGGGCACGCCCTCGCGCTCGGCGATCTCACCGTCGTGCAGCGAATCGCCGACGAACAACATTTCTTGGCGATCGACCTTGAAGGTGCGCGCGGACTTGTCCAGGTGCGGTTTGCCCTTGGCCAGACCGTCGCCGAACCCCAGCACCAGATCGAATTTGAATTCCGCCTGGCGAGCGAAGGTGGCCACGTTCTCGACGCCGTTGTTGGATGAGACGGCGATGCGCACGCCGCGGGCACGCAGACGCTCCAGCGCGCGGCGGGTGTCCGTCGGCATGCCGATGCTGCTGCAGCGGGCCGGCTTGCGGCCCTCGAAGACGTCGGAGGCGCCCAGATTGCGTGCGTCGCCGGGGAAGATCTCTTCCAGTTGTTTGATGAACGGCAGTCCGCAGGTGGCCAGGTACAGCTCGCGGGCCAGAATGCGGGGCGTGCCGAAGGTCTCTTCCATCACGTCGGTGGCCAGGTCCGCCAGGGTGGGCATGCTGTCGACCAGCGTCCCGTCGAGATCGCACAGCAGCACCTTCGGCAGCGGCAGCGGCGGCAGTTGGCGAAACGAAACGGCCTCGCGGGCGGCCGAACCCAGAACGGACAAGGGAAGCACTGACATCGTTGGCGTTTACAGGAGCAACCCACACGCCACGACCTCGTCCGGCGCTAAGCGGTGGATATTCCTAGCCCACGCTTCGGCGAAGGGTCTGCCAGTGGTGAACCTTCACCACCCGAAGAGTTTACTTTCCGACACCAACGGGTGATGTGGTTGTCACCCGCTGGTCACCCTGTCACGCGCCGACAATCAAGAGGTAACGCCAGGTCCGCGCCTCGATTCCGTAGCCGGCGTCGAATCCGACCAGCGGCACGGCCACTGATCGCAAGAAGAAGCGCAGACCGGCGCCCACGTCGGTGTGGATGTCGCGGCTCAGGTCGAACCCTTGCTTGATCTCCTGTGGGAACGTGCGCTGGTCGGGCGTGTCGCGAATGCGATATCCGAAGGCGTCGCCGGTCGGGTACATGTTCGGCAGCGAACGGAACCAGATCGCCGTGGCGTCATAAAAGCCCAGCGCCCGGAAGTCCAGCGACCCGATGGAGAACAACGGGAAGTGGTACTCGACCTTCGCAGTCAGCTGGCTGTCGCCGCGGAACTGCTGCGTAAGGTACCCGCGCAAATCGGGGCCACCGGCGGTGTTCTCCATCCACAACGGCAGGTTGCCTCCTATTGTGCCGCCGACGTTGTAGATGAAGTTGTGGCTGCGAAAAAACTTCACCCCTTGTTCGTAACTGGCGCCGATACGCCAGAACGTCAGGTCGCTCTTGAACCCGGGATTGGCGACGTCGATCCCGCCGCTCAGCGCGGAGCCGGTCATCACCGCAAATTCGCGGGCGCGAAAATCGAACGTGACGCCGGCGCGGCCCATGCCCACCACAGCGCCGCGGGTCGCAAGCTGAGTCGGCTGGCCCGCGGCGTCGACCGACGCGTTGTCGCCCACCTCGACCTTCGACAGCCGCCACGCCACCTGCGTCTTCACCCGTCGCAACCAGGCGACGCCGATCTGCGGCTCGACGGCGAAGGTGGTGAGGGTGGTCTGCCGGATCGGGTTGTCGGGCGCTAGCACCACCGGGTCGTACTCCGGTAAAATCTCGCGTTTGTAACTGCCCTGGAGCTGCCAGTAGATCCAGCTTCCGAACAACGCGGGATCGCGGTAGGCCATCACGGCGCCTGAGTCGAGATCGGCCAGACGGCCGCCAATCACCATTTGCTTGCCGCGACCAAAAAGGTTGCCGTGGACGAACAGAAGACCGATCGCTCTGTTGTTCGCCGACCAGCTGGCGGTCGGCACTGGCGCCCAGGGGAACTTGTCCTTGACCGCGATGTTGATGCGCACGCCGGCGCCTGCCTGTTCCCACCAGACGTTGGTGTCGGCGAAGAGGCCCGAGCTGTTCAGGCGTTCGCGCACCGTCTCCAGCGTGTCCAGGTCCAGCGTGTCGCCGATCTTGACGCCGGCGATCGAACGGATGGTGTCTTCCTCCGTCCGCTGATTGTCCAAGACGCGCACGTCGGTGATCACCTCGCCCACGGCGAAGGCGCGGGTCGAGCAGAGAAGCAGGAGCAGGGTCGCGGCGGGGGGAACCGCGCGCCCGGACCAATCCAAGCTAAATAGGCGCATCCATCGAAGCATACGATCGACAGCAGCAGCACGTAAACCTATCGAGCTGACCGACAGTGTAGGCAGAGCCCTCTCCGACGGTCGAAACTCCCGATCGACCGCAATCCCTGGTAGCTTTCAGCCCCATGTCTTCGCCACCGTCGAGCGGTGTAACCCGCTACCACCGATGGGTGGCCAGCAATCCCGTGCTGGTCCTGTTCCTGGCCGCTTTGATCGGGGCCGGTGGGACGCTGCTGGCCAAGCGGCTGAAGCTGCGCACCGCCTTTTCCGAGCTCTTGCCCAGCAATGACCCCGGCGTGGTGGCCCTGGCCCGGACCCAAAAGCGGCTGGGCGATCTGTCGCTGCTGCTGATCGGCATTCGCTCGCCCGATCCGGCGGCCAACCAGCGCTATGCCGAGGCGCTGACCGCCAAGCTGCGCGCCTTGCCACCGTCGGTGGCGGCCCTGGCCGCCTACAACGTCCGCGACGTTCGCGACTTCTTCCAGCGCAACAAATGGTTGTACGTCTCGGAAGACGACCTGGAAGGCATCCGCGATCGCCTGCGCACCGAGATCAGCAAGCGCAAGAACCCGCTGTTTGTCTCGCTGGGCGACGACGAATCGCTGGATTCGATGCAAAAGCGCATCGGTAAAAAGAACAGCATCGACGATCGATTCCCCGACGGTCTGTTCAGCAGCAACAACGGACAGTACCTGTGGATCGCCGCCCTGCCGCCCGGCGGCCTGTTCGTGGAGAACGCCGGCGAGGCGCTGTGGAAGGCGGCCGGCGAGCTCATCGCCGCCGACCCGCCGTCGCGCTATCACCCGCAGATGACCGCCGAGATCGCCGGGCCGGTCACCACCGCCATCGCCGCCCGCCACGCCGTCGAGCGCGACATCTTGTCGGTCACCATCACCTGCTTGTGCCTGGTGGGTCTGTCGATCGGGCTCTATTTCAGGCGTTTTCGCGCCATTCCACTGACCGGCATCCCGGCTGGGGTGGGCGCCATCGTGGCTTTCGCGGTGGCCGATCTGTCGTTTGGATACTTGAATTCGTCGACGGCGTTCCTGGGTTCGATCATCGTGGGCAACGGCATCAACTACGCCATCGTCCTGATGTCGCGCTATGAAGAGCACCGCGCCCAGGGACTGTCAGCCGACGAGTCTCTGCGTACGGCAATCGGCGGCGTCTGGCGCGGCACGCTGGTGGCGTCGATCGCCGCGTCGGCGGCGTACGCGTCGTTGATGGTCACCAGCTTTCGCGGGTTCTACCAGTTCGGCGTGATGGGCGCGGCAGGGGCGTTGGCCTGCTGGGCGGCCACGTTCACGGTGCTGCCGGCGCTGCTGACGCTGCTGGATCGCCGCAGTGCCGAAGACACGGGCACACCACGCCCGCCGCTGGATCTGGGGCCGCTGGCGCGCTGGATCGGCCACAACCCGAAACCCACCGCGATCGTGTTCGGCTCCGCGGCGTTGCTGGCCGTGTTCGGCATGACCCACTTTCTGAAAGATCCGTTCGAATACGACTTCCGCAAATTGAACTCGAAGATCGACACCTCTGAATCGACCAAGCAGTTCAACCAAAGCTTCGACAAGATCTTCGGGCGCTGGCCGTCCCCCACCATCATCCTGGCCGATCGGTTGGACGAAGTGGAGTCGGTGAAGGCCACCATCCGCAAGCAAGACGCCGACCTGCCGGGACCGGACGTCATCGGCCAGATCGCCACCATCTACGACCTTTTGCCCGGGACGTCCGAAGAACAGCAGCGCAAGCTGAAGATCATCGCCCAGATCCGCAAGCTGGCGCGCGACCCGGCGCTGGACGTCTTGGAAGGAAAAGAGCGCGACGAGCTCAAGCAAGTCGATCCCCCCGACGAGCTGCGCGAGGTGGGCCCGTCGGACCTGCCGCCCATCGCTCGGCGGCCGTTCACCGAGGTGGACGGCACCGTCGGCCGGGTGGTGCTGGTCTATCCGCCCGAGAAGGGCCTGTCCGTGTGGAGCGGCCGCGACCTGCTGCGCATCGCCGCTGTTCTCCAATACCTGCATCTGCCGAACGGCAAGACGCTGGAGACCTCCGGCTCGGCGGTGGTGTTCGGGGCGATGATCCGTTCGGTCCTGCACGACGGGCCCATCGCCACCGGCGTGTCTCTGATCGCTGTTTTGTTGATCATCCTCATCATCATCCGCCCGCCGATAACGGCGGTGGCGGCGGTGAGCACGCTTTTGCTCGGCGTGCTGATCATGGTGGGCGCGGCGGGATGGGCCGGCGTGCGGGTGACGTTCCTGAACTTCATCGCCTTGCCCATCACCTTCGGTATCGGCGCTGAATATGCCTTGAACGTGGTCACCCGCTATCGCGAGGAGGGCAACATCATCAAGGCGGTCATCTCCACCGGCGCGGCTGTGGCGCTGTGTTCGTGGACCACCATCGTCGGTTATGGCTCGCTGCTGGCGGCGCGCAACCAGGCGCTGCAAGGCTTCGGAGCGATGGCCATCCTGGGCGAGGTGGCCTGCCTGCTGGCGGCCATCGCCGCGCTGCCGGCGATCATCCTGCTGCGGGCGCGCCGGTCCAAGCCGAAGACTAAAACGGCGAGCGCATCTTGAGCACGCCCGCCGTCGAGACGATCAGGAACAACCCCATCAGCACCCAGATGACGCCAAAGCGCAGGTGACGGCGGCGCTCGCTGGCGCGGGCGGCGGTGTCTTCTTCGTTCAATTCGCGCTCTGGCCGGCGACGCCCGAAGGTCAGCCCGCGCAGCGTGCCGAAGACGATCAGCATCGCGCCCAGCGCATAGAAAAACAGCGGCGGAATGACGACATTCATGGGTGAACCGGCGGCAGTCTACCCATTTCAGTTGGCGGTTTCGATGGCCTTGAATTCGCGGATGACGGTGACGCGAATCTGGCCGGGGAAGGTCATCTCCGCGGAGATCTTCTTGGCCACCTCGGCCGACAGATTCACCGCCCCCATGTCGTCGACGTTGTCTTCCTTGACGTAGATCCGTACCTCGCGGCCGCCCTGCACCGCGAACGCTTCCTCGATGCCACGAAAGCCGCGGGTGATGCGCTGCAGATCGTCCAGCCGAGCGACGTAATTGTCCTCCATCTGGCGGCGCGCCCCCGGGCGGGCGCCGGACATGGCATCGGCCGCGGCGACCAGATAGGCGTAGGGGCTATTGAAAGGCTCGTCGGTGTGGTGAGCGCCGATGGCGTTGGCCACCAGCTCTTGCTCGCCCAGGCGGCGTGCATAGTCGGCGCCGATCACCGCGTGCGACCCGTCGAGTTCGTGCGTCAGAGCCTTGCCGATGTCGTGCATCAAAGCGGCGCGGCGGGCCACCTTGATATCGAGATCCAGTTCCTCCGCCATCATCCCGCACAGGAAGGCCGCCTCGACGGCGTGCTTCCACTGGTTCTGGGTGAAGCTGGTGCGGTAGTTGAGGCGGCCGACCAGCTTGACGATCTCGGCGTGGGCGGCGGGAATTTCCAGATCGGCGAAGGCGCGGCGACCAAGGTCGAAGAGCTCGCGGTCCAGGTTGACGGCGATCTCGCGCGCGGTCTCGGCGACGCGCCCCGCTTCGATCACCGTTCCGGCGGGGGCGCGGCTCATGCGGCCAAGGCAGCGCCGCGCCACCTCGCGGCCGACGCCATCGAGGCCCTCCAGCCGAATGGCGTCGCGCGATTCCAGCAACGACAGCTTCACGCCGGCCACCGATTCGATGGCCCGCAGGTTGGCCTCGTCAGGCCCCACCATCGCTTCGGCCGCCGGACCGACAGGCAGCGGGATGGTCGACAGCAAACGCTCGGTCAGGTAATGGCCCGAAAAGCGTCCCACCGCGATGCCCATGATGCGCTGGGCGTCGCGCGCGCGCTCGTCCGGCGGAACTTGATCGACGGCGCGCAACGACTGGGCGGCGCCGAGGCGGGTGTCCTCCAGCTCGCTGTCCACCAGCGCCGCGCGCAGCGCCGCCTTGGTCTCGCCGGCCCGCTGTTCAAGGGCGGCGTGGGCGGCGCGGGCGTGCGCGCTGGCTTCGCTGCGCGAGGTCCCTGCTTCCTTTTCGCGCGCTTCGGCGCGGGCCTTCGCTTCGCCCTGGCCCTGACGTCTGGTCGCGGCCCCGGCGCCGCGCGCGGCCTGGTCGTCGGCTCTCTTGCTCACGCGCGCTTGCGCCGTCGCCAGCTCGGCCTCGCGCACCTGACAGAACGTCTCGAACGCCGCGCCCAGACCGCGGGCTTCTTCGCGCGCCCCGACCTCGGCCGTGCGCAAGATCTCCGCCCGCTCGGTGGCCGCCGCCGCGGCGATGGCCTGGGTGACCTGCCGAACCCCCGCCGACCACGCCTCCGCCCGCCGCCGCGCCACCAACCGGCCCAGAAGAACTCCCGCCGCCACCAAGGCAGCCGCAAGCGCGATCAGCAGGCCCAAAGACATGCGGCGCCGCCAGTTCCTCTACTGCCCGATGACCAGGCCCAGGTGCTCGCGCAACGTGAAGTACTCGTCGGAGATGGACCAGTTGATGAGGTCTTTGATCTTCTCTTTCGGCTCGACCACACCGACGGTGACCGGCTCCGATTGCACCAGTCGCACGGCCACGTCGAGATCGTTGCACATCAAGTAACCGGCTCGCGTCGACGTCATGTCCACCGCGTTCGACCACTTGTGCAGATCGGCCTCGCCCTTGGCGGCGATAAAGCGCTGCACCACCACGCCCAGCTGCTCCATGTTCTGCGGCGGGATCACCTTGCGCAGGTGATCGACATACTGACCCACCGGCTGTTGCAGGTCGGCCCGCACCTCGAACTTCGGCTGCACCAAACGCAGCGCCGCCAGGAACACCACCTTCAGCTCGGCGGTGGTCGGCACCACCATCGGCCAGCGCACGAAGTGATCCGGCCGCATCATGGTCAGCTTCTTGCCGATGACGTAGGCGAGCTCCTTCTCCGGCCGTCCTTGCAGCAGGCTGGCCCCGATGACGAACGAAGGAATCATGTGATTCTTCTCGCGCGCGTTGGCCATGTCGATCTCGCCCGGGATCTCCGGCCGCAGATACAGCTCCGGCTGCGGCACGCCCAGCACCTGATTGACGTAGTTGAAGACCTTGCTGAACAAGAGCTGGTCGGTGGTCACGTCGCGCCGGTCCTTGCGCTTGAGCCCCCACTCTTTGTGCTCGCGCGCCCGCAGCGACGCCACGCCCTGACTGACGGTGGCGAACACGTGCGAGATATAGCGGTCCTCGTTGGGGTGATAGACGTTCTTCACCCACAGCTCTTCGGTCATGCGCGCCTTGGCCCGCACGAAGCCCTTGGCCCGGTACTGCTCGAAGAACTGCTGCTCCTCGGCGTCGGCCTTGCGCAAGAACACCAGCGCCGCCGTCACGCACCACGCGCGGTCGTACTGCCGCATGTCCACGAACAGCCGGCGCAGCGTCTTCATGTGAATCGCCATCTGGCCGAAGTCGTCCGTCGACCGCACCAGGTGCCGGTACTCCTGCACCGCCTTGTCGTAGGTGTCGGGACCTGACAGCTGATAAAGCTCGGCCAGGATCTGGTGCCGCGCCACCGCGGTTGGATCCAGCTGCACGCAGACCTCGAACGCCGCCACCGCCGCCTTGTAATTCTTCTGCCGCGAGCGATAGATCTCGCCCAGCGCGTGCCACAGGGCGACCTGCGTCGGCTTCTTGTCGGCCGGCGGATCCTGCCCGATGCGCTTGATCATCTTGCGGTAGTTGCGCTCCTGGTTCTGCCAATCCTTCTTGGCCGTCATGATCTTGTCGATGCGCTCGAACGCCTTCAGGTCGTCGGGATCATGATCCAGCGCCTGGTTGTAAAGCTCGACCGCGTCGTCGGTTGAATGCAGCTCGTAGTTGGCGATGTTGCCGGCCGCCACCAGGTACCGCGCCTTCAGCTTGCCGTCCTCCAGCTCGCCGAGCTTGGTCAGGATCTCCATCGCCTTCTTCCACTGCTTGGTGTCGCTGAAGAGGTCGAGGAGGTTGTGCAAGAGCTGCCGGTCGGTCGGCTTGTGGTTCAGCGCCTCCAGGTGCGCGGCGATGGCCTTCTGCGGGTTGTTCAGCTTGTCTTTGTAGATCTGGGCAATCTGCTCGGACAAATTGAACTTCTCGTCGCTGTCGGTGGCCGGCGACGACAGCAAGGCGCGCTTTTGTTTGATCACCGCCTCGAAGTCGCCGGCGTCGGTGTAAAGGTCGGTCAGCGCGCCCAAGGTCTGCCGGTGGCCGGGCTGAATCTCCAGCGCCTTCTCGAACATGTTCACCGCCTTGGTGCGCTCGCCCAGCTTCAGCTTGATGCGGCCCAGGCGGAAGAAGATGTCGACGATCTCGTCGTCCTTCTGCGCGTCGCGGTGGTGAACCAGGATGGTCTGGTAGATGCGGAAGGCGTCATCCCAGTGTTCCAGGCGATAAAGCAGCGCCGCTCGATCCACCAGCGTCGGCAAGTACGTCGAATCGAGATCGTACGACTGCTTGTAGTACTTGATGGCCTTGTCGTTGTCGCCCAGCCGATCCGTGGCCTTGGCCAGGCGGTGATAAAGCAGCGTCAGCTCGCGGTTGGTCTTGCGATCCGCCTTGCGGGCCAGCATTTCGAGGATCGGCACCAGCGGCGCCCACTCCTCGCGCTTGAAGTATATCTCGGACAGTGGCTCGGCCGCGTCGACGTGTTCGGGATCCAGCTGCAGGACGCGCGCGAACAGCGTCGCCGCCTGCGCCTCGTCGGCCAGTTTTTCCTGGAAGATCTTGCCGCCGTCGTAAAGCAGGCGCGTCTTCTCCAGCGGGTTGATGGTGTTGGCCTCTGCCCGCACCATCAGCTGCGCCGCCTTCAGCCAGTCGCCGCGCCGCTTGTAAATGCCCA
>DASXQB010000079.1:0-19684 GCA_036493295.1 Polyangia bacterium | reverse complement strand
GGCGGCGCTGGGCGACGTTGTGCCTTATGCCCGCACGGCGCCCGAGCAGGTGATCGCGCGCTGCCAGGGCGCGGACGCGGTGCTGACCAACAAGGTGGAGATCGGATCGGCGGTGATGGCAGCGTTGCCGTCGCTGCGCTACATCGGCGTCGTCGCCACCGGCACGAACATGGTCGACCTGGCGGCGGCCGAGGCGCGCGGGATCGCGGTGACCAACGTGCCGGCGTACGCCTCTGATTCGGCGGCGCAGCTGGTGTTCGCGCTGATTTTGCACTTCACCCACGACGTCGCCGGGCACAACGCCGACGTGAAGGCCGGCCGCTGGGCGGTGGCGCCGGACTTCTGTTTCTTTCGACAGCCTCTGATCGAACTGGCGGACAAAACCTTGGTGGTGGTCGGCAGCGGCCACATCGGGCGCGCCGTCGGACGCATCGGGGCGGCGTTCGGAATGCGCGTCCTGCAAGCGGCGGTGCCGGGTTCGCCTTCGAAGGAGGCGCGCGTGCCGCTGATGGAAGCGATCGCGGCCGGCGACGTGGTCAGCCTGCACTGCCCGCTAACGGCGGCCACGCGCGGAATGGTGAGCGCGAACTTTCTGGCCGCGATGAAGGCCGACGCTATCTTGATCAACACCGGCCGCGGGGCCTTGATCGACGACGGCGCGTTGATCGCCGCCCTTTCCGCTGGGCGGCTGCGCGGCGTGGGCCTGGACGTGTTGCAGACCGAACCGCCGCCGGCCGATCACCCGCTGACCAACCCGCAGGCTCCCTGGGCGGCGCGGGTGGCGATCACGCCGCACATCGCCTGGGGCACCGTCGAGGCGCGCCAGCGCATTCGAGACGAGGTGACGAAGAACCTGGCGGCGTTTGTCGCCGGCCAGCATCGCAATAGAGTCGTCTAGACCCCGCGCATGGATCATCAACACCCTCAGCAGCCGCCCCGTCGTATCAGCAAGCTGCGGGTCGCGTCGGGCGGCGAGACGGCACGCGATCCAGTGTGCGGGATGATCATCTCGGTGGCCGAGGCGGCCGGCCAGCACGTGCATGAAGGCGTGACGTACTATTTCTGCAATCTCGGCTGCCTGGAAAAATTTCGCCGCGAGCCCGCGCGATACTTGAACCCCGCGGCAGCGCCCGAGCCGATGACGGCGGCTGTCTCCAGCATCGCCGTCGCCGCGACCTACACCTGCCCGATGCATCCCGAGGTGTCGCGCGATCGTCCCGGGCCTTGCCCGATTTGCGGCATGGCCCTCGAGCCGCGCCAGATAACTATCGACGAAGGCCCGAACCCCGAGCTCGTCGACATGACCCGGCGATTCTGGTTCGCCGCCGCGCTGTCGCTGCCGCTCCTGATCATCGACATGGCGGCGCTGTGGCAAGACCAACCGTGGTTGCAGGTCTTGCTGGCGACACCGGTGGTGCTGGGTGCTGGATGGCCTTTGCTGAAGCGCGCCTGGACGTCGGTCGTCAGCCGCCAGCCGAACATGTTCACGCTGATTGGCCTCGGCACCGGCGCGGCGTTTGGATTCAGCGTGGTGGCCTGGCTGTTTCCAGATCGCCTGCCGGCGGCTTTCGCCATGCACGGCGGCAGCGGCCACCCGCCCCTCTACTTCGAATCGGCGGCGGTGATCACCACGCTGGTTCTTTTGGGCCAGGTGCTCGAGCTGCGCGCGCGCGGGGCCACCGGCGGCGCCATCCGCGCGCTACTGGGGCTGGCGCCGAAGACCGCGCGGGTCATACAACCGACTGGCGGCGAGACCGACGTCGCGCTCACCGACGTTCACCCGGGCGATCTGCTGCGCGTGCGTCCCGGCGAGCGCGTGCCCACCGACGGCGTGGTCATCGAAGGGCAAAGCGCCGTCGACGAATCGATGCTGTCCGGTGAGCCCTTGCCGGTGGTCAAGGCGCCGGGGGCGCGGATCATCGGCGCGACCATCAACGGCAGCGGCGGCTTCGTCATGCGCGCCGATCGCGTCGGCGCCGACAGCGTCCTTGGCCAGATCGTCCGCCTGGTGGGCGAGGCCCAGCGCAGCCGCGCGCCGATTCAGCGCCTGGCCGATCGGGTGTCGGCGGTGTTCGTGCCAGCGGTGGTGGTGGTGGCCGCGCTGGCCTTCGTCGCCTGGTGGCTGGTGCCGGGCGGGCCCGAGCCGCGTTTGCCGCACGCCCTGGTGGCGGCGGTTTCGGTGTTGATCATCGCCTGCCCGTGCGCGCTGGGTCTGGCCACGCCGATGTCGATCATGGTGGCGGCCGGCCGCGGGGCCAGCGCCGGCGTGCTGATCAAGAACGCCGAGACTCTGGAACGTCTGGCGGCGGTCGACACGCTGGTGGTCGACAAGACCGGCACGCTGACCGAGGGCAAGCCGCGCTTGGCAACGATCAAGAGCGCGGGCGTCAGCGACGGCGAGCTGGTGCGCCTGGCCGCCACCGTCGAGCGCGGCAGCGAACACCCGCTGGCCGGCGCGCTGGTCAGCGCCGCGCAGGAACGCGGCATCAGCCTGACCGCCACGCAAGAATGGGAGTCCATTCCCGGCAAAGGCGTGATCGGATCGGTCGAAGGCCGACGGGTGGCGGTGGGCAGCCGGGCGCTGCTGGACGAATTGAAGATCGACGTCGGATCGTTGCGCCTGGACGCTGAAGCGTTGCGGGCGGATGGCCAGACGGTGGTCTTCGTCGCGGTGGCGGCGCGGGTGGTCGGCCTGCTGGGCATCGCCGATCAAATTCGTCCGACCAGCGCGGCCGCGCTGCAGACCTTGCGCGCGCAGGGACTGCGCATCGTCATGTTGACCGGCGACAGCCGCGGCACCGCTGACGTGGTGGCGCGCAAACTGGGCATCACCGACGTGCGCGCCGAGCTCTTGCCGGCGCAAAAAGCCGAAGAGGTGCGCCGCATGCAAAAAAGCGGCGCCGTGGTGGCCATGGCAGGCGACGGCGTGAACGACGCCCCGGCGCTGGCGGCTGCCGCCGTCGGGATCGCCATGGGCTCGGGCGCCGACGTGGCGATGGAGAGCGCAGGCATCACGCTGGTCAAAAGCGATCTGTCCGGCGTGGTGCGCGCGCGGATCCTGGCCCAGGCCACCATGCGCAACATCCGCCAGAACCTGTGGCTGGCGTTCGTTTACAACGCGCTGGGAATCCCGCTGGCGGCGGGTGCGCTGTATCCGCTGTTCGGCGTGGTCCTGGGGCCGATGGTGGCCAGCGCCGCGATGTCGCTGTCGTCGGTGTCGGTGATCGCCAACGCGCTGCGCCTGCGTTCGCTGTCCTTGGTCGAAAAACCGTAACGGTCCAGCCGCGCCGTTCGTACAGAAAAAGTGAACGCTCGACCGCAGGCGGCATCGCGACCGAAAAGCGCTAGTATCACTGTTGGTGTAGCCATGCAGAACAAGAAAACCGGAACCGTGGCGATGCTGGCCCTGGTGGGCGTTTTCTCGGCCGCCGCCGTCGCAGGCTGCGGCGGCTCCAGCGCCACCAGCGACGCCGACAGCAATGCGCAGTTCCTGTCGTGCCTGGAAGCGCACAAGGACACCGGCGTGATGCCTTATGTCCCCGACACCAAGGTGCAGTCGAGCGGCGGGACCTTCGCGGTCACGTTGGTGGAAAGCCACCCGGGAACCGCCACCGACAGCAGCGCCCCCGGCCCGGAGGTCAGGGGCAGCAACACCTGGCAAGTGGCGATCGCCGACATGAGCGGCGCGCCCGTCGACGGCATCGCCATGAGCGTCTCGCCCTACATGCCCGATCATCAGCACGGCACCAGCCTCGTCCCCGCGGTCACCGCCCAAAACGGCGGCAATTATCAGATCTCACCGCTGTATCTTTACATGACGGGTTACTGGGAAATCACCGTCAACCTGACCCCGCCCGCCGCCACCGGCGCGGCCGCTGGCCCGCACGAGACCGCGCTTTTCAAAGTCTGCATCCCGTAGCGAAGCTCAGCGCACGCTACTGCATGCACGCGGCGGTGCTGGTGTCGACGTGGGGCGTATCAGCGCGCAGGGTCCCGGTGCCGGTTTGTACGCAGGTCCCGAGATCGCCCATCCCGGGCAACAACGTTCCCGTCTGCGACGTCCATTCCAGCGTGCCGCCGTTGCCCAGGGTGAAGCTGGGCATCTGCGCGGCCACCGTTGCGTCCAGATCGCCCGAAGCGACCAAGTCTTGCAGCACGTCGTCGCCGATCGGTTGAATGTGAACCTTGATCGAGATGCGATCGGGCAGCGCACTCAGCGTCGTGGTGCCCCCGGGGTAAATGCGTTTGATGTGCGTTTTGTTGAACGACGTCGGGTCAGTGACCACCGGCATGACCGAGCCCGGCAACTGGTTGGTGTGATAGCTGGCCGCCTGCCAGAACATGTTCACCGGTTTGCCGTCGTCGCCAAAAATACAGTCGCGGATCAGCCACAGGTCGGGATCGGGCGCGCTCTCGATGGTCTGGCCGGCGGGGGGGACGCCGCTTTGATAAATGACCTGGCCGGCCAGGGTGGCGGTGACTTCGACCCAGGCGCGGCGGTCCTGGGTGGCGCCGCTGGGAAAGCCGTGACCGGCGCCGGCGTTGTCCAGGATGACCCAGATCTTTCGGGTGGTGGCGTCCAGGCAAAGCGTGCTGTGCAGGGTGGTGTCGAGCAGACTCTGGATCCCCTGCTTCTGCGTGTCGGTTTCGGGGAAGGCGGTCAGCGCGGCGTCGACGCCGGGGAAACTGTGGTCGTGCAGATCGCGTTTGCGCTCGGGGGAGATCATCGACGCGGGCGCCTGTCCGCTGTCCGGCAAGGCCATATGGCAACTGTTCGCCGCGCAGGTCAGCCCGGTCTGCGGCGCCGCGAACAGCGTGCCTTGCCATTCCTTGTACGTGCGCTCGATGGCGGCGCCGTGCTGGTTGACGATGTCGTGGCAGGTCCCGCAGGCCGCCGCCAATTCGGCGCGCTCCGTATCGAACAGCGTTGAATAGGTCGCCTGGTGCGGCGTCTGCGCGACGGCGTCGGCGAACGGCCCGAACAGGTTGTTGTCCTTGGTCAGGATCAGCGGGTTGTTGTCGGGCATCGACGGGTCGACGGCGTGGGCAGCGTGGCAGAAATAACAGGTCACGTTTTTCAACGGCGCGCCGAGGGTGACGAGGTTGAGACCGTCGGTGGTGCTTCCTTCTTCGACGGCCATGGGCGCGTGGCATTTCACGCAGAACGTTCCCAGCGCGCCCTGCGTCTCGCGCTGACCGCGGGCGTTCATGGCCAGGAAGACCGGATCTTCCGAGGCGTAGGCGTGCATGCTGCCCGACCATTCGGTGTACTGCTTGGGATGGCAGTCCTTGCACGCGGCCGGATCCAGCATTTCGGCGCGCGTCAGCGTCGGCTTCGGCTTCGAATCGCAACCTGACGTCGCGGTCAGAGCGACCGTCACCACTGCGGCGGCCAGCGCGCGCATCGTCAAAAACCGTGAACCCATCTCGAATTCGCTGGTCATTATGACCCGGAACCGAGTTGATGTGTCAGACTGACCGCCACATGCGGCGCGCTTTGGTCCTGGCAGCGGGCCTGGCCGTCATCGTGCTGGGAGCGGGTTGCCCCAGCATGAAGGATCCACCGGTGAATTGCCCGTCGGACACACCGGCGGCGTGCCCGGCCGCAATGCCCAGCTTCGCTGCTGACGTGGCGCCGATTTTTTCGTCGATCTGCGCGTCCTGCCACACCCCCGGCCAGCAGATGGGTTCGACGCCGCTGGACAGCTATGCCCAGATCAAGGCCGAGGCCGTCACCATCAGCACCGAACTGGACGACTGCCTGATGCCGCCGGTCAACGGTCCCAAGCTGAGCGAGGCGCAGCGCCTGACGATCGAAACCTGGCTGGTCTGCGGCGCGCCCGAAAATTGATCGCGGGCGTTCTAGTCGCGCTGGATCAGCTCGACCTTGTAGCCGTCGGGATCTTGCGCGAAGGCGATCACCGTCGTGCCGTGTTTCATCGGGCCGGCCTCGCGCGTGATGCGCCCGCCGGCCTGGCGGATGCGATCGCAGGCGGCGGCCACGTCGGGAACGCCGATGGCGACATGGCCAAAGCCGGTGCCGAGCTCGTACGTCTCGACGCCGTAGTTGTAGGTGAGCTCGATGGCCGGGTGCGTGTCCTCGGGGCCGTAGCCGATGAAGGCCAGGGTGAATTTTCCGTCGGGGTAATCGCGCTGGCGCAGCAACGTCATGCCCAGAACGCGGGTGTAGAAATCCAGGGAGCGCGCCAGATCGCCGACCCGAATCATGGTGTGCAGGATGCGCATGGCGCGGTTTTCCCACGGACGCCTAAGCTCGTGCAAACGCATCCTGTAGAATGCGCCGATGCCCCGCCCTCCTGACGCCGCCACGCTGGATCGGCTCAAGCAGATCGTCGGTCCGGCTGGCTTTTCGGTCGACGCCGACGAGCTCGCGCCGCACCTGGTGGAATGGCGCAACCTTTATCGCGGCCAGACGCCGCTTCTGCTGAAACCATCGTCGACGGAGCAAGTGGCCGCCGTGGTGCGCGCCTGCGCCGACGCCGAGGTCGCGATCGTCCCGCAAGGTGGCAACACCGGCCTGGTGGGCGGACAGATTCCGCGCGCCGCCGGCGACGAGATCCTGCTTAGTTTGCAACGCCTCAACCGCGTGCGCGCCGTCGATCCGGTCGACAACGCGCTGACCGTCGAGGCCGGCTGCACGCTGGCTGCCGTGCAACAAGCGGCGGCGGACGTCGACCGTTTGTTCCCTCTGAGCCTGGCGTCCGAAGGCACCTGCCAGATCGGCGGCAACCTGTCGACCAACGCCGGCGGCATCCACGTCTTGCGCTACGGCAACAGCCGCGATCTGGTGCTGGGCCTCGAGGTGGTTACCGCCGACGGTCAGATCTGGGACGGCCTGCGCGCCCTGCGCAAGGACAACACCGGCTATGAATTGAAGCAGCTTTTCCTGGGCGCTGAAGGCACGCTGGGGATCATCACGGCCGCGGTCTTGAAACTGTTCCCGCGCCACCGCGAAGTGCAGACCGTCTTTTGCGCCGTCCCCACCATCGAAGCGGCGGTGTCTCTGCTGTCGCACGTGCGCGAAACCTGCGACGACGCCGTGCTGGCCTTCGAGCTTTTGCCCAGGCGCGCGCTGGAGTTCGTCACCCGCCACCTGCCCGGCGCCACCGATCCATTACCCGCGCCGTCGCCGTGGTACGTCCTGTTCGACGTGACCGTCGGACGCGCGACAGTGGAACCCTGCCTAGCGGCCGCCGCGGAGAAAAATCTGATCGCCGACGCCACCATCGCCGAAAACACCACGCAGGCGGCGAACCTGTGGCGGCTGCGCGAAGGGATCTCCGAATCGCAAAAACCGGAAGGGGCCAGCATCAAGCACGACATCTCGGTGCCGGTGTCGCGCATCCCGGCCTTCGTTCATCAGGCCGTCGCCGCCGTCGAGCGTTTGCTGCCGGACATCCGCCCGGTGCCGTTCGGGCACGTGGGCGACGGCAACCTGCACTTCAACCTCAGCCAACCGGTGGGCGCCGACGGCAAGGCGTTCCTGGCCCGCTCCGACGAGATTCACCACGCCGTGCACGACATCGTCGCCGCCCTGGGCGGCTCGATCAGCGCCGAGCACGGCATCGGCGTGGCCAAGCGCCAGGAGATCCGCCGCTACAAAAGCCCGATCGAGATCGCCCTCATGCAACGGATCAAGAACGCGCTGGATCCGAAGGGCATCATGAACCCGGGCAAAGGCGTGGCCTAGCGCGGGTGGATTCTCGGGCGAGGCGCGCGGCGCTGCAGCTGGTCGGTTCGTCGGTGCTGTTCGCGGTGATGGCGATGGCCACCAAGGAGGTGGTAGGCCGGGTGCCAGGGCCGCAGGCGGCGATGATCCGTTTTGCGGCCGGTTTGATCGCCGCGGTGGTGGGCACGCTGGCCGGCCACGTGCGCATCCGCCCGCAGCGCTGGGGCTGGCTGCTGACGCGCGGCTTTTTCGGCGGCATCGCGGTGCTGACGTACTTCATGTGCATCCAGCGCGTGCCGGTCGGCGTGGCCACGCTGCTGAATCAGACACAGCCGATCTACACCATGCTGTTCGCCTGGCTTTTGCTGCGCGAGCGACCGACCCGGGCGGCGGTGGTGGCGCTGCCGCTCTGCACGGCCGGCGTGGTGCTGATCGTCGGCGTGCGCATCGCCGAGCTGCACGCCGGCTGGGGCGAAACGCTGGGCATCATCTCGGCGGTGACGTCGGGCGTGGCGGTGACGGCCATCCGCGCCGCCCGCCGCGACCACGCCGACGGACGGCCGGGCGATTCGGCCTGGTCGGTGTTTTTTTCCTTCACCACGCTGGGCTTCCTGGTGACGGCGCCGGCCGCGCTGCCGCCATTCGGCACCTGGCTACCGCCGACGCCAGGCGAGTGGGGTTTGCTGGCGGTGGTCGGCGTGGCCGGGGTGGCGGCGCAGCTAATCATGACCGACGCCCTTCGCCACATCGGCGGCGCCACCGCCGGAATCATCGCCCAGCTGGTGGTGCTGCTGACCATGACCGGCGGGGCGATGGTCTTCGGCGATCGCATTACCCTCTCGCTGGTGATCGGCGGCGCGCTGACGCTGACCGGCGTGGCGCTGGTGATCGGCTCGTCGGGGTCGGCGACGCGGCCGCCGGTGAATGTAATCGACGACTGAACGCCAATGCCTTTGACGGCCGAGGCAATCGCGGAGATCCTGAACCCCGGGGGGACTATTGAGCAGCACCGAACCGCCCGTCGACACCCTGCCGCCAGGGACGACGCTGGGGCGATACGAGATCCGTCGCTTGATTGGCCAGGGAGGAATGGGCTCCGTCTACGAAGCCATCCACCGCGATCTGAAAAAACGCGTGGCGGTCAAGACGCTGCTGCCCGCGCTGGCCGCCAGCGCCGAGGCCAAGGAACGATTTTTCCGCGAGGGCGAAGCGGCCTCGCGCATTCGCCACCCCAACGTCGTCGACGTTACCGACGTCGGGTCGGAAGGACCGATCACGTATCTGGTGATGGAGCTTTTGCAGGGCGAAGATCTGGCCGGGTTGATTCGCCGCCAAGGGCCGCTGCCGTTCGACCGCGCCGCCGACATCATGCTGCCGGTGATGGCGGCCATCACCACGGCGCACGAACAAGGCGTCGTTCACCGCGATCTCAAGCCCGAGAACATCTTTTTGGCCACGTCGGATTTCGGGGCGATGACGCCCAAGGTTTTGGACTTCGGCATCTCGAAGGTGCTGGACGCGGTTCAGCGGGCGGCGCTGACCGGGACGGCGGTAACACTGGGGACGGCGTATTACCTGCCGCCCGAACAGCTGCGCGGCTCGCGAGCGGCCGATGCACGCGGCGATCAGTATGCGCTGGGCGCGATCCTCTATGAATGCCTGACCGGGCGGCGGGCCTTCGACGCCGACAGCTTGTACGCCGTGTTGAAAGCGGTCAGCGACGGGACTTACCCGCCGGCGCACCAGTTGCGCCCGGATCTCCCGCCGGCGTTGGAGGCGATCACCGTGCGCGCGATGCAGGTGGAACCGACCGCGCGCTTCGCGTCGGTGCGGCAGCTGGGCGCGGCGCTCCTGCCCTTCGCCAGCCCGGCGGCGCGATCGGTCTGGCAGGGATTTTTTAGCGGTGAAAAAACCGGTCTGACGCCGGCGCCGGTCGGAACGGCAGTGCTGACGCCGGCGCCGCCGCCGACAGGACCGGGGCACACGTCGGCGCTGGCGCTGGCCAACCAGCCGGCGCTGGCGAGCAGCAACCGCGGCAGCACCCCGTCTGCCGACGAGCTGGCGGCGGCGCTGGGACGATCGCGCTCGCGCCTGCCGCTGATTGCCGGTTTGGTGGTGGCGGCGGTGGTGGGCCTAGTGATCGCGGCGATGCGCCACGAGTCGGCCGCGCCCGTAGCGACGACGACGACGACCACAGCGGCCACGGTCAAGTCCGCGCCGAGGGAGCCCGCCGTCGCGGCGGCGCCACCGACCACGGCAGCCGTGACGACAACGAAGGCCAAGCCACCTGAAGAATCGCTCGCCGCCGTGGACGCCGCTGCTGCACCGACCGCTGCACCGACCGCGGCGCCAACGCTCAGCGCTGCCGCTGCACCGGTGGTTCCGGTGGCCGAACCGCCGACCGGGCCCGGCAACAGCCCACCACACGCTCGCCGTCCGCGCGCCGAACCGGCGAAAAACGAGGCGCCGGCGACGGTCGTCAAACCGCCGTCCCGCGCGCCGCGCGTGAAAGCGGCCGACGTTCTTCCCAACAACGCGCCCATCGTCGAGTGAGGATCCCGGCGCTGGCTCTGCTTGCGCTGGTGACGCTGACCAGCGCCACCTCGGAAAGCGCGGCTCAAGCGGGCGCACCGGACGCCGGCGTGCCCGACGCTGCGGCGACCGCCCCGCCCTTCCCACTGCCGCCGGCCGACACGCGTACCACGGCGCAGATCGCCGCGCTGTGGAACCGCCAGCGAACGCCGGCGCCCGGTCCGGCGCGGGCGATCGGCGGCACCGCGGCCGGCTGCCTGCAAGGCGCCGAGGCGCTGGGCCTGCGCGGTCCCGGATACGTGCTCATCCGTCCCAGCCGGCGGCGCGGCTTCGGTCATCCGGCAATGATGGCCTTCCTGCGCCGGCTGGCGGCGGCCGCCAAACAAAAGCGCCTTCCGCCGCTGCTGGTCGGCGACATTTCGCAGGCCCGCGGCGGCCCGACGCCCAGCGGACACCGCAGCCACCAGTCGGGCCTGGACGTCGACCTTTTCTACGCCCTCCCGCACGGCGTGAACGCCACGCAGCTGGTCGCCCCGCTGACCGAGACCATCGTGCTGCCGCCAGTGGTCGATCTGCACACGCACAAGATGACCCGATACTGGACCGAAGCGGTGCGCACCCTGATCGAGCAGGCCGCGCGCGATTCGGCGGTCGATCGCATCTTCGTCAACCCGGCGATCAAGCGGCAACTGTGCCACGAGCTGCCGCGCGATACGGCCTGGCTGGGGCGGCTGCGCCCGTGGTGGGCGCACCACGATCACTTTCACGTCCGCCTGGCCTGCCCGACCGACAGCCCGGCGTGCGTGCCGCAGGATCCGATCCCGCCCGGCGACGGGTGCACGGCGATCGACTGGTGGTTCACGACTGATTCGCAGTCCACGCAGACCAAGAAACAGCAGGTGGAAGCGACGAAGGCAATTGAGCTGCCGCCGGCTTGCAAGGCAGTCCTGGGCGCGCCCTCGCGCTGACTGTGCGCCGGCTACTGCGCCACCCGCTGGATCAGCTCGGGACGGGGGTGGACCATGCCGGAGACCAGCAAGCGGCCGGCTTTGCCGTCGCCGCGAATACGCAAGACCATCTCGACCACCGTCTTCAGATCAAGGCCGTCTTTCTTCATACCGGCCAGGTCGACGGTGATGTCGTCGGGGGCGCCCCGGCTCAGCGTCTTGCCGCCGCCTTCCTGCTGCGTGCCCTTCGCGTCCTTGAAGATCACCCGGACTTCGACGCTGCGCTGCGTGCCTTCGTACATGGCGGTGAAGCTCCAGCGCTCGCCGAAGCTGGAATAGTCGACTCCGCCCAGGGGGACCAGCATCTCGGTCCATTCCTTCGAACCCTCGGGCCAGTGGAACTGCCCCTGGGCCACTTCAAAAAATTTTCCACGCGCCTCTTCCAGCTCGCGAATGCGCCGACCCTGCCACCACGAACCGGCAACGAACGACGCCACGGAGAAAACCACGACGGCGATGGTCCAGGGAAGAAGGCGTGTCTTCATCGAGTGGGGCGTCCCGCGATTGTGATCCAGAGAAGAAGACAGAACAAAGGACCGCCGCGTAACAACGCGACGGTCCTTTGTCTGCTGTCGTTAGGCTCTCAAGTTACTACAGCGAGCGGAGAAAATTCAGGACGTCCTGCTGGTTGGTGGCTGACAGGGCGTTGAAATTCGCCACCACCGCGTTCGCCTCCGACGCGCAGATCTGCGTCTGGGTGAACGGCTGGAACCAGACGCCGTTGGCGTTGAACTGCTGGTAGTTCTGCGTCGTCACGCAGGTGTTGCCCGGGCTAGTATGCGCCTGAATGGCCTGGTACAGGTCCGACGTGCGGCCGTCGTGCAGGAAGAACAACCGCTGCCCCACGCCCCACAGCGGCGCCGAACGGAAGTCGCCCGGACCCGCGTTGCCCTGATTCACGCCGTCGGCCAGCGTCGAGCCCAGGTGGTGCACGGCGAAGTCCGAGTACGGGTGATACGACACGCTCGACATCCCGCCGAACGGCGACGCGGCGGTGGTCAAGGTCGGGCTGTGGCAGTTCGCGCAGCCGACGTTGGCGAACTGATTCGACCCGTTCGTCGTGGACGGCGTCGGATCCGCCGGCGACGGGGGCGCGGAGAAGCGCATGAAGTTGGCGAAGCTCACCACGTCCGACAGACCGGCTGACGTGCTGACACCGTCTTCCGGGGTGGCGTTGAACACGCAGCCGGCGACGGCGGCGCGTTCATTGGTGAAGACCTCGTTCGAGACGCCCTGCTCGACGTTGTAGGCCTCGCCGGCAAAGACCAGCAGCGACTTGTTCTGCGCTTTCCAGCCGAACCGGGTGACGGTGCCGTCGTTGCCGCTGGTGTTGAGGTGGCCCGAGATCCCGAGCGCGTTCTTGGCCGCCGCGTTGGCGGCCAGGTTCGCGCGCAAGGTCAGGTCGGACGTGTTCTCGACCAGGCCCAAGCCGAAGGTCGGCGTGGGAATGCGGAAGCTGGCGTTGTTGGCGGCCAGCTGAGCGGCGAAGTTCGGCTGGGCCAGGTTGCAACCGGGCGCGTCGGTGCGGCCTTTGATGGTGAAAAGGCCGGTGACGCCGCCGTCCAGCGGAGCGTTGTTGGCGCTGGACTGTGCGATGAGGCGCAGCTCGCGCACCGGGCCGTTGGCCTTGATGAACGACGGCAAGAGGTTCGTCGCACCGTCGCGGGTGGCGTCCGCGACCTGCGGGTTGATGGCCGGACTGGTCCCGCCGGCCGCCGGGAAGGCGTGGCATTGCGCGCAGCCGGTCGAGTTGAAGGTCGGCCCCAGACCGGTGCCTTCCTCGCCCTCGATCCCACCGGAGACGGAATCGATCTCGTTGAAGGCCTCCGCGGCGTCGGTGAAGACGCCCTGCTCGGCCGCCGTCAATCCCGCCAGCGCGGCGCCGGCCGCCGCCGGTCCACCGCGCGGACCGGGGTCGTGAACGCCGGCAGGTGGCGTCATCAAAGCAGCTGTCTCGGCTTGCGCTCCTGTGGCCGGGCTGTCGGCCGGTTGATCCGCGACCGCGTCCGCGCAGCCAATCCCCGCGCCTGCCAGTCCGACCATGAGCAATCTGAATCCCGTTCCCGTCGTCAATCTCATAGGGGTTCCTTTCACGACGAGACAGCAAAACCTCGGCTAGTGAATAAGGCTCTGCTCTCTCGTCGCGGAGGCGCTGGTGCAAGACACACGCCTCTGGTCGGCCGTGGATTTTTGATATCGCCACAACCGAACTGACGACCCACCGAGAGAACTAAACGCTTTTTCCTATCTGTTTTCTGAGAGCGCACCGCCGCCCCCTTGCGCGGGTGCCAGGGGCCCTTGCACGCCCGCCATTGACTGGCGATCACCCTCGGCGGCTAGAAAAATTCCGCGGCGCGCTCAGAACAGCAGCAGCTCGCCCTCGGGCGGCACGTCCCAGTTCAGCAAGCTGGCATCGGGGAGGATCGGCGCCGGCACGTCGATCTTGATCCCCACGCCGACCAACCCGTCGGCGGCGACCAGGATCCAAGGCCGCAGATCGCTGCTCAGCGTGCGCAACGCGCTGCCGCTCAGCACCGCGGGCAGCGCCTGCTGCAGTTGAATCCCGGCGCGCAGCATCTGGTTCTTGATTCGCCCCATCAGCTGATTGGTCAGCTCGGCGATCCAATCGTCGGGCGCGGCCACGTCCGGCCGACAGCGGCCCAGCGGTCCGCTGGATGCGCCCAGCACGATCGCCCCTTCGATCCCGTCGCCGATGAAGGCCACCCGCCCGAACTGGTTGGGCAGCAGTGTTTCCATCATCATCGGAAAAGCGCTCGGTTCGGTGGCCACGCCGTAGTCGGCGAACAGGCTGCCGATGCCGCGCACGGCGGCGTGGAAAAACAGCCGCTCGATCTCGGCGGGGGCCACCGCGCGCACGGAATCGACGGGGGCTTCCGGGTCCATACCGATCTCGCCGTCTTCATCGGTGGAAAGCGGCGGCGACTTGAGAGCCGGCGACGGGCGACCGTTTCCTCAAGGTTCCCGGCCCACCCGCCGTTCCATCGGTTGCCAAGCGCCCGCGCCTACCCAATCGCCATGAACCTTCGAGCCAAGCTGGTCCGCACGATGGTGGCCGCGCTGGCCTTGATCGCCTCGGCCGTGTTGCTGGCGGTGACCACGTTGCACATCTGGTCGACGCGGCAGACGCGGACGCTGGTCGAGACCCAGATTCAAGAGAGCATCGCGCGCAAGGGCTACGGCCTGGTGGCGAACCAAGCCCAGGCCCTGCGCGAGTTGGTGGCGGACAACGCCTTCGGCGACGTGCGGCGCCTGGTGCGCGCCACCCTGCACGACGATCCCGAGCTGGTCTTCGGGTTGTTTCTGGGCCCCGAGCTGCGCCCGTGGGTTTACGCCTCGCCCACCAGCGCCGCCGGTGCGTCGTCGACGGCTTGGCGCGAGCTGGATATCGCCAGCGCGCTGCTGAACCCCACCGCCGCCCGCCACGAACGGCGGCGGCTGTTCGATCAAGAGGTGTTCGTCTTCGCCGCGCCCGTCACGGGCGAGAACCATGCGGTTGCCGGCACGATCATCTACGGCGTCTCGGGCGTTCCCCTGGCGCAGGCCCTGGAACGCGCGCGCGCTGATTCGCGCCGGGCCCTGGGCGTCACCATCGCGATCATCGTCGCGCTGTCCATCGCCACCATGCTATTCGGGCTGCTGGTGGTGCGGCGCGCGGCGGCGCGCATCAGCCAGCCCATCTCGGAGCTGACCGCCGCCGCCACCGCCATCGCCGCCGGCGACCGCAACGTGCGGGTGTCGATCAAAAGCCACGACGAGCTGGAAACCCTGGGCAACGCCTTCAACCAGATGGTCGGCGACGTCGACGAATCGTATGACCGCCTGGCCAGCATGAACCGCACGCTGGAACAGCGGGTGGACGAACGCACCCGGGCCCTGGGCACCCGCAACCGCGACATGCGCCTGGTGCTGGACACCGTGAACGAAGGCTTGCTGACCATCTCGCGCGAGGGGTGGTTGTCGGAAGAACGCTCGGCGAAGATCGATCAATGGTTCGGTCCGTACGCCGGCAACACCCGCCTGTCCGACTACCTGACCCGCATTGATCCGCTGTTCGCCGATTCATTCGCCCTGTCCCACGAAGCGATGCTGGAGGATTATCTACCGCTGTCCTTGATCCTGGCGCAGGCGCCGGCGCGGTTGCAGTCGCGCGGGCGGCAATTCGATTTCAGTTATCTGCCCATCGCCAGCGGCACCATCGATCAAGGACTGCTGGTGGTGATCACCGACGTCACCGATCGGCTGGCGCTGGTTCAGCACGAGGACGAACAGAAAGAGGTGCTGGCCGCGCTGCAAGGGATCACTCAGGACCGGACCGGCTTTCTGGCCGCCTTCGACGAAGCGGCGCAGCTTGTCGATCGGTTGCGGCACGAATGGCTGGATGTCCTCACCGGCAAGCGGCTCATCCACACCTTGAAAGGCAGCGCCGCCGGCGCCGGATTCAACCTGGTCGCTGATCTCTGCCACAAAGCCGAGGACGAGATCACCGAACGCGCCCCCGGCGGCCGCCGCCTGCCGATGGCGCCGTCGCTGGCGGCCTTGTTTCGACGCTGGGAGAATTTGAGCCGCACCGTCAACGGCCTGATCGGCGAGCGCGGCCGTCGGGTGGTCGAAGTGGCGATCGATGATCTGGTTCGGCTTCGCGATCAGCTGGATCACGGCGCGCCTGTGCAGGCGATCCGCGCCGAGCTCGCGCGCTGGCCGCTGGAGCCGGCCGACCGACCGCTGCACCGCCTGGCCGAACGCGGCCGGCTGCTGGCCCGCCGTCTGGGCAAAGGCGACGTCAGCATCGAGATCAGCGGCGGTGGCCTGCGCCTGGATCCGCGGCGCTGGGCGCGCTTCTGGTCCGAGCTGACCCACGTCGTGCGCAACGGCGTCGACCACGGTTTTGTTCCCGCCAGCGAGCGCGCCGCCGCCGGGCTGCCCGCCCCCGCCCTGCACCTGTCCGCCGCGGTGAACGAACGCGAGCTGGTGGTGCAGATCGCCGACAATGGCCGCGGCATCGACTGGCCGGCGGTGCGGCGCGCGGCAGAGCGGCGGGGCCTTCCGACAGCGACCGACGCTGACCTGGTGGCGGCGCTGCTGTCGCCCGGGTTCACCACGCGCGAGGACGTCTCGGCCACTTCCGGACGCGGGGTCGGTTTGGCGGCGGTGGGCGCGCTGGTGCACGAAAGCAACGGCACCATCAGTGTCACCAGCCAGCCGGGCGAAGGAAGCACCTGGCGTTTTGTTTTCCCTCGGTCGATGCTGGGGCCGGGCGAAGGACCGGACGCGCCGATCTTGCGCAGCGTGGGCTCTCGCCACGCCGTATGAACGCCCGCCGATATAGACGGTCGCCCCGCCGGGTGGCGCTCGCCGCGCTGGCGGCGCTGAGCCTGGCGTTTTTCGGCGGCGCCGGAGCGCCCGCGCTGCGGCCGCTGGGCGTCGCGGTTGCCGGCCAGACCCCGGCGCCGATCGTCTATGTCTACCTGCACACCGAAACCAAGTTCGCCGAGCTCGAACGCGTGCTGCGCAAGAAGCTGCCCGCCCTGGAGATCACCGTCTTCGGCCGCTTCCGCGACTTCGAAGAAGCGATGGCCGCCCGCCCGCCGGACGCGGTGGTGGGCATCAACGCCCTGCTGGTCAGCCAGAATGTGCCTCCGACGCTGCAAGGCTTCCGCGGCAACGCCGACTGGGAGACGTATTCGCTGCTGTCAGTGGGCGACGCCTTCGAAGGCAGCGACCTTTCTGGCAAGGCGGTGGGCGTGGTGGATCTTCTGGGCCGCACCGCCACGCAAGCGTTCGTCAGCAAGTTGATCGGCGGCGCCGAGGTCAAGGTCAAGCGCGTGACCAAGCGCGAGGACCTGCTGCCGCTCATGCAGCTGGCGCTGGCCGACGGCATCGTCACGCCGACGATCACCGTCCGCGACATCACCGAGCGCAGCCGCCTGCCCTTGCGCGCGCGCGAGTTGACCGCCGTTCACGTCAAACTGCCGTCGGTGGGCGTGCGCACCGCGGCTGCGCGCGAGCTGCGCGAGCTGATCATCAACCAGTTTCGCGCCCTGGACCCAACCACCAATTCGCTGCTGGGCGTGGACGCCTGGAGGATCCCGTGAGGCTTCTCCATCGCGCTTTGCGCGGGGCCAGGCGACCTTTCTGGCTGGCGGCGGTGGCTTGGACGCTGCTGCTGGGAAGCTGCGCCGGCGTCCTCCGCGGCGATGCCCACCGAGCGGCGGCCAGCGCCGCGATCGATCCGCCGCGCCGGCCGGGCGTGCCGCTGGTGGTGGTGGCCATGCCGGACTCGCCGGCATTCCAAGCCGTCCGCCGCACGCTGGTCAACGAGCTGAAGAAAGACTTCGATGTCTCGACGCACGTGATCGACGGCAAGACCACCGACGCTCAGTTTCGCGACGATCTGGAAGACAGCGGCGCTTCGGCCGTCGTGCTGATGGACAACCGGACGATCAAACTTTACCGCGCCTATCAAGCCAGCCACGCCACCGGCACCGCGTTCATCCCCGCGGTGGTGACGATGTCGTCCTTCTTTGAAGAGCTGCAGCCGCAGCTTCCGGGCAGCACCGGCGTCGCCTATGAAGTCCCCGGCGTGATCGCCTTCGTGCGACTGCGCGACATTGTCAAGACGCCGGTCCGTCGGGTGGGGGTCATCCACCGGCCCGTCTTCCACGACTTCATCGAACGCCAGAAGATCCTGGCGGCGAAAGAACAGATCGAACTTGTCCCGATCGCCGTGTCGGCCAACCCGGATCCGAAAGAGGTGCAAGCGGCGCTGCGACGCCTCAAGACCGGTCCGCCCGTCGATGCCTTGTGGATCCTCAACGACAACCGGTTGCTCCCCAGCGGCGAATTCTTGGAGACGGCGTGGCGCGCGGGCGCCGACGCGCTGGACGTGCCGGTCATTGTCGGCATCGCCGCCCTGGTCAGCGAGGAGGCGCACCTCGGGACGTTCGCGGTGGTGCCGGATCTCGATGCCCTGGGCGTGCAGACCGCCAATCTGGTCTTCGAGCTTTCCGACCGGCGCTGGAAAGCCGACGGCCTGCCGGTCGAGCTGCCGGTCTCGACGATGACGGTCGGCAACCTGCGCCAGCTCCGCCAGCGCTTTGGCCTGCGCGACGGCGCCTTGCAACGGATCGATCGCACCGTCGAATGAGTGCCGAACCTGTTGGCAGGTTCCGTGCCCGCGCGTCCGCGGAGCGCCAGCTAGCGACGGTTGCCGGTGTTCGACGGTAGCCTTCGCGCCGCGCGGTAGTGGTTGGCACGCGCCAACGTGCCTGGTTGTTGGAGCGTCGTCCCTATTTCGCGCGGGATCGAACGGTGCGGCTCGGACATCGCTCACCTCCGCGCGATTGCGCTCCGCGGACGCGCGGGCACGGAACCCGCCAAAAAGTTCCGGGCCCGGTCTTGAGCGAATGGTATTGCGCTTAAAGACCACCGGCGTTTCAGCCGATTTTCCCGGCACAGCATGAAGCGGGTCCTGGTCATCGACGACTCTGGTTCGATCCGCGCGCTGGTGCGCGACGCGCTGGTCCCGGCCGGTTATGACGTGCTGGAGGCGTGCGACGGCGTCGACGGCCTGGAGAAGATCCGCGCCGACGCCGCCGACCTGGCGCTGGTGCTGTGCGATCTGAACATGCCCCGCATGGGCGGCATGGAATTGATCGCCGCCTGCCAGGCGCAAGGCTGCGAGACGCCGTTTTTGATTTTGACCAGCGACGGGCAACCGTCGGTGATCCGACGCGCCCGGGACGTGGGCGTCAAAGGCTGGATCGTCAAGCCGATCAAACCTGATCTCCTGCGCTTCGCAGTCGACAAGATCTTGAACGGCGCCCAGCGCGTCTAGACAGGCCAGCGGCGATCGGCGATCGTGCCGCAATGCCCAAGGACCTTCTTGTTCCCGGCACCAGCGGCAACAAGCTGATGATCGACAACGCCGACCTCGGCTGGCCGTCGGCGCTGGCCGCGCAAGGCTGGCTGGCCGGCCTCACCGGTTACGCCATCGGCCTTGACGGTCTGCCGATGAGCGCCGACGCCATCGTCGAGGTGATGAGCATGGAGTTCGCCGATGCGACCTCCACCCAGCCGACCAAAACGACGCTCAAAAAAGGCAGCGCCGTCGGCCCCGGTCCGGTGCTGGAGCTGGTTTACAACCAATTCCTCGACTTTGACCGTTTCATCTACGACTTTCGCGCCGACATTCGCCACAGTGGGGAACTGTTACTGGCCCACCTGCTGGAAAATCGTCCGGCCGGTGATCGCTGGCGCATCGTCTGTCACTCGCAGGGCGGGCTGCTGGTGGCGGTGGCCAGCAAGCTTTACGCCCGCCAGAACAAGGACGACGACCGCGCTTTCTCCCAGCTGGTCAGCCACGTCGGTTTTGTGGCCACGCCCTTTTACGGCACGGTGAACGCCGCCGCTGCGCTGCTTGTGGGCGAGCAGCTCT
>DASXQB010000078.1:0-10306 GCA_036493295.1 Polyangia bacterium | reverse complement strand
GATCAACGTCGCCAGCTTGAGCTGGACGTTGGGGTCGGGGCTCTCTCCGCCCACGATGTAAAGATCGACCGGCTTGCCGGCCTCGGGCGACGCCGGCGAACCAAGCGTCGAGCCAGGCGGACGGGCGGGCGGTGCGGGAGCGGCCACGCCAGCATTATATACGGACACCGCAAAACCTCCCTTCGGCGCCAGTGCGGGGATGCCGAAAACCTCATCGCGTTTCGAGGAACGCTGCTGAACTGCTGGCAACTTTGTAGCGAAAAAAATTTGACGGGTTTGTCCGCGCGATGAAGATGAGTCAGGTGGTCTTCATGATGGGCGAAGTCTCCAGCTCTGGTTCCACACGCACAAACCGCATCTCCAAGGTGGCGATCCTTCGCTCACCCAAGCGACGGCGCGGTCCGGTGGCGGGGTTTCATCGCCGCCTGCGCTCGGCTGATGACGTGCCGGCGTCGGGCCAGATCGTCTTTCGCTCCGGGCGCAGCGTCGTGCTCTAGCCCCGTTGCTGCGCATGCTGAAGTTCCTGCTTGGCCTGGCGTTGCTGGTGGCCGTCGCCTGGTTCGGCTCGACGGTGACGCTGGGATCGCACACGCTGTTCGGTCATTTGCAGGCCATCAGCCACACCAAGGAATCTCAAGATCTTCTTGAAGGAACCAAGCAATCGGCAAAACCGCTGGTCGACGACGTCCGCCGCCGCATCGCCGGCGCGCCCGACCCGGAAGCCAAGACCGCCGAGCACGCCGCCGCCGAGTCGCCGGTGAACGCGCCGCCCGACGCCGGACCGCCGCAAGAAAAGTTGTCCTCCGCCGATCGCCAGAAGCTGCGCCACCTCCTGGGCAGCGCCGAGCGCACCGGCGCCCGCCAGTAACGCCGCCCCGTCGCCGCGCCGATCGCGCGCGGCCAAACATGAGGTACGCTTGCCAGCCTGGGCATGCGAACCAAAGTGCGGCGAATCGGAATGGTGCTGGTCAACAGCTTGCTCTGTTTGAGCCTCAAACCAGCGCGCGCAACCGCCGAGCCGGCCACCATGTGGACCAGCGCGCCGAAAAAACACGCGCCGGTGCTGGCGCTGCCCGATCTGGCCGATCGGGCGCGGCCGGCGGTGGTGCACGTGCGCGGCACGGTCGACGAAAGCACCGCCACCGACGGCGAGCGGGCTGCTGACGGCGGCGGGTCGGGCCCGCGAACGTCGATCGGCACCGGTTTTCTCATCAGCAAGGACGGCTATCTGGTCAGCAACGAGCACGTGGTGCGTGGCGCCGCCGACCTGCGCGTGCGCCTTTACGACGGGCGCGAGCTGCCAGCCTGCGTGGTGGGCGCCGACGCCGCCATGGACATCGCCCTCATCAAGATCGACGCACCCACGCCGTTGCCGGTGCTGACGCTGGGCGATTCGGACGCCGTGCGGGTGGGCGAAACCGTGGTGGCCATCGGCAACCCCTACGGGTTCAACCACAGCGTCACTGCCGGCATCGTCTCGGCCAAAGAACGCGTCGTCGATCGGGCGTCGCTGCACGAATCGCCGCAACAGGAGATCTATTCGTTCTTCATCCAGACCGACGCGTCCATCAATCTGGGGAATTCCGGCGGCCCGCTGATTGACTCCAGCGGCGCGGTGATCGGCGTCAGCGCGGCGTTCTGGGCCGGCCACCCGCTGCAGCCGGCGCAAGGGATCGGCTTTGCCATCCCCATCAACATGGCCAAGGCGATCTTGCCGCGGCTGCGCGACAAGGGCAGCGCGCCGCGATCGTATCTGGGCATCGACGCTCAGCCGATCGATTCGGCGCTGGAGGCGGCCTGGAAGCTGCCGTCGGCGCGCGGGGCGCTGATCGCCAGCGTCGGTTCCGCTTCGCCGGCCGAGACCGCCGGCCTTGAGCCGGGCGACGTGGTGCTCACCTGGAACGGCGCCGACGTCGCCACCAGCGAGGATTTGAAGATCGACGCCCAGCTCAGCCTGCCGGGATCGCGGGTCAAGATCGGCCTTCTGCGCGGCGGAAAACATCTGGAAAAGGAGGCCATCCCACGTTTGGCCGCCTTGCGCGCGCCGGCGCCGCATCCGTCCGCGTGCAACCGCCCGCGCGAGGTGGCCACGTCGGCAGAGAACGACTTCGATGTAGGCGACATACCGCAAAGCCAGGCCGGCAGTTTGCCTGGCGGGCGCGGCGTGGCCATCACACACCTGTCCGAGCATGGCTCGGCCGCGCAGGCCGGTGTGCGGGTAGGCGATGTCGTCCTGCGCATCGGCAACGAGCGGGTGCGCATCGCCAAAGACGTCCAGAACGCTCTGCGCGCCTTCAATCCCGGTGCGACCGTCCCGGTGCTGATCCGGCGAACCGGCTTCGACTTCTGGACGGCCATCAGCCGGAGGTGACCATGAACCCGCTGCTCGACGAGAAAACCTACCGCCACATCCTGGACGAAACTTTCGCGCGGATCGACCGCGCGTTCGAATCGGTTGATCCCGACGTCGCCGAGGTCAGCATCAGCCAGGGCACGCTGACCATCACCTTCGCCGGCAACCAGCGCTTCATGCTGACCCCGCAACCATCGCCACGACAGCTGTGGGTAGCGTTCCGCGACCGCGCCTGGCACTTCGACTACGACCAGCCCAATCACCGCTGGCTGGACGACCGCGGCCAATCCATCGACGCCCTGACGTTGATCGAAGAAACGACGTTCAACGCCGCCAAGGTCTCGATCACCATCGCCCGCTCCAAATAAAAAACGGGAGGCTGACTGTTCAGCCTCCCGCATTTGGGTCTGGGCGCCTTCCCCTCACCCGCCGACCTTCGGTGGGCGACCTCTCCCAAAGGGAGAGGTGATTCGGAAAGGCCGGCGCCGCTATTTCAGTCGGTAGGCCGGGCTCAACCCGGCCGGCTCACCTTGCGAGAAGCGCTGGGGTGGGCCCGAGCGTCAGCGAGCGACCTTAAAAATCCTCGTCGCCGCCGCCCATGCCGCCCATGCCGCCGCCGTGCGCGCCGGCGCCACCGGCAGACGGCGACTTCTTCTTCGGGCGCTCGGCCACCAGTGCCTCGGTGGTCAGCATCAGCGAGGCCACCGACGCCGCGTTCTGCAGGGCCGCGCGCACGACCTTGGTCGGATCGATGACGCCGGCCTTGACCAGGTCCTCGTAGACCTCGGTGGCGGCGTTGAAGCCGAACGAGCCTTTGCCGTTCCGCACCTTGTCGACGACGATCGATCCGTCGACGCCGGCGTTGTTGGCGATCTGGCGCAGGGGCTCTTCCACCGCGCGGCGGATGATGTTGACGCCGTACTGGCGGTCGTCGTCGAACTTCAGGCTGTCCAGCGACGACAGCGCGCGAATCAACGCCACGCCACCGCCCGGAACGATGCCCTCTTCAACTGCCGCGCGCGTGGCGTGCAGGGCGTCCTCGACGCGAGCCTTCTTCTCTTTCATCTCCGACTCCGTCGCCGCGCCGACCTTGACCACGGCAACGCCGCCGACCAGCTTGGCCAGCCGTTCTTGCAGCTTCTCGCGGTCGTAGTCCGAGGTGGTGTCCTCGATCTGCGTGCGGATCTGCTTCACGCGGGCTTCGATGTCCGCCTTCTTGCCGGCACCCTCGACGATGGTGGTGTTGTCCTTGTCGACAGTGATGCGCTTGGCGCGGCCGAGATCCTTCAGGGTCAGGTTCTCGAGCTTGATGCCCAGATCCTCGGTGACCGACTGGCCGCCGGTGAGGACGGCGATGTCCTTCAGCATCTCCTTGCGGCGATCGCCAAAGCCCGGCGCCTTGACGGCGCAGACGTGCAACGTGCCGCGCAGCTTGTTCACCACCAAGGTGGCCAGCGCCTCGCCGTCGACGTCCTCGGCGACGATCAGGAACGGCTTACCCGACTTGGCGATCTGCTCAAGCACCGGCAAGAGGTCCTTCATGTTCGACAGCTTCTTCTCATGGATGAGAATGAAGCAATCTTCCAGCACGGCTTCCATCCGCTCGGCGTCGGTCACGAAGTACGGCGACAGGTAGCCGCGGTCGAACTGCATGCCCTCGACGACGTCCAGCGTGGTCTCCATCGACTTGGCTTCCTCGACGGTGATGACGCCTTCTTTGCCGACCTTCTCCATGGCCTCGGCCAGGATGTCGCCGATGACGGTCTCGCCGTTGGCGCTGATCGTGCCGACCTGAGCGATCTCGGTCTTGCCCTTGGTGGGCTTCGACTGATCCTTCAGGTTCTCGACGATGCGGGCGACGGCGGCGTCGACGCCGCGCTTGATGTCCATCGGGTTGTGCCCGGCGGCCACCAGCTTGCTGCCTTCGGTGTAGATGGCCTGAGCCAGCACGGTGGCAGTGGTGGTGCCGTCACCGGCGATGTCAGAGGTCTTCGAAGCGACCTCCTTCACCATCTGCGCGCCCATGTTCGCCAGTTTGTCTTCGAGCTCGATCTCCTTGGCGACGGTGACGCCGTCCTTGGTGACGGTCGGCGATCCCCAGGACTTCTCGATGATGACGTTGCGACCGCGCGGCCCCAGGGTGACCTTGACGGTGTTGGCCAGAATGTTCAGGCCCTGGGCGATGCTCTGCCGGGCGGACTGCGAAAAGACGATCTCTTTGGCTGCCATGACGATTTCTCCGTTTTCCTTGTGTTACCGGTTACTCAATGACCGCAAGGATGTCGTCCTCGCGCAGAATCAGATGCTCGGTGCCGTCGATCTTGATCTCGTTGCCCGAGTATTTTGAAAACAGGATCTTGTCGCCGGCCTTGACCTCAAGCTTGCGCAGCGAACCGTTGTCCTGAATCTTGCCGTTGCCCACGGCGACCACCAGCGCCTCCATTGGCTTTTCCTTGGCGGAGTCGGGGATGAAAAGACCGCCAGCGGTCTTGGTCTGTTCTTCGAGGCGCTTGACCAGAATTCGATCGTAAAGGGGTCGGATTTTCATTGGCTCTTCTCCTTGTTAAACAAAAAGGAAGCCGGCGCCTACGCGGCGCTGGCCTCGGTCTTCTTGGCTTTGGTAGTGGTCTTGGTGGTTGAGGGCGACGTGCTGGCCGCCTCTTTTGAAGTGGAGTCCTTGCTCGCCCCCTGATCCTTGGCGCCGTTCGGCTTGGGCCCGGCATAAAGGTCCGAGTACCAGCCGCCGCCCTTCAACTGGAAGGACGTCTGGCTGATCAGCTTTTCAACCTTCTTCGCCTTGCACTTCGGACAGGTTCGAATCGGCTTGTCGGACATCTTTTGCCACTCTTCGAACTGGTGGCCGCAGGCAGCGCAAGCGTATTCATAAATGGGCATAACAGCTCCGTTCCAGTTGCGCGGCATAGCTTAAGCGCGAAGCGACCGCTGTCAAGCGACCGTCGAGAGTGCCAATTTTCCTGGTAATGAATAATTAAAATAGGTACTTAAGTTCATGTTTCCAACCGACTGCCCAAGAAAAATGCCCACCATCGCCGGCTGTCGTGGCTGATGCCGTGCACCCGCCGGGGTGGCCATCGCCCCGGGGATACGCGCACGGGATACTGGCCAGCGGCAAGCTGCTGGCAGTGGCCGGGCAGATTGGCGCGGACCAGCACGGCCGACTGGTGTCGGACGAATTTCCGGATCAATTCGCGGCGGCACTCGCTAATGTGCTGACCGTGGTGACAACGGCTGGAGGCACGGCGCACGACATCGTGTCGATGACCGTGTTCGTGGTCGACAAGCAGCGGTATCTGGATTCGCGCGCGGCGCTGGCCGAGCGATGGCAACAGCACCTGGGTCGCCACTATCCAGCGATGACGCTGGTCGAAGTGAAGGGACTGGTCGACGCCGGCGCCCAGGTCGAGATCCAGGCCCTGGCGGTGTTGGCTTCCTGATGCCACCCACGACGTTCCTCTTTCAGCAGCGGCCGGGCGGCGTCGCCGTGCTGACGTTGAACCGCCCCGCCCGCCTCAACGCGCTAACCTTCGACGTTTACCGCGAGCTGCACGAGACTTTTCGCGCCCTGCAGGATCTGCCCGACGTGCGCGCGCTGGTGATCACCGGCGCCGGCAAAGGTTTCTGCTCGGGCGGCGACATCAACGAAGTGGTCGAGAAGCTGACGCGGATGCCGTCGGTGGATCTGTTGCGGTTCACGCGACTGACCGGCCAGGTCGTACTGGCCATGCGCCAGCTGCGCACGCCGATCGTCGCCGCCATCAACGGCGCTGCGGTGGGTGGCGGCGCGGTGATCGCGCTGGGCGCGGACATTCGCCTGGCGTCGGAGAACGCCCGCATCGGTTTCGTCTTCCCGCGCCTTGGTCTTTGCGGCGCCGACATGGGTGCGTCATGGCTGCTCCCGCGGATCATCGGCGCCGGCCGCGCCGCCGAGCTTCTGCTCACCGGCGAGGTTCTGGACGCCTACGCTGCGGACAAGATCGGCCTCGTCAATCGCGTGGTGCCCGACGAGCGACTGCAAGCGGAAGCCGAGGCGCTGGCCGTCCAGCTGGCCGCCGGGCCGTCGCTGGCCCACGGCATGACCAAAGAAATGTTGAACCGCGAGGCCCACATGGATCTGGCATCCGCGATCGAAGCGGAAGCCCAGGCCCAGCAGATCTGCCTGCAATCACGCGATTTTCGCGAGGCTTACCAAGCGGTGGCCCGCCGCCGGCCACCCAAGTTCGAAGGCCGCTGACCGCCCGCGCGCCTCGCCCCTCAAGTGCGAGCGGCGAACACACGATGTCGAGGGAGTGGACGAGCGTTTTCGTCATGGCCGAAGCCGTGCCTTGCTGTCGGTCGCGCTGGCTGCCGCCTGGACAACCTTGACCGCGAGCTGCGTAGATCTCACCGTGCCTCTCGACGACGCCGGCTCGGGCCAGCCGACCATGATCAATCCCACTCCTGACAGCGGCGCGAAACCGGGGGTGGTCGACGCCGCCCGGGATCCCGACCCGATCGTCGAGGACCTGGCGACGCCGCCGATGGTCGACGGCGCGTCGCTGGCCGAGGGTCTGGTGGCGCATTGGCTGCTCGATGAAAAACAGGGCTCGCGCTTTGAAGACGAGCTGGGCGCCGCTGGTCCCGGTTGGGCACTGCAGGGCGCATCGTGGATGATCGCCGATCTGCCCGCGCCGCTCGGCTCGGCTGATCAGAGCGCGCTGCGCTTTGATGGCGCCAGCGCCTATGCCACGCTGGGCGTGCAGGGAGTGCCGGCCAACGGCGAGGCCCGTACGATCTCACTCTGGTTCAATCTCGCCGAGGACCCGACCATCCAGCAGGACTTCATCAGCCTCACCGACGGCGTCGGAACGGCGCTGAACCTCAGCGTCCGCAACGGCCTCTTGGTGGCGGCTGGTTGGGGCGGCGCCGTCCTGGTCAGCGTCACCTCACCCGGCACCGGCGAATGGCATCACCTGGCGTACAGCTTTGACAAGACGGCGAACCGCCTTTACCTCGACGGCGCGTTGATGGCCCTGGGAACAGCGGTCCCGCAGAAAGGTCCGGTGGCCGAAGGCTGGCTGGCCAGCTCTCGCGCCCGCAGCGATTTCTTCGCCGGGGCGCTGGACGACATTCGCATCTACGATCGCGCGCTGGCCGACGCCGAGGTCAACGCCCTGGCCAACGGCGTGCCCGTGCCCGCGCCCAGCGGCCCGCGCGACGCCGCCGCCGAAGCGCCCATTCGCAACCTGGTCGCGTATTGGAAGTTCGACGAGGCAGTGGCCACCGGGAGCTTCGTCGATTCATCGGGCAATAACCTCGCGGCCAAAGGCGTGCACAACCCGCAACCGGCGGTCGGGGCGCCGCGGCTGGCGTTTCCGAACCCGCATAGTCTCAGCTTCAACGGCAATCAGTGCGCGGTCGCCGGAAACCCGGCGGCGCTGAATTTCGCCGGCCTGATCACCTTGACCGCCTGGGTGAACATCAGCACCCGCGCCGGCACGCAGACCATCATCGCCCACGGACCAGCCGATACCGAGACCGGGCTGCGCCTGGACGGAAACGCATACATCATCTACTCGGCCTCGGGGAACAACAGTCACCGGGCGACCTTTCCCATCCCTGCCGACGACGTGGGCTCGTGGGTTCACCTGGCCGGCAGCTATGACGGGATGACCTGGCGGCTGTACCGCAACGGCGATCAGGTGGGCGCCAGCAACGACAGCGTCGGGGCTTTGTTGGTGAACGGCAACTGGTCAATGGGCGGCAACGGAACCTGCAGCGATCGGTTCTACCGCGGCGGTATGGACGACGTCCGCATCTATCACGGTGACGTCAGCGCGACCGACATCGCGCGCATCGCCGCCGGCACGGATTAGCGGAGCTAAGTTCGCCGCGGCGGCTTGCGCTAAAGTGGCGCGCCATGCAGCCGTTCACCTCGCCCGCGCACGAAGCGCTGCGCATCAGGGCCCGCGCGTTCGCCGACGCGCACGATGGCGCCGCCACCGCAGACCGCGCCCCGGCGTTGGTGCGCGCGCTGGGCGATGCCAGCTTGCTGGCGGCGGGCTTGCCGGCGAACGAAGCGGCAGCACCAACCGCCGCGCTGGCGCTGGTCGTGCTGCGGGAGGAACTGGCACGCGCTTCCGCCCTGGTGGACGCGCTCTGCGCGGTCCAGACGCTGGCGGCGCTGCCAATAGCGGCGGCGGGTGACGCGGCGACGCGCGCGCGCTGGCTGCCAGGGTTGGCCGCCGGGACAGAAGTGGGCGCCTTCGCACTGACCGAAGCGGAAGCTGGATCGGATCTCGGCGCGCTGAGCACGACCGCTGGGCGCGACCGCGGCGGCTATCGGCTAGACGGCGAGAAGTGTTTGATCTCGAATGCCGGCCTCGCTTCGGTGTACGTGGTTTTTGCCCGCACCGGCGGCCCAGACGATCGGCGGCCACTGTCGGCGTTCGTCGTGCCGGCGGACGCGCCGGGGCTGTCGACGACGGCGGTGGCGATGGCGGTGGCGCACCCGATCGGCACCGTCCGACTGAAGGGCGTGCGCGTCGGCGAATCGGCGCGGCTGGGCGCCGAAGGCGACGGCCTGCGGCTGGCGCTGTCCACGCTGACGTTGATGCGGCCGACAGTGGGCGCCGCCGCGTGTGGTTTGGCGCGGCGGGGATTGGATGAAGCGTGCGCCTTCGTTCGCCGGCGCCGCACCTTCGGCCAGGCGCTGGCCGACCGCGATTCGGTGCAGATGGCGCTGGCGGACATGGCCACGTCGCTGGAGGCCGCGCGCCTGCTGGTCTATCGCGCCGCCTGGCTGCGCGACGGAGGCGGCGACGGTCGTTTTGCTGCCGAATCGTCGATGGCCAAGCTGTTCGCCACCGAAGCGGCACAGCAAATCGTCGACCAGGCCGTGCAACTGCACGGCGGCCTGGGCGTCGTGCAAGGCGTGACCGTCGAACGCCTGTATCGCGAGGTGCGTGCTCTACGAATCTACGAAGGTACCAGCGAGATCCAGAAGTTGATCATCGCCCGAACGCTGCTGGGCCGCTGACGGCGACGCCGTCCCATTGCCGCCGCACTTCGTAGGCCGCGAGGGCCACGCACGTCGACAGGTTCAACGACCGCAGCGATTGATCCTGCATCGGGATCTCGACTGTTTCAGAAACATGCCGAGCGAGGAGTTCGTCGGCCAGGCCGACGCTTTCGCAGCCGAAGATCAGCACGCACGGCCGCGGGTAGACGACGCGCTGAAATTGGCGGGCCGCGCGCGGCCCAAAAAACGACGGCGCCCCCAACTGGGGCAGCGCCGCTTCGAAGGCCGCCCAATCGGGCCACACCACCGGCTGCACCCGCGGCCAATAATCGAGGCCAGCGCGCCGCACCTGCTTGTCGTCCAGTGAAAATCCCAGCGGGCGGATGAGATGCAGCTGCGCGCCGGCGGCCAAGCACGTGCGGCCGGCGTTGCCGGTGTTCCAGTGAATTTCCGGCGCCACCAGCGCCACGTGCAGATCAGCCATGCCCCGCCGACGCTAGCAGAACAAGACAGAGGCCACCGCGGTTTGGTAGACACCGTTCGATGATCCGGTTGGATGCGCTTTTGGCGCGCAACCTTGGCTGCTCGAAGACAGCGGCCGCCGCATTGCTGGCGGCGGGGCGGGTGCGCGACGACGGCGGGAAGGTCCTGGAGGATCGCCGGCGCGGCATCGACGAAGCGACGCTGCCGTTTGCGGTGGTCGTCGACGACGTGCCGCACGCGCTGGTGGCGGTGGCGCACGTGCTGCTGAACAAGCCGCTGGGCGTGGTGACGGCGCTGCGCGATCCCGTGCATCGGACGGCGTACCAGCTGCTCCGCGACGCTCCCCTTCACGGCGAGCTTCGCCCGGTCGGTCGCCTCGACCTGGACACCAGCGGTCTTCTTCTGTGGACCACCGAAGGCGCCTGGGTCCAGCGCCTGACCCATCCCAAACG
>DASXQB010000077.1:0-20368 GCA_036493295.1 Polyangia bacterium | reverse complement strand
AGGCGCTCAGCGCCGCCACGAAGGCGGCCAGCCGCCAAATCGACGTTCCCCTCGCCGGTACGCTTCGACGCTGCTGATACTGACGGACGCCCATCGTCCTTTTAGTGACGATCGCGAGGCGGAACTTACAAAACGACGGTTTGCCTGGCTTACCGCCCCGCGCCGCTCGACCGCCCCGACGGTTTGTTCGGCGAACGATCGGGGTTCTGGGGTAAGATGCGGCCGCGTGAACGAATACGGTCGCCAGACGGGTGAGCGTGTTCTCGACGAGATTCCTTTCGGCATCTGGGTGGCGAAGGCGCCGACCGGAGAGGTTCTCTACGCGAACCAGTCCTTCCAGACCATCATGGGAATGGCGTCCGTCGACGGCGCCGATATCGCGGCGGCCCCCGCCACGTACGGAATCTTCGATCGGCAGGGCAACCTGTACCGGGTCGAGAACCTTCCTTTCAGCCGCGCCCTTGCCGTCGGCGCGCCGGTGATGGTCGACGATATCGTCATTCACCGAGGCGACGGCACCCGGATCTGTGTGCGCGCCTTCGCCAACCCGATCCGGGACAGTAAAGGCGCCGTCAGCCACGTCGTGGTCGCCTTCGTCGACATCACCGCGGAAGTCCAGGTCATGCTCGAGCGCGCCGAGATCGAAAAGCGCCTCGAGGTCGCCATCCACCATGCGCCTGTCCTTTTGTTCATGATGGATCTGGCGGGGGTGGTGACCGTGGCCGACGGAGCGCTGCGAGAGACCTTCACCCCCGAAAATGGCCAGATGATCGGCCGCTCACTGCTCGACGACTACAAGGACGTGCCGGTGGTCATCGACAACGTTCTCCGCGCGCTGGCGGGCGAGATCGTCACCTATTCGGTCGACGTGCAACACCACACCCTGGACGTGTGGATCGGCCCGTTGCGAGACGCCGGTGGCGTGCAGACAGGCGCCATCGGCATCTGCACGGACGTCACGGAAGCGCGGCGTTTGCAGACGGGGATCATGCAGGACGATCGTATGCGCGCCATGGGCACGGTGGCCGCCAGCGTCGCGCATGAGATCAACAATCCGCTGACCTACGTCCTGGCCGGTCTGGAAGAAACCGCGCTGAAGCTGGACAGTCTGTCGACCGACGTCGAGACGCTGGTGCGCTTCGGGTACGACGCGGCGGCGGCGACGGCGACGCTGCGGGGGCTCACCCGATTGAAGGAATTCCTCAACCCGGTGCTGGTGGGCACCAAACGGATTCGCGACGTCACGCGCGAGCTGCGAACCTTCGCCCGGCCCGATGACGAGCGGCTGCTGCCGATCGAGCCCGGTGGCGTGGTCCGCTCGGTGTTGGGACTGCTGCGCAAGGAGATCGAGGCCCGCGCCCGCCTGATCGAGGAGTTTGGGCCCAGCCCGCGCGTGCGCGCGAACGAGGCCCGGCTGGTTCAGGTGATGACCAACCTTTTGATGAACGCCTGGCAGGCTCTGCCGGCGCCCGATCCGGCTCGGCACGTGATCGGCGTGCGCACAGGATCGCACGAAGGAGACGCGTTCATCGAGGTCTGGGACAGCGGCGGCGGCGTTCCCGTGGCCCTCCGAGAGAAAATCTTCGAGCCCTTCTTCACGACCAAGGACATCGGCTCGGGGACGGGGCTGGGTCTGTTCGTTTGCCGAAACGTCGTCAATGCTTTCCAGGGTCGGATCAGCGTCCACGACGCGCCGGGGGGCGGGGCGCTGTTCCGGGTGGTTCTACCGGCCGCGACCGGTGACGATCGCGCGGCGGTGCCTGCGCCACCAGTGGCGGCTGCGATCGAACGGACGGAGCAAAGCCGGCGCGTGCTGATCATCGACGACGACGCGCTGGTGGCCAAGGCGCTGGCCGTCCGTCTGACCGGCGATCGCTTCGACGTGCGGACGGTCCTCGACGCCCGGCAGGGGCTGGAGATTCTGCTGGCCGACGATCGCGTGGATCTCGTTTACTGCGACGTGATGATGAAAGACTTCACGGGCATCGACTTTCACGAAGCCCTGCGGCGCAAGGCGCCCGAGCGATTGTCCAAGGTCGTCTTCATGACCGGCGGGGCCTTCACCGCCGAGGCACGGGCCTTCCTGGAAGAAAGAGGCGACACCCACGTGGAAAAGCCGTTCGACATCGTCGCGGACGCCCTGCGCCGGGTCGGCCTGCCGGCGTGACGATCGTCTGAGCCGGGCAGCGCCGCGGTCATCTCCGTCCGGCGGCGCGGTGGCGCGTCCGCGCGCGAAGGGGTGACCGGGCATCGTCGTCGTCGCGGGCCGCCGTTTCTGGAAGTCGCGCCTCGGTGGCGCCGTCGCCGTCGGCCAGTTTTTCCAGCAGGCGACAAAGCTGGGCCTGCTCGGCCGCGGTCAGGCGCGACACCGTAGCGTTGATCCCGGCCAGGACCAGCGGTTGGGTGCGGGTCAGCAGGGCCAGGCCGTCGCGGGTGGGCGAGACCAGGACCCGGCGTTTGTCCTCCGGGTCGCGCCGCCTGACCACCAGCCGCTGCTCTTCCAGCTCGGTGACCAGGCGACAGAGGGCGGCCGGTTCAAGCTCGATGTCCTGGGCCAGCTCAAGCTGGCTGGGCGAGCCCCCGGCGGCCATCCGCTTGATGATCTGCACCGTTGGCAGCGAGATTCCGGCCGGCTCAAGATGTTCCCGGATCCTGCTTTGCAATTGCCGCCGTACCCGCTTGAAAAGGTGCGCCAGGCGATAAGCAGAAAGGGTCAATCGTTCGCGCGGCGGCACCGAAACATGATAAAAGCAACGATTGTAATGTCAACGGATAGACAAGGTCAGGGAACGAGTCTCGGTCTGGCGCTGCTGGCCCTGCTGTCTTTGTCAGCTGGCGGCTGCGAAGAGAGCAAGGCAAAGATGGCGCCGCCTCCGCCGCGGGTCACCGTGGCCGTGGTCGCCCGGCGGGACGTGAAGCTGTTCCTGGACGCGGTGGGAACCCTGGACGGCTATATCAACGCCGAGATCCGGGCCCGCGTGCGGGGACTTCTGCAGGCGCAAAAATACAAGGACGGCGCCGCGGTAAAGCAAGGCCAGGTCTTGTTCACCATCGACCGAGCCGAGTACGCCACTGCGCTGGAGTCAGCCAAGGCAGGCGTGGCCCGGGCCGAGACCGCCGCCGCCCACAACCGCGCGCAGCTTGAGCGCCGAAAAGATCTGGGCGCCGCCCGGGTGGTCAGCCGGCAAGAGCTGGAAGATGCCGAGGCGGCGGCGCGCGACGCCGAAGATCAGGTGCGGGTCGCAAACGCCCAGCTTCGTCAGGCCGCGCTGAACCTGTCGTACACCGAGATCCGCTCGCCCGTCGCGGGCGTCGCCGGCCTGGCCCTGGTGCGGGTGGGGAACCTGGTCGGGCAAGACGGGCCGACGCTGCTGACCACCGTCTCGCAGGTGGATCCCATCCGCGTGAACTTCCCCATGAGCGAGGTGGACTATGTCCGCTCGGCCGATCGCCTGAAGAAGCTGGACACCCGCGATCGCGCCTGGGCCCAGGCCCAGTTCGCCAAGCTGGATCACGGCGAAGCCGCCGACGACAGCTTGGAGCTGTTGCTGGCCGACGGCAGTAGCTACCCGCATCGGGGCGTCATCGTCGCCGTCAACCGCCAGGTGGACGGCACCACCGGCACCATCCAGCTGCAGGCGCTGTTTCCCAATCCGGGCAATGCCCTGCGCCCGGGCCAGTTCGCCCGCGTGCGCATGCGCCGCCGCGAGGTGGGCGCGCAGGCCCTGGTGGTGCCTGAAAATGCCCTGATTCAAGTGCAAGGCACGTACTCTTTGGCGGTGGTGGGCGCGGACAGCAAGGTCAAGCTCCGGCGCGTCGAGGTCGGCCCGTCGGCGGGCCCGCTGCGCATCGTCGACTCCGGCGTGCAGGCGGGCGACCGGGTGGTCGTCGACGGTCTCCAGAAAGTCAACGACGGCACGATGGTGGTGGCGGAAGCCGCGCCTGCTCCAACGCCGGGTGCGCAGTCGACCGGCGCTCCCGCGGCGCCGGCGTCGAAGTGAGGTCGCCATGATTTCCTCTTTTTTCATTCGCCGCCCGATCGTCGCCATCGTGATCGCCATCGTGACGGTGATGCTGGGCGCGGTGTCGCTGATCGGGCTGCCGATCGCCCAATTTCCCCAGATCATCCCGCCGCAGATCATCCTCACCACCACGTTCACCGGCGCCGACGCCACCACCATCGAGCAATCGGTGGCCACGCCCATCGAACAGCAGGTCAACGGCGTCGACAACATGCTGTACATCCAGTCGACCAATGCCAACGACGGCACCATGACCCAGGCGGTGACCTTCGACGTCGGGACCAACATCGACATCGACAACGTGCTGGTGCAAAACCGCTTCTCGCAGGCGCAGACCTTCCTGCCTCAGGACGTGAAGAACTTCGGCGTCACGATCAAAAAGTCGCTGGCCTTCCCGCTGATCGTCATCTCGCTGTACTCGCCCGACGGGCGTTACGACGCTTCGTTTTTGACCAACTACGCCACCATCAACATCAACGACGCGCTTCTGCGTATCCGCGGCGTGGGCGACATCCGCAACCTGGGCGCGTCGGATTACGCCATGCGGGTGTGGTTGAAGCCGGACGTGCTGGCGCGCCTGGGTTTGACGGTCAGCGACGTGCAGAACGCCATTCGCGCCCAGAACGTGGTCAACCCCGCCGGCCAGGTGGGCGCCGAACCGGCTGCCCCCGGCCAGCAGTTCACCTACACCGTGCGCGCCCAGGGACGGCTGGTGACGCCGGAAGAATTCGGCGACGTGGTGGTGCGGGCCAACACCGACGGCTCGCTGGTGCGCGTGCGCGACGTCGCCCGCATCGAGATGGGGTCGCTGAACTACGCGCAGGTGGGGGCGTTCAACGGCCGCCCGGCCGGCGTGGTGGCGGCTTTTCAGCTGCCGGGCTCGAACGCGCTGGACGTGGCGTCCAGCGTGCGGGCGACGATGGAGGATCTGAAGAAACATTTTCCGCCCGGCATGGATTACGAGATCTCGCTGGACACCACCGCGCCGGTGAAGGCCGGCATCGAGGAGATCCTGATTACCCTGGCCGAGGCGATCGGGCTGGTGGTGCTGGTGGTGTTCATCTTCCTGCAAAGCTGGCGGGCGACGCTGATCCCGCTTTTGACCGTGCCGGTGTCGCTGGTGGGCGTGTTCGCGGTATTTCCGTTTTTGGGCTTTTCCATCAACACGCTGTCGCTGTTCGCGCTGGTGCTGGCCATCGGCCTGGTGGTCGACGACGCCATCGTGGTGGTCGAAGCGGTCGAGCACCACATCGAAGAAGGACTGTCGCCGCGCGACGCGACCTTCAAGGCCTTGTCCGAGGTGCAGGCGCCGGTCATCGGCATCGCCTTGATCTTGGCGGCGGTGTTCATCCCGGTGGCGTTCATGGCCGGCATCACCGGCCGCCTGTATCAGCAGTTTGCCCTGACCATCGCCATCTCGGTGTTGATCTCGGCGTTCAACGCGCTGACGTTGAGCCCGGCGCTGGCGGCGATGCTGTTGCGCCCGCGCGGCCAGCCGAAGGGATTTTTGGGGCGCCTCGGGCGCGGGTTCAATCGGATCTTCGAACGCGCGACGAACAGCTATATCAGCATCAACGCCCGGCTGGTGCGCAAGCTGGCCATCCCGTTGGTGCTACTGGCGGCGGTGGCGGCCGGCTCGGCGGCCCTCGGGCGCAAGCTGCCTTCGGGGTTCTTGCCCGACGAGGACAACGGCTATGCGTTGATCGGCGTGCAGCTTCCTGATGCCGCCTCGCTGCAGCGGACCAAAGAGGTCTTCAAAAAGGTCGAGGCCATCTTGGGCAGCACCGAAGGCATCCGCACCTACAACACCATCGCCGGCTACAGCTTCTTCACTCGCTCGGCGGCCAGCTATGCCGGCACCGGCTTCATCGGCTTTAAGCCCTGGAACCAGCGCGAGCGTCCGGATCTGACCGCCAAGGCCATCGTCGCCAAGCTGAACACCGCGTTCGGCAAGATCCCCGAGGCGCGCGTCTTCGCGCTGCTGCCGCCGGCCATTCCCGGCATCAGCGCCGCCGGCGGCTTCAGCATGTTCTTGCAAGATCGCAGCGGCGGCACGGTCAAGTTCCTGGCCGACAACGTGAAACGGTTCGTCGATGCCGCTCGCAAGCGGCCCGAGCTTCAGAACATCAACCCGAATTTCTCGCCGTCGGTGCCGCAGATCTTCGCCGAGGTGGACAAAGAGAAGGTGATGAAGCAGGGCGTGCCGATCGCCGACGTCTACGCCGCCTTGCAGGCCTTCATGGGCGGCGCCTACGTGAACGACTTCACCCGTTTCTCCCGCCAGTGGAAGGTGTTCGTGCAAGCCGAGCCGGCGTACCGGCAGGGGCCGGACAACTTGAAAGATTTCTACGTGCGCAACGCCAAGGGCGAGATGGTTCCCCTGGCGGCGTTCGTCAGTGTCCGCAACACCACCGGCCCGGAGTACACCGTGCGGTTCGATCTGTTCCGTTCGGCGGAGATCATCGGCGCCGCCGCGCCCGGGTACAGCAGCGGGCAGGCTCTGGCCGCGCTGGAAGAGGTCGCCGCGCAGACGCTGCCGCCGGAGATGGGCTATGCCTGGAACGCGCTTTCGTATCAGGAGAAGGTCGCCCAGGGCGGCACGACCAAGGTGCTGGGGCTGTCGCTGGTGTTCGTGTTTTTGATCTTGGCGGCGCTCTATGAAAGCTGGTCGCTGCCCTTCAGTGTTCTGCTCAGCACGCCGGTGGCGGTGCTGGGCGCGTTCCTGGGACTGTGGTCGCGCCACTTCGACAGCAACATCTATGCGCAGATCGGCCTGGTCATGCTGGTTGGTTTGACCGCCAAGAACGCCATCCTCATCGTCGAATTCGCCAAGGACAAACTGGAAAAAGGGCGGCCGCTGATCGACGCCGCCCTGGAAGGGGCGCGGCTGCGCTTGCGCCCGATTCTGATGACGTCGTTCGCTTTCATCTTTGGTTGCTTGCCGCTGTGGGGGGCGTCGGGCGCCGGCGCGGCGGCGCGGCGGATGCTGGGCACCACCGTCGTCACTGGCATGCTGGCGGCGACGCTGCTGGGGATCTTCTTCGTGCCGGCGCTGTTCGTCTTCACCGAACGGCTGGCTGGCCGCGGCCGACCGGCGCGCGCGACAGAAGTGCCGGCGGCACAGGCGCCGTCGGTGGAGGTCGTCAACGACGGCGAGACCCATCGCGCCCGCCTGACATCGGTGGACTAGATGAAACGCCGACGGTTCGCAGGAGCCTGGGCTCTGGCCCTGGCATTGTTCATCACCACCGCCGCGCGGGCGCAAGACGCGCCGCCTGCCGCCGGCGGACCGCCGCTGGTCAAAGTCACCTGGCAGCAGGCGCTGGAGCGCGCGTTCAAAAACAACGTGTCGGTGATCGTTGCTGTCCATGAGATCGAACGCGCCTCGGCGCTGGTGCGCCAGGCGCGCGCCGCCTGGTTGCCCACGCTGGCCGGTAACGGCAGCTACGTGCGATTGAATACGCCGCACTATTTTGAAGGTCCCGCTTTCAATATTTGGGGCGCCAACCTGGCCCTGACGGTGCCGATCGTGTCGGCCAACGCCTGGGCCAACGACGCCCACGCGCAGGACAACCGCGACATCGCCGCCGTCAGCGCCACCGACGTGCGCCGCCAGCTGGCGGTCACCGTCGGGCGCACGTACCTGACGGTGCTGTTGCAGCACCGCCAGCTGGAGGTCTCGGTGCGCGCCCACGAGACTGCCTTCGCTCACTACGACTACGCACACACCCGTTTGAACCTCGGTCTTGGCAACGGCGTCGACGACGCGCGCGCCGAGCAGGAGCTGCGCACCGACGAGGCGCAGGTGAAGAACGCCCAGACCGCGCTGGTGCGGGCGCAAAGCGCTTTGGCCGTGCTGCTGTCGGAAGAAGATCTGGTCGACGCCGCCGACGAGGTGGCGCTGCCGAACGCGACCACCGCTGACTCGGCCGTAGCGGACGCGCGCGCGCAGCGCACGGACGTGCGGGTCTTGCAGGCGCGCCGCCTGGCCAGCGAACACCTGCGCCGCGATGACTGGGTGTACTACGCGCCGACGCTGCTGGGCCAGGCCGAGGCTTTCAAACAAACGCAGACACCGCTGCAGCCCGCCACCGGCTGGCAGGCCGCGCTGGTGCTGTCGATCCCGCTGTTCGACGGCGGCCTTCGTTATGGCGTGCAGCGTGAACGGCGAGCCAGCGACGAAGAGGCGCGCGCCCAGCTGGATGGTTTGCTGCGCCAGGTGACCGTCGAGGTGCGCACGACGTTCGCGGTCGTGCACAACGCCGACGAGAGCCTGCTGTCGGCGCGCGCGGCGGCGGCGGCGGCCACCACCGCCGCGGCGCTGGCCGACAAGTCCTATCGCGCCGGCGCCAGCACGAACATCGAAGTCATCGACGCCGAACGCCAGGCCCGCGACGCCGAATCACAAGTAGCGCTGGCGGAGGACGCCGCTCGCCAGGCGCGCCTGGACTTGCTGGTGGCCACCGGCGCCTTTCCTTGACCGCGGGCGCGGACCGCTATTTGTAGGCAGCCGCCAGCATCTGCGCGACCGCCGAAGCGCCGGCGCCGGTGAGGTTGGTGTTGTCCGTGGTGGCGAAAGCGCCGCACGTGGGCGCGAACAATTGCGGCCCCACTGCGATCATGCCCGCGGACGCGTCAGCCACGGCTTTCATCGCCTGATCCTGGATCGGGTTGACGAAAGTGGCCACCGCCGTCCCACACATCTTGTCGCCGGGTCCGCGCACCATGGTCAACAGATCGATCTTCTTGACGCTGGGAAACTTGGTCTTGATGTTGGCCATGACCTTGTTGATCTGCGTCTCCCAGTCCGCTTCGGCGGTGATGGTCTTGCTGTAAACAATGAACAGCACGCGGTCCGGCATCGTCGCGGCGGTGGTGCAGGGAGATCCCACCTGCACGTTCCAGAAGGCGCTGGTGGGCATGGCCCACGCTTCCGTATACGTGTTGTCAGTCGACTTGATTTCCCACTTGGCGCTGCCGACGGCGGTTTCGAAGCCGCCATTGAACCACTGGAGGCTTTGACCGGTACCCAGAATCAACGTGCAGGTGAAATCTTCGGCGACCGGCGGGCCGGCGTCAGTTCCTCCCGCGCCGCCGCTGCCGCTGTCCGCCGGTGGCAGGCCGCTGTCGACAGTCGCCGCACCGCCCGAACCAGAGACGGTCATCCCGCCAGTCCCGTCCGCGCCGCCGGTTCCGGACTGGCTGCCACCGCTTCCGGCGTCTTCACTGGCACTGCCACCCGACCCATTGCCCGTGCTGCCGCCCGAGCCGCCAGCGCCCGACGCCGGCGGGGAGCCGGTCCCGGGGCTTTGCGAGCATCCGATGGCCAGCAAACAGAGCGCGCACAAGCCCGAACGAACAAAAGTCACCATGAGAAAGTGGACGGCGCCAAGCGACCGGCCAGGCAAAGAAAGCGGTGGCCCAACGCCATCGCGCCCGCAACAACTGACCGCCGATCAGCGCTGGCTAGTTTGAGAAGTCCACCAGCAGATCGGGCAAGAACGTTTCCATGCCGGGCAGCGCGGGATCGGTCGCCGGGCGCATGCCGGCCTGATAGCCCCGGGTGCGGAAGGCGTCGACCAGCGCGCCGGCGCGGCTGATGACGTGGACCGGCACCGCGTGCGAGACGCTTGCGCGCGTCATATCGGCGACCGGCTGGTGGTCACCCAGCACGATCACCAGGGTGTCGCCGAGATCGAAGGTGGTGAGATAGTGGCTGATCGTCTGCAGGCTGTAGGCGATGGCGTGAACGTAGGCCTCGGCGCCCTGGTCGATGGTGTTCCAGTTGACGGCAAAACGCGTGGCGGCGACCTTGCCGAAGATTTGGCCGTCGCCAACCTGCGACCAGTCGGCGATGAACGGCGGCTGGCGATCCCACAGGGCGTGGCTGGAAACCAGGGCATAGGTGATCAGCAGCGGCTGCGAAGCGACCGCCATTTCTCGTCGCTGGATGACGTCGATGACGAACTGATCCGGGATCGATCCGAAGGCGTAGGCCGGCCCGCGATAGCCAAGATCCCAGGACGCATAAACCTGGTCGACGTCATAGCTCCAGCGGAAGAGGTTGCGGTGGGTGTTGCCGGGCATGACCAGGACCGTACGATAGCCGGCCTCTTTGAAAAAATCGGCCATGGTCTTGGGGCGCAGCGTTTGAACGACGGCGTCGCTGATCCGATCGCCGGCGCGCACACCGGTGGCCATCGCCTGATGAGCAAGCTGTGAGCGGCCGCCGTAGGTCGGCGAATCAAGCAGTCGCGAGGCGATCTGAAAGCCGTGGCGTCCCAGTTGGTCCTCGATGTCGCGATAGAGCTCGTCGATGCGGCCAACCATCTGCGGATGTTCAAGGACCGTCGCGCCGTACGATTCAACAAAGAACAGCAGCACGTTGGTGCGTCCCAGCTTCCGCAGATCGTGGGGCAGGGCGCGCATGCGCGCGGCGTCGGCCTGCACGCGGGCGGTCTCCGCGCGGCGATAAGCGTCCAGCGCCAGCACCCGTTTGCCTTCGTCGAAAAGCCGCGGCAGCACGCTGGGCGCGAATCCGCCCCGGCGCAGGCCGCGCGCGCTGTCCAGCGGGAAGAACGACGACATCAGCAGGGTGGTGGCCGCCGTCGCCATGAAGATCGTCCTCACCCGGGTTGAGGCAAACGCGCGCTCGGCGGCGCGCACCGACCACGCCGCCAGCAGGCCGAATCCCACCGCGCAGCCGACCACGATCAAGACGCCCGGAATCAGCACCGGCAGCGCGACCGTGGCCCGCATCAACCGCCCGATCTCGCCGGTGGTGGGCAGATCCAGCCCGAGGTCGATGGGCCGGTTGAAATAGCGCCACACCAGACCGTCGCCGATCCGGAAGGCGCGCACCACCACCACCGCCAGCGCCAGCAGGACGACGAGCGCGCGCGGCAGCCGGTAGCCGCGCCAGACCAGGACAGCGATCCCGGCCAATACCACCGTGGCGTCGACCGACGGCAGAAAATACAGCCCCGGGGCGTGCAGCGCCGGGTAACGAACGTTAAACAAAAGGTTGAGGATCGTCCAGGCGACGACCAGGATCATGGCGGGCACGTACGGCACGATGGACTATCTTGGCGGCCGCGGCAGCTCGGTTCGTTCCTTTTCGCTGATCAGTCCCGCGACCGAACCACGCGGCGGCACGCGCACCCGCGAGCGCGCCATCCATGGCGTGGGATCCCAGTACACCTCGGCGAACCCCTTCGACGGGCGAACGGAGAGGGTGAAGTGCAGATGCGGGTGGCCTCGCTCGAGCCCGGTGTCACCGACCAGGCCAATGACGTCGCCGGCTTTGACCCGGGCGCCGCGAACCAGGCCGCGCGGCGTGGCGGCCAGGTGAAAGTACTGCGTGAACGTCATCCCGCCAAAGTGCGACAGCCGGACAGAGATGCCTCCGGGCTGATCCGGCCCGCCCTGGCGCACGCGTTCGACGACGCCGTCCTGCGCGGCGTACACATGTTCGCCCCACAGCTCGCCGCCCAGATTCACGCCGCATTGATCGTCGGTGCGGCAACGCGCCGGCGGCTCCCGCGGATCGACGACGCCAAACATCTGCGCATCGATCGTCGGCGGGCGACGGTTCGGTCCCGGCAAGGGATAGACCCAGCTTGCCGTGTTGAACAGCGCCGTCCACTGTTCATCCGTCGGCGGCCACGGCGGTCCGACAAAGTTTGGTCCCGCGGGCGGCGCCGCCTCGCCCACAACCTCCGGCCACGGGTACGAGATCGTTTGCCGTCGCGGCACGCGGTGGCGCTGCCACAAGGTTGCCACGCCGATCAGAGCCAGAGCCGAGAGCGACAAACGCAAGGTCCAGCGAAGCTGCGCCGCCTTCCGGGCTGTGCGCTGCTTGCGAACGATGTGCTGCAGGCAGGCGCTGGAACAATAAACCTGATTGCGCTTGCCGCGCACCAGCACCAGGCGATCGGTTTCTTCGGCGGCGTTCCCGCAAACGAAGCAGCTCTCAGCCATGGGTCACGCCTTACTCCTCCACCGACGGTTCGGGCGCGTCGGTGTCGCCCGCCGGCTCGTCAGAGTCCGGGCCGGCAGCGGGGGCGTCAGACGCAGCAGGCGGTCCCGCCTGCTTCGCCTCTTTTCGTCCGCGTCCGGCGCGCCTCGGCGCCGAACCCAGCGGCACCCCCGGCGGCGCCACCAGCGTCACCAAGCCGGCGTTGCCTTCGTCGATCGGAACGCGCAGCGGCCACAGCGCGATCAAAGGTTCGGGGTCCATGTACTTTTCTGGGCCTTTTTCCCACAGCCGGATCGAAACGCTGAAATGCAGATGCGGCTGGGATTCTTTGACGCCGCTGTCGCCCAGCAAACCGATCAGGTCGCCGGCTTTGACCACCACGCCCCGTTCGATGTTTCGCGGGATCGCCGCCAGATGAAAGTACTGGGTGAAGACGGTTCCGTTGTGATGGGAGATGCGCACGAACCGGCCGCCATGATCGGGGTTCGCGCCGCGCTGAACATAGTCGACGACGCCGTCGTGAACGGCGCGGATGTGCTCGCCCCAGATCTCGCCGCCCAGATCGACCCCGCAGTGGCCGTTGCGGCACTCGACGGCGCGGTTTCCCGGCCGGCCAGCCCCAAAAACCCGGCTGTCGCTGCGAGGCATGCGGCGGGTCGGGCCCGCCAGCGGATGAATCCACGCGTCCCGCCCCAGCAGCGCCAGCACGCTGGTCTCGGTCGGCGGCCACTCGGGTCCGAACCATCCGGCCGGCAGCGACGGCGGCGCCGGCCGATCGTCGGAGCCCACCATCGTCGCCAGGCCCACCGGTTGCGGCCCTTGGCGCAAGGCCCACTGATACGGCATCACGCACGCTCCGAGCAAGACCAGACCGATGGTCAGGCGGCGCAGGTTGCGATACCGAGCGGCCCAGCGCCGGGCCCGCTGCTTGCGGAGCGCCGCCGACAGGCAAACCGGCGAACAGAACACCTGCTGGAGCGATGGCCGCACCGGCACGTAGCGCCCGGTGGTAAGCGCGCCTTCGCACATCGCGCAGGCGCTGGTGCCATCGATCGTGTCGAAGAAGTCCGGCATGCCGCACGCGCCCTTCGGCAAGGACAGAGCCTAGCCTAGCAAGAGACCCGCGACGCAACCGGCCTGATCGTTCCAAGTTCATTTTTTTGTTGCGCGGGGGTACATCTTGTTTCTGCTGGCGCCCGTCCATGTCCGAACCCAAGCCCCCGCAAAAAATCCCTGGCGAGCCCGGCACGGGCCGCATCACCAGTCCCGAGCTGGAGATCAAAGACGCGCCCCTGATCTTCGGGCAGGTCTGGAACCGCCTGGCCGACGAGCTCGGCACCGAGAACATGGTCTTTCCAAAAGAGATCATGTGGCTGGGCGGCGCGCCCGGATCGGGCAAAGGCACGAACACGCCGTTCATCCTGCGCGAGCGCGGCCTGACCGCGGCGCCCATCGTGATCAGCGACCTGCTGGACACCCCCGAGATGCGGGCGCTGAAAGATCGCGGGCAATTTGTCGGCGATCGCGAGGTGATCGAGGCGCTGCTACGAAAATTACTGGAACCGATTTATCAGACCGGCGTGGTGGTCGACGGATTTCCGCGCACCAAGGTCCAGGCCGAAGCGGTCAAGCTGCTGCACGACAAGATCATGCAGCTACGCGCCGGGCATTGGGGCACGCCCACCGGCAAGCGGTTTCGCCGTCCCATCTTTCGCATCACCGTGCTATTCGTGGGCGAGCAGACCTCGCTGGAGCGGCAGCTGCGGCGCGGCCGCGAGATCGCCGAACACAACCAGCGCGTGCGTAGCACCGGCGTCGGTTCACTGATCGAATTGCGTCCCACCGACGTGGACGAAACTCTGGCCAGAAACCGTTACCGGACCTTCAAAGAGCTGACGTACGAAGCGTTGACCAGCTTGCGCAGGCATTTTCACTATCACTTTGTGAACGCCGATGCGCCGCTGTCTGAAGTCGAAAAGAGCATCAACGCCGAGTTTCAGTATCAAAGCTCGCTGGAGTTAGGCCAGGCGACCCACGACATCATCCAGCGAATCCCTGTCGTTTCCGAGGTAACGCTGCACGCCCGCCAAGAGCTGGTCCGCCGCCTGGATTCGTATGAACACGCGGCGGCGGCGCTGTTCAAAAAAGTCGCCGTGTTCATTGATGCCCAGGTGGTGCCGGCGATCGTGCGGCACGCCTTGGCGGGACGATGTCTGGTCAAGACGGAAGACGCTTTGTTCGAGGACGCGACCGCCATCGACATGGTTCTCGATACCCTGGCCGAGCGCGGCTACCACGCGGTCTACGAAGAACAGCGCCTTCCGGTCCCGCGGAGGTTCGATCCCGCCACGGGCGCCATCACCTGCCAGGATCGCATCCTGCACAGCTTCGAGATCCGCTTTCACCCGCCCGAGATCCGACGCGGGCACTAGGCGGGGTGCGCGCGGCCGTCCGTGCCGTTACAGCGCGCCTTCCATGTGAACGATCTCCATCTTGCAGACGGCGCCGGCCTGCAACAGCGTCGCTGACAGAGGCTCGTCATCCTCGGCGACCAGGTTCACGTTGTCGTCGTTCGGCACCATCCGCCGCATGGCCGCCAGCAGATCGCCGGTCGCGCGATGATCAACGACCCTAAAGGGAAAGGCGCCCGGAAAATTGGGGTTAAAGACCGCCAGCCCCAAAGTCGTCCCGCCGTCCGCCGCCACCGCCTCGAACAGCGTCCGACCGATGCGCCGCGACTCCGTGAGCTGTCCGCGCGGCAGAGAAAAAAAGTCTTCCACGGTCGCGTCTCGCTCCGGCGCCAGCACGCTGACGGCCGCTCCCAAGGAAGGCAGGGCTTCGAGGGCCGCCCAGGGCAGTCGGAAACTTCGGGCCAGATACTTCGCCTTCAGGCCCAGGCTGGCATAAAGCGCGATGGCCGCCACGTTGTCGGGCTTGACGTTCAGGCGCCAGAATTTCTTGCCCTGCGTGCGCAGTCGACCAGCGACGGTGGTCATCAAGGCACGGCCCAACCCCTGTCGGCGCGCCGCCGGATCGACGGCGACGTGCCGGACATAGCCACTGTCGGCGTATTCCTGAAAGTAGCAGTAGGCCACCACCCGGTCCTCGATCGTCGCCACCCAGGTCGCTGGGGCAATACCCGAGGCCCAGACGTCAGCAGTCGGAATCGGATCGCCGGTGCGCAGCTCTGCGAACAGGCGAACGAAGGCCGCATAGTCGTCGGTCGTCGCGGCGCGCAGCGTGGCCATCAACCGCCGGTGATGCCGTGGATCAGCTCAGCGATCAGCGCCGTCAGCGGGCCAGCGTCGGCCGGCGACAACAGGCGCAACGCCACCAGCGTCTTCAGCTCGACCTCGACGCTGCTCAGGGTGAGTACCGCGACAAAGGCATTGTTTCGGTTCAGGGCAACGCTCGCCAAGGCCAGTTCGGCCTTGAGCAGCGCGCCCACGCCGCGGCTGACCTTGTGCGCGTTGATCAGCTGGTCGACGACGGCGATGGCGTCGTTGATGGTCTTGGCCGCCGGCGTGACAGTGACGGTGGTGGTGCCGGTGGCAGTGGCGTTACCGTCGGCGATTTGCACCGTGACCGTGAAGGTCCCCGGCGTTTCGTAGACGTGCGACAGAGAAAAATCCGTCCCGTTGAGCGCCATCGGCAACTGGCCGGCGCCGTCGCCGAAGTCGACGGTCCCCGTCCAGACGTCAGCGCCCGGATCGACGAATGAGCCGGTAGCCGCATACGTCTGGCCAGCCACCAGAGTCGCCGCCGGCAGCGCGCCGATGACCGGCACGACGTCGGAGACGGTGGCGGTGGTGGCGATCGAATCGGTGAGGCCGTCATTGTCCGTGACGATCACGCTTACGTCGTATACGCCGTAGCGGGCGAAGGTGTGGCTCACCGTCGGCCCGCCGGACATTGTCGTTGTCGTGGTCGTTGTCCCGTCGCCGAAGGTCCAGGTGTAGCTGACGACGGTGCCGTTCGGATCGACCGAGCCGGCGGCGCTCATGGTGATGGTGCCGCCCTCGGCGGCCGCGTACGGACCGTCGACGGCGGCGATGGGCGGCTCTATCCCTTGCGACACGATGTTTTCGATCTTGTCGGGCAGCAGCGCCAGCAGGTCATAGCCGCTCAACGCTTCGATCGCCGCCACTGTCGTCTGGTACGTCTGCCAGGGCACGTTGCGAACGCCGGGCTCGTTCGGCATGTCCACGGCGATCACCGACAGATCGCGATAGTCGACGATGTCGCGCAGACCATGATCGCGGGGCAAGATCACCGCCACCTTCCACGTGCGCGCCGGGATCACGATATTGCCCTGGTTCTTCAGCGTTCCCTTGCTGCCGGCGACGCCGGCGATGATGTAGACCTCTTTGTTGCTGACGCGCGCCAGATCGCCCAGGTCGTTTTCCAAGGCGGCCCACGGCCCCTGGTTCAGATCCGACGCCTGCGGCACCACGTTGGTGAAGTAAAACGTGAAGGCGTTGTCCAGGCTGGCCGACGTGCGATCGAATGATCGGGTCAGGTGGCCACGATCGATGCCGTAGCCGTGGAAGGCGCCAGCGCCGGTGTAATCGGCGGTGGTGTAGTGCGTGAAGGTGGCTGGCAGCGCCGGATCGAAGGTGAAGCAATCGCAGCGGTCTTCCGGGCCGAAGTCAGAAGCGTCAAGGTCATAGCTGACCCAGTTGGGCGAGCCGCGGGTCGGGTTGAACGACGCCGTGTACTCCGGGTGGCGAACGATGAAGTCGTCGCTGGGATCGGCGTCGGTGGGCTCGCCGAACTCGGCGTTGCCGGCGTATTGCGCGGTGGTGCTGGCGACGGCGATGCTCATGGGTAACGACAGCACGGCGGTGGTGATCCCGTCGTCGGCGGTGGCGCGGAAAGTGGCGGTGCCTTCGGCGAGCGCGGTCATCACGCCGTCGGCGTCGATGCTGGCGATGGCCGGCGTGTCGGACGACCAGGTGATCACGCTGGCGACCACGACGTTGTTGGCGTCGTGAACGGTGGCGAAAAGTTGATCCTGAAAGCCGACCGGAAGCGGCGGATCGCCAGGCAAGCGGCCGGTGAAGCTGATGTGATTGGCCGGCGGAGGCGGCGGTGCACCGGTCCCGTTGCAGGCGCCGAAGCTAGCGGCGGTGACTTGCCAAACGCCGGCGGCGTCGCGCGACAGCGACTGGCCAAGCGGTGCCGACGACGACTCGGCGACGCCGATGTCGACAGACTGCATGGCAGCGGCCGGGCCGTTCGTTGCCGTGAACGTGCCCTCGTAGGAAAGAAATTCGATCACCACGCCGCCGGCGTCGACCAAGGCCAGTCCATCGGGGCTGCCGTTCTGAATGCCGTTGGTTGGATAGTTGATCACCACCACCCCGCGCGCGCCGCAGGTGGCGGGGATCGGTCCGCTGAGGGTTTGCGTGTTGTAGACCGTGCCGCCGTTGCCGTCGTAAAGGACCACCGAAAAACCGGTGAGGTCCGCGCCGGCTGGCCCTTCTATCTCGATCGCCTCGCCGACGTCAGTGCCCGCGTTGTCATAGTGCAGTTCGCTCACGCGCGTGTCGCTGAGCGGGGGCGGTGGCGGCGGCGCAGAGACGTGCACCGTGGCGCTGCCGGCTAGGCTGTTGGCCGCCGTCGCGGTGATGGTCGCGTCGCCCGCCGCGACCGCGGTGACCAGGCCGCTGCCGTCGACGGTGGCCACCGACGGCGCGCTGCTGGTCCAAGCGAACGCGGTGCCGGCGATGAGTTGGTTAGCGGCATCGAAAGCGGTGGCCACGAACACCTGCGTGGCGGCGATCGCCAGCGTGGCGGCGGACGGCGCGACGGTCACGCTTGCCACGTCAGGCGGTGGTGGCGGTGGCGACACGTCGGCGTCGTTGCACGATCCGAACGTGCTCGGCGCCGGGCCGGCCCAGGCGCCGGTGTTGCTTCGTTGCAGCGACTGTCCCGGCGCCTCGGTGCCCAGCTCCCGCACGCCGATGTCGACGGACAATCGACCGACCGCCGGGCCGTTGGCGGCGGCGAACGTTCCTTCGTACGAAAGAAATTCCACCACGGTTCCGCCGGCGTCGACCAGCGCCACACCGTCGGGATCCGTCGTGCCGGTGGTCGTGGTGCCGCCGTTCTGGATGCCGTTCGTTGGGTAGCTCAGCACAAGCACGCCGCGCCCGCCGCACGTCGCGGGGATCGTGTCGCTGAGAGTTTGGGTGTTGTACGAAGCCCCACCGGTCCCGTTGTAAAGCACCACCTGCCAGCCGGTGACATCGGTCCCGGCCGGTCCGGAGACTTCGATCGCCTCGCCGACGTCGGCGCCGGCGTTGTCATAGTGCAATTCGCTGAGGCGCACCGCCGGAATGACAGTCAGCGCCTGATGGATCACCGCGGTCTGGTCAGCCGGCGACGCTCCGTTGGAGCAGCCGAGATTTCCCGCGATCAGAATCGTGACCAGCGCGCGTGCAAGACCGTTCTTCATCGTCTCGTCCCTCGCATGGCGGTGCCCACGCTTCCCATGGAACGGACCGTTCGTCCATTTGTTCCCGACCGCGCGGACTGTCTCAGGCAGAAGCCATCGCGACCAACGCGGTCACGGCTGTGTCGACCAGGGGCAGGGCGGCGATCTCGTCGGCGATCTGTCGGGCGCCGCGACCGAAATCGGCTTCCGCCAGCACGCGTTCGATTGCCGCGCGCAAGCTGGCGGCGTCCGGGTCAGGCAACGCGATCCCGGCCCCCACGGCGGCGACGCGCCGGGCGTTGTGTGGTTGATCGGCGCCCAGCGGCGCCACCACCATCGGCACGCCGGCAGCCAGCGCGCCGCGAACCGTTCCCGAGCCGCCGTGGCAGACCAGCGCCGCCGCCCGAGGCAAGACCTCGCGCTGCGGGACCCACTCCTCGACGTGAACGTTGGCGGGGATGGCTCCCAGCACGCCCGCTTCCATGCCACGGCCGGTGGTCAGCAACGCGCGCACCGGCAGGCTGGCGATCGCTTCCAGCGCCGTCCGATAGATCGAACGAATGCTTGGTGAACTGCCGGCGATGGTGCCGAACGTGATGTAGACCAGCGGCCGCGCATCACCAGCCTTGGCCCAAGGGGTCGGCGCGTCCCGCGGCTCCTCTTCGATGAAGCGAAGGCGAAAAGGAACCGGCATCGGCGCGCGCCCGTCGAGCGGCTCGTCCAGCGAGGCCGGGAAGGCCGTGAACACTGCTTCCGTCGTCAGGAAGGCAGCCTGGTCGGGCGGCAGGCCGACGTCGTGCCGAAGTTTGTCCAGGGGCTCCGCCACCAGCGCGGCGAAGGCTTCTTCGAACGAGACCATGTGGACGGCCACCCGAGCGTGGGCCACCCCGGCGCGATCCGCGGCGACCGCGGCGGCGAACTCGGCCGATTCGCGCACCACCAGGTCGGGCCGCCAGGCGCTGATCGTCTCCGTCAACTTGGGGAGCGCGGCCTGGGCGTTCAGGCCCGCGAAGATCTCCCCCAACGCGATGGCGGTGATCTCGGCGGCCGGCGCCTGGCGAAAGCGGGCCCAGATCGGCGCCAGCACGTCGTCCCCCGGATGACCGAAGGGCGCGTGCGAAAGTTTTGCCTCGCGCAGGGTCTCGCTGACTTCGGCGGGCGCGGCGACCAGCACCTCGTGCCCGTGCGCCAGCAGCGCCTGCGCGTACGGCAACAGCGGCTGCAGATGTCCCGCCCCTCGCGTCGATGAAAACAGGAAGCGCATGCGGCAGAGCCTACGCCTTGTCGGACACGACCGGATCAACTGGAGATCTAGTCAATCAGTTCACGTATCAGCCCAAGGCGACGACTGTGCCGCGCCTGACGATCCCAAAAGTGGGTGGGCAGGGACGGGTCGCGGCCAGACCAATCCAGGATCCGGCGTCTCATTAATTTTGTGCCTTGCCGCAGCACCTCGACCGTCTTCTAGAAGAAGATGCTGACCATGGGCAAAGTCAGAAAGAGGACGGTGGTTCTGGGCGCATTGCTGGGCGCCGCGATGACAGCCGGATGCCAGGGGGCCGTCGGCGGATCAAGCTCCCGGCCCGGTGTCAGCGGCAGCGGTGGCAGCTCCGTGAGCCCCACCGACGGCGGGTTGCCGCCGGTCAACAGCAAGGCGACTGATCCCGGCACGGTGGCCATTCATCGGCTGAACCTGGCTGAATACGACAATACGATGCGCGATCTGTTGGGCCTGGCGGCGGCCGACGCTCATCCCAGCGTGACGTTCAACTTTCCACCCGACGATCGCGGCACGGACTTCGACAACAGTTCCAGCCTGCTGACCTTGTCGACGCTTCACGTGAGCTGCTACAACGCGGCCGCAACAAGTCTAGTTCCGGCGGCGATGGCCAACCCGGCGCAGCGGGCCCGTCTCACGGCCTGCGATCT
>DASXQB010000076.1:0-5897 GCA_036493295.1 Polyangia bacterium | reverse complement strand
GCCGGCGATCATCAAGTTCGGCGCCGCGGTCGTGCTGAACGGTACCGCCGGCAACGCGACCGGGGCGCCCGATCCGAGATCGACGTCCGCCGCATCAAGCATCTGCCGATCAGCCGGAGAAAAGTAGTCGCTGGCTACCAGTGTCGCGTCGTTGCGTACGTCCAACCGCACCACGCTTTGCCCCAGGACCGCCGTCGGTTGGGCGGCCGGTGTCATGTTGGGCGCGCCGATGTGATTTCCGGTGGTGAAGAAAATCCGTCCTGGCCCGTCGGACACCAGCCCACCGCCCGCCTGCCAGATGCCGGCCCCGCGACCCGCGCCCGGTCCGGTTTCGGTGGCGAACAACGATTTGATCACCCCGTCGGTGCCGACGCCGATCACCCACCCTTCGTATTGGCCGTAGTCGCAGTGACTGCCAAAACCGGCATAAACCACGCCGTTCATCAACAACAACCCGGTTCGTTGCATTTGATAAAATGGATCAAAGCGCACCGCCTGATCGTTGTCGGCGACGCCCTGGATTCGCACCGGAAAATTCGTCTGTTCGGCCAGCGTCAAAACATCCACGGCGTGAAGAAACCAGGCCGAATTGGTGGTGTCGCTGACCGGCGCATCGCCGAGATAGGTCTTCGAGAGAAAGTAGGCCACGTTGGCGGCGTCGTCGATCACCGGGGTACCGGCGATCCCCACGGTCGGTGTGACGTCACCGCAACCGATATCGCTGGTCCGCCAGGGCGTTCCCAGGGCGCGCGAAGCGCGCACAGCGCCGGTGTCCCCGTCCAGCGAGTAGATGTTGTTTGCCAACGTCGCAACAAAGACCGCCCCGCCGGTAAACAATGGTTGCGCAAACACCTGCTCGCCGGTCGACAGTGGCAAATTCGTCTTCCACAGTCTGCCAAATGTCGCTCCACCAACAATGGCCGGCGCGAGTTTTGGTTGATTTGGATAAAAACCGGTGCGGAGATCATCCGCCGTAGCGGTAATGGCGCCGCTGACTGTGACCAACGGCTGGTAACGAGCCTTGCAACCGACCACCATCACGACCAATGCCAGCGGAGGCACCCATCGCGGCAGCCACCGCGGCGTTTTCGTGCAGACCATTGTCCATTCTTGTACTCAACCTTGCAGGTCGTGAGCAAGGCGATCTCGACGGAAGTCAGCGAATTCAACGCGAAGGGGCGCCTGGCGCCGCGGTGACGAGGAATTCCGAATGACCAAGATCGTGTTTCCAATTGGCCAAGACGAAAAACAAGAGACGCGTCTTTCAGTTATTTTGACTGTGCCGCATTGCCGAAGGCTGTCTTGACTATCCGCGGGCCTTGCCGGCCAGATTCGTGGTTGCTAGTGTCGAGAGGTGGCGATGAGGGGGCAGAAGCAGTCGTTGGTGGTGGTTCCCGCTCTGGCTGCTGTCGAACGTTCCGACGGTCAGGTCTTGATCACCAAGAAGTTCGTCGAGGGGATGACATTTTATGCCGAGGCCTGGGATGGGCCGGTAACGGCATTGATGGCGGTGGTGGAAAAGCCCACCGACAACCTGGATGGCGTGGCGGTCGATCCGGCCAGCCTGCCGTTCAAACTGACCTTAATGCGCACGATTGATCCGGCCAGCGTGACCAAACATCTGGCCGGCGCGGGCGTGGTGCTGGGCGGGCCTTTTTGGTGGCTGCGCGATCTCAGCGCGCTGTGCGCAGAGGTGAATGTGCCGTCGGTCTACAACACGGAGTACAGCCTGACCACCCGCCTGCAGATCGTGTTCGCCAACAATGCCAATCCGGTGCGTCTTTTGCGGCGATCACTGTGGGAGGTCAACGAAGAACTCGGCCACTATCGACCCGAGCTTGGCCTGGCCGACGGCGTGCAGTGCAACGGAACGCCCACCTTCGAGGCTTACCGCGGCCTGACGCCGGAGCCGCTCTTGTACTTTGATACGCGCGTGCCCGACGCCGAGCTAGCCAGCGATGAACAGCTCGGCCGTGCCAATGCGCGGCGGCGGCAGCGAAAGCCGTTGCGGCTGGCGTTTTCGGGGCGGCTGAACGCCACCAAGGGCGCCGGCGATCTGGTGAAGGTGGCGGCCGAGCTGGACCGGCGACGAGTGCCGTTTCAGATGGACATCTACGGTGGCGGCGCGCTGGAAGGATTCTTGCGCAGCGAGGTGCAGCGGCGCGGCCTTCCCGAACGTGTGGCGTTGAAGGGCGTGGTGGACTTTCACAGCCAGCTGATGCCCATCTTGCGCGACCAGATCGATCTGTTTGTCTGCTGTCATCCCCAAGGTGATCCGTCCTGCACGTACCTTGAGACGATGTCGGCCGGAGTTCCCATCGTCGGCTACGCAAACGAAGCATTCGCCGGGCTGGTGCGCCAGCAACCGGTCGGCTGGACGGCGCCCCTGTCGAATCCAGGGCGCCTGGCCGACGAGATCGCCCGCCTGCATGCCGATCGGGAGGCGCTGGTGGCCGGCGCGGTGGCGGCGCTGGACCTGGCGCGCCAGCACAGCTTCGAACGAACCTTCCGCCGACGCATCGATCACCTGGCCGCCATCGCCGCGCGCGGCCGGCGCCCGCGAACACCGCGCGCGCCCAAAGACGGCTTGCCGCGGATTTCCCGTTCGTCGCCGTCGTCGTCACGGTGGGCGGCGGCGCCGACGGCGCTGGCGAGGTGGTCATGAACGTCGCCGCCGTGGTGATCAACTATCGGACCGCCGAAGTGACGGCACAGTCGACCCATCACCTGGTCAGCGAGCTGGGTCGCATCGCGCCCTCGCACGTCTTCCTGGTCGACAACGATTCGCGCGACGGGTCCAGCGAACGGCTGGCCCGGGAATCGCGGCTGCGCGGCTGGGACGGCCGCGTCACTTTGATCTCGGCCGACCACAACGGCGGCTACGGGTATGGCATCAACGTGGCGGTGAAGACGGCGCTGCGCGCGGGAGCCAAACCGCGCTATTTCTACATCATCAACCCGGACGCCGTGCCGCGCATCGGTTCGGTGCGCACGCTGGTTTCGTTCATGGATCGAAACCCCGAAGTGGGTGTGGCGGGCGGACCGGTTTATGGTCCCGCCGGCGAGTATCAGGGCGGAGCGTTTCGGTTTCCGACCGTCAAAGGCGAGCTGGAAGCGACCTCGCATCTGGGCCTGGTGTCGCGCCTGCTGGGCCGGCACGCGGTGGGCATGGCCCCGCCAAAAACCACCTGCGACGTCGACTGGGTGGCCGGCACCAGCATGATTGTGCGGCGCGAGGTCTTCGAGCGAGCTTTGTTCGACGAAGAGTTTTTCCTTTATTTTGAAGAGGTGGACTTTTGTCGTCGCGTGCGTCAGGCCGGCTGGCGCGTGGCGTTCGTGGCCGACGCTGCCGTCGAGCACATTGGCTCCGTGTCGACGGGGATGGCCGATCAAAGCCGGCGCATGCCGGCCTACTGGTTCGCTTCGCGCCGGCGCTATCTGGAGAAGCATCATGGCGGCGGCTATGCCCGGGCGGCCGATGTGGCGTGGGCGGCAGGTTATTTGTTGTTCTTGGTTAAGCGCGCCGCCACCGGGCGTCCGGAAGCTGTTCGCCCGCAGTTGCTGCGCGATTTTCTCCTGCACAGCCTGCGCCGCGAGCTGGCCACCACGCCGATGCCCAGCGGTGGACCGCCGCCCATCAGCAACACCGACGACGTCGCCAGCGTCGGCGCCGACGAGATGCGCTTGCAAGAGCTGGTGCTGGAAGATCTGGCCACCCACGACGCCGATCTGCTGCAGCCGGGATTTTGGGCGGTACTCGCCCATCGCCTGGGCAGCCGCGCCACCAGCCTGCCGCCCGGTCCGCAACGCGCGGCGCTGGAAGGCGTGCACCGCACGATGTCCACCGCGGTCGATTGGGTGTGGGGGATCAAGATTCCACGCGCGGTAAAGCTGGGACGCCGGGTTCGTCTGTGGCACAGCGGCTGTATGTTGCTGGACGCCAAATCGATCGGGAACGACGTGCACATCCGGCAAGACACCACCTTCGGCGTGGTGCGGGGCCGGGTGGAAAATCGCGACCAGCTGCCGGTGATCGGCGATCGCGCGGACATTGGGTCGGGCGCGTGCGTGCTGGGTCCAGTGCGCGTGGGCGCCGACGCCATCGTGGGCGCCAACTCGGTGGTGATGAAAAGCGTGGCGCCGAAGACCACCGTGCTGGGCGTTCCGGCGCGCGTGATCCCCACATGAGCGCGGCAGTGGCCCCCGCTCCGCCGCCGCTGACGCCGCCGCCACCGACGGTCAGCAAGCTTTCGCCGCGGCCGCGACCGATCGTCCCACTGGGCAACGAAAACCAGAACCCCGCCGACGTCAGCTTCGTCGAGCTTTTGCGCGAGGATCTTCGCACGCACGACAACCGGCTGGCGGCGCCCGGTTTCTGGGCGCTGGCCATTCATCGCTTCGGCAACTGGCGCATGGGCGTGAAATCCAAATGGCTGCGGCCTCCGCTGTCGGCGCTGTACCGGGCGGCGTATCACGGCACGATCGCGATGTGGGGGATCGATCTGCCCTACAACTGTCGCCTGGGACGACGGATTCGGTTTGAACACCACGGCTGTATCTTCATCGGGGTCTGGTCGATCGGCGACGACGTCACCTTCCGGCATTCGGCGACGGTGGGCCTTTTGAACCGCGACGCGCGCCAGGCGCCCACCATCGGCAGCCGGGTGGAGATCGGCCCCGGCGCTTGCGTGGTGGGCGGCATCCGCGTCGGTGACGACACATTCATCGGGGCGAACACCGTGCTGGCCAACGATCTGCCGGATGGACGCGCGGTGCTGGGCAATCCCGCGCGACCAATCAACCCCGGCGAGCTGACCCCGACCGAATCGTGAGCGTGGCCGCCGATTCACCTTCCCTGGCTGACGGGCCCGGAGCCGGGGCTCCGCGCGCCAGCCTGCGCGCCCGCGTGCGCCGCGGTACCAGCTGGACGGTGGTGGCGTACGGCGGGCAGAACATCCTGCGGTTCGGAAGCAACCTGGTCCTGACGCGCATTCTGGATCCAGGCGCGTTCGGCCTGATGACCCTGACGACGATCTTCATCCTGGGCCTGGAACTTCTGTCCGATGTCGGCGTGGGCCCGGCGATCATTCACAGCCCGCGCGGCGACGATCAACGGCTGCTCGACACCGCCTGGACGGTGCAGATCATCCGCGGCCTGGCCTTGTTCCTGGGCGCGCTGCTGATCGGCTGGCCGGCGGCGCACGCCTACTCGTCGCCGGCGCTGGCCTGGCTCATCGCCGCCGCCGGGCTGGGCATTGTCATTCGCGGCTTCACGCCCACCCGCGTGCACGCGCTGAATCGCCAGGTGGTGCTGGGACGATTGACGGTGATGGAGCTGTCCTGTCAGGTCTTCTCCATCGCCGTCACCATCGGGGCCAGCTGGGCGCTGCGATCAGTGTGGGGCCTGCTGATCGGTTCACTGGCGGGCGACGTGGCGCGCGTGGCGCTGAGCTTCGCGCTTCTGCCCGGACAGCGTCATCACTGGCTTCTGGACCACGACGCGGTCACCGAGATCGTGCGCGTCGGGCGCTGGATCATCCTCAGCACGGCCGTCACCTACGCGGCGAACAACCTGGACCGGTTGTTGATGGGTCGTTTGCTGTCGGTGCGCGACGTGGGCGTTTACTCGATCGCGTTTCAGATCGTCTCGGCAGTGACGGGATTGGGGCGGGCGCTGGGTTCGCGTGTCCTGTTTCCCATCCTGGCCGAAACCGCGCGCCAGTCGCGCGACAAGCTGTACCCGCGCCTGCGACAGGGACGCGCGCTGTGGATCCTGCCCACGGTGGCGGCGCTGCTGGTGCTGGCCATCTGGGGCGACGTGGCCATCCGGCTTTTGTACAAGGCCGACTATCAAGCAGCCGGCTGGATGTTGCGTGTGCTGGCCGCCGGATCGATCT
>DASXQB010000075.1:0-3948 GCA_036493295.1 Polyangia bacterium | reverse complement strand
CACGATCCGTCGCTGGTGGTGAAAAACGAAGCGGACATTGCACGCATCGCTGCGGCGCCGTTCGGCCCCAACCGGCACACGCTTTTTTCGGCGCATCAGATGGGTGGCTGCGCGATGGGCGGCGATCCGAGCACGTCGGTGGTCAGCGCGCGCGGCAAACACCACCAGTTCGAAAACCTGTGGATCGCCGACGGCTCGATCTTCCCCACCAGCCTGGGCGTCAACCCGCAGCTGTCCATCTATGCCCACGCCCGCCTGTTCGCCGCCGAGATCGCCAAGAGCGGCTGACGACGGCCAAGGCGACCACGACGACCACGACGACCACGCGCGGCCCTGTCGTCAGGGTGTCGTGCAGTGCGGATCGCTGGCGCCGGCGCAAACCGCGCACTGATATTGGAGATCCCCGCTGCCGGCAGGCGCGCCGGCGCCCCAATTCACGGTCACCTGCAACGACTGCGGCGACATGGTCGGCGGACACTTGGTGAGGTTCGTTTCGATGGTCCAGCAGGGCGGTTTGACGCCGTTTTCGTCGCAAGCTGGAATAGCCGTCTGGGTGATGGGTTCGCCCCCGGTGGTGGAAACCTCCGTCACCACGCAATCGGCCTGCACACCGGCTTTTGCGCTGTCCATGTCCAGCAGTCGGCCGCTCACGCACAGTGTGGCGTCGGGCGCAATGCTGATGGCGATTTCCTTCATCACGTCGGCCAGCTGGTCGACGCAGATGCTGCGCAGGAGGCCCTTGTCTTTGAATGCCTGGGTGAACTGGGCCAGGCGAACGGCAGGATCGGCGGTGCCGTTCATTGATCCGGGCGGCGACGAGCAGGACGGTTTGACCTGGATGTACCGCTCGTTCGCAAAGCTGAGCTCATTCGGAGCGCTGAGTTGGGTTTCGTACGACGTCGGCAACCCGGTGATGGTGGCGACCACCAGATCGTTGGGATCGGGTTTGAGCCCGCGCAGGAACGAGACCATGTCCCCCACTTTGAGCAACTTCGACGACGCCGTCTCGTTGGAGGTGCAGTTTTGCAGCACCACGCCAGCCTGACGGAGCGGCGGGTTGCCGTCGCAGAGGTGACCGAACTCGTTGCAGCGATAACTTTCGAATGCGCCGTAGTGACTGGTCAGCGTGTCGGTCAGGCCGGTGAAGAGGTCCGTGTCGGGCGGGGCCGAGCAATCATCTTCGTCGGTGATGATCACGACCCCCAGCCGGGCGTCGGCGCGCAGAAAACCGGCGTTCTCGGCCGGCATGGGCGCCGTGGGATCGCCGCCCAGCGCCCGCCGCAGCGAGGCCAGCTGGTGCTCGAAGCCGCAGCCGGAGAACCCCAATTCGGCGATGCACGAGAAGACGTCCTCGATCGCCCCGTCAAAGTTGTTGCCGTCCGGTCCAGACGAGATGAACGATCCGCGCGGCACGGCGGTGCAGGTTCCTCCTTTGCCGCGCGCCGTGTGCTGGAAGGCCCCGTTGTCACCGCCCGGCCTGCAAGAATCGATCAGCGCCTGCGGACCGGCCCCGAGATCGCTGGAGATGACCGCAATGTGAACGTCCAGCGCGCTTGACGACGACATTTTCAGCTGCTGCATGAACTGGGGAAAGTTGCGGGTCAGGTTCGCTTGTTTGGCGGCCATGGAATCCGAGTTATCGATCATGAAGATGACGTCCAGCTTGTTCGACGAATTGATGGGGACCAGCTTGACCTCGGTCCGACTGGTGGCGCGGTCGGGCGGTGACAGCGGGTGATCCTGACAGGCAGGGACCACGGCCAGTAGTCCAAGTCCAAATAGAAGGCGGCACAGTCGGAAAAATCGCTCTCGGTTCATTGGGACCTCCCACGCGTCTGGCGCTGTGTTCGGGGAGTCCACAGTGGGAACAAAAGTCGGTCACATTTTTCGACTGACTGTCAGTAGCCTGTCTCTCAAAAGAGCCGTTCGATGCCAGCCGAAAATAGAAAAGACGGGCCGCCGCCACCGATCTGTTGCCAGCCAAGCAGCAACACCGGTTTTTTCATCAGCAGCGCCTGTCCATCGGCGAACACCGTCAACCGATCGTCCACCGCGAAAGTGACACCGCCACCCACCGTCGCCATCGGCATGCGCAGGCCGACGGACCTTCCCACATACAAAGATCCGGGATCGGTCGTCCCCTGGGCCATCAAATGATAAACGCCGGCTCCGGCTTGCAGCCGCGGCTGCAGGCGCGCGCGCCAGCGAAAGCGCAGCGACACCTGCGCGGCCGCCAGCTCCTGCCGCAGCGTCACGCTACCGCCGTCGAAGTGCTGAGTGGCGGCCAGCGCCGGCGCCGCCACCAGGATGGCCGCCGCCAGGCCGGGCCAGCCCAGGCCAGAATATCCTCCGCGCAGCGCCACGCCGTATGCCGTCCCGAAGCCGTCGGCGCTTCCCAGCATGGCGGCGCCCACGCCGGCGAACCAACCGGCGGCCCCGACCGGCAGCGGCTCCTGGCGCGGCTGTTCGAAGTCATAGGTGATCGCCTCCGTCGAAGGCGCCGACCGCGGCATCGCCGGGCGAGCGAAGGCGCCGGCCTGAAGCAACGCCGACCGCACCAGCTCGGCGGCGCGCACCGCCAGCGTCGCGGGCTCGTCGTGATCGGCCGCGTCCGCGTCCACCACCAGACGCAACAGCAACGGCGGCCCGTCGGGCGCCGCCACCTTCACCTCGGTGACGGTGGCGCGCCGGTATCGCGCGGTGGTGACCACCACACGCGGCGCACCGTCGCCCGGCGGCGCGGGCCCGGTGCAGCGGGCATCGTCGTGCGGACAATCTATGATGGTGGCGTCCAGGCCGGCGGCGGTCAGCTCGGCGCGCGTGCGATTGGCGATCTCCAGGATGATCGGATCGGCGCCCTCGGCACGAATGACGCGAATTTGCGGCGCCTGGGCGGCGACGCCGCGGGGCGACGCTTGCAACGAGAGAGCAGCGGCGACGGCCAACACCCAACCGCCGACGATCATCACGGCGCTCCGTCGACGACGCTCTCCGCTTCGGCCGCATAGGCTCCCGACGGGAACAGCCGCAAGTACTGGCGCGCCAGCGCAGCGGCCGCGGCGGCGCCTGATTGGCGATTGACCACCAGCATCTGCCGGCCCAGCGCCTCGCTGGCGTACGAGCCGTTCGGCGCTTCGGTCAGATAGGTTTCGTACCAGCGCAAGGCCAGCGACGGCGGCTGGCCTGATTCTTCCGCCAATCGGCCGAGTAGAAACGCCGCCCGGCGCGCTGCCGGCGCGCCAGGAAACCGCTCCCGCAGCGCGGACAAAGCGTCGCTGGCGATGTCCGCCCGTCCGCTGTAGCGAGCGGCGTCCGCCAGCGTGCCCAGCCGATCATCTGGCAGCGTCTTCAAGCACGCAGCCAGGCCCTGCTCCTCTGCCTCAGCGACCACCGACCGAAAATCGCCGCTGGCCACGCGCTGGCGCCACGACTGCCCGATAGCCAAAATCGGTGGCGACGAGGGAGGCCGCGGCGGCGACGGCCACGGAAGCGGCAGCGACGATGCAACCGCCACCACCCGGCCATGCGGCACGCGCGGCGCCGGCGCAACACGCAAAGGCGGCGGCGGAACGGCGGGCAGTGGCGTCGCCGGCGCTGGAGCCAAGCGCAAAGAAGCGTCGGCAGAAGGCGCGGCCATGCGCTCGACCCGCAACACGCCCTGGTTCACGCGGGCCTGAAGTTTTTCGCCTGCCCGCAACGTGACGCCGTCGCCGGTCAGCGGCCCGTGCACGGCAACGCTGCCAGACAGCAAGTGAACCTCGAACAGGTCATCGCTGCCGGACCAGCGCACGTCGAAGGTGGTGCCGGTGACCTGCACCGTGAACGGTCCGGCGTCCACGGCCCAGCGCGCGCGCGGCCGATGGACCACGGAAAAATGCGCGCCGCCGTCTTCCAAACGAACCCGGGCCCCATTTTTATCCGTCGCCACCACCACCGCGCGGCTGCCCA
>DASXQB010000074.1:0-2341 GCA_036493295.1 Polyangia bacterium | reverse complement strand
AGCGGCGAACGTGGCGCTTTAGATCACCTCGCGGATCTTGTCGGCGATCAGATCCTTGATGATCGTGAACCGCTCCTTCTCGCCGCGAACCAGCCCTTTGGCGAACGTCAACGCCTGGCTGCTGGTGATCTGACCGGGCATAGGCGGCTCGTTGGGATCAACCGTCGCTTCGATCAAGGCGGGACCTTCTTCGGCCATCGCGGCGCCGATGACAACCATCGCGTCGCCCGGCTTGTCCAGGCGGTAGCCACGCACACCGCACGCCTCAGCGACAGCGGCGAAATCGATCGGCTGCAGATCGACGCCGAAGGTGGGGTTTCCTTCCATCACCAGCTGCTCCCATTTGATCTCGCCCAGGCTGTTGTTCTTGATGACCAGGATCTTGATCGGCAGCTTGTACTTGGCGATGGTGGCCAGTTCGCCCATCAGCATGGTCAGGCCGCCGTCGCCGACCACCGCCACCACCTGACGTCCCGGGTACGCCACCGCCGCGGCGATGGCGTAGGGCACGCCGTTGGCCATGGTGGCCAGCGTCCCGGATGCGCTGAACAGCATCGTGCCGCGGATGTGCAGGTGGCGGGCCGCCCAGGTGGTCACTGTCCCGCAGTCGGCGGCGATGATGGCGTCGTCGGTCAGGAAGCGATCCAGCACCGCCACCGGCACCTGCGGTTTCATCGGCAGCGAGTCGCGCGACGCGCGGACGTCCATCAGGTTCTCCCAGTCCTTCATTCGTTGCTGCGCCTTGGTCAGGAACGCGCGGTCTTCCTTGCGTTGCAGGCGCGACACCAGTTCGGCCAGGACGCGCCGGCAATCCCCCACCAGGCCGACCTCGACCGGGTGGCGCGAACCGATGCGCGCCGGATCGATGTCGATTTGAATCGTTCGCGCCTGTTTGGGCGCCGGCAAAAATTCGATGTACGGGAAATTCGTCCCCGCCAAAAGCAAGGTGTCGCACTCTTTCATCGCCTCGGCCGATGGCGCGGTTCCCAAGAGGCCAATGCCGCCGGTACAAAATGGGCTGCCGTCGGGCAGCGCCGCTTTGCCCAGCAGCGCCTTGGCCACCGGCGCCGCCAGACGATCCGCCAGCGCCGTCAACTCTTCCGTGGCGCCCAGGCAACCACGACCAGCCAGGACCGCCACCCGTTCGCCGCGGTTCAAGATCTCGGCGGCGCGCCGCAGATCTTCTTCGCTGGGCAGCGGCTCGAGGTGGCCGTTGCCGCCGCCGCTGTGCTGCGGAACGTTCGCCTTCGATCGCTTGTCGTCACCCGCGGTCCACTCCTGAATATCTTTCGGAATGGTCAGGTGAGCGACGCCGCGATGGCCGACCGCGTGTTTGATCGCGGCGTCCACCATGTTGACGACGTGGGCCGGTCCCATGATCCGCTCGTTGAACACCGCCACGTCGGTGAACAGCTTGTCGAGATCGACGTCCTGCTGGTAATGCGCGCCGATCAGATCGTGGAAGGTGTGGCCGGTGATGGCCAGGACCGGCTGGTTGTCCAGCTTGGCATCGTAAAGACCGTTGAGCAGATGAATGCCGCCCGGCCCCGACGTGGCCAGGCAGACGCCCAGCCGGCCGGTGTACTTGGCGTAGCCACAGGCCGCAAAGGCCGCCGTCTCTTCGTGGCGCACCTGCACGAAGCGAATGGCGTCCTGGTGCGTGCGCAGCGCTTCGAAGATGCCGTTGATGCCGTCGCCCGGCAAGCCGAACACCGTATCGACGCCCCAATCGATCAGTCGCTCAATCAGAAGATCGCTGGTGGTTCGGCTCATGGCTGGCCTCGCTGGTTGTTCGCGGTTTCAGGCGCCCGGCTGCGTATCGGCGCCCAGCGCGGCGCCGGGGTGCCGCTCCTCCTCTTCATGCAACTCTTCGACGAACTTGGCGCTGAACGCTTCCAGATCGTCCGGCTTGCGGCTGGTGATCCAGTTGTCGTCGACCACCACCTCTTGATCTTTCACCTTGGCGCCCATCTGGCGCAGATCGCTTTGAATGGTGGTCCACGCCGTCAGGGTGCGGCCCTTCACGAGCCCCGCGGCCATCAGCAACTGCGGACCGTGGCAGACGGCGGCGATGGGCCGGCCGGTCTTGTCGAAATCCTTCACGAACGAGACAAAGCGTTCGTCAGCGCGCAGCTGATCGGGCGAATGCCCTCCCGGGATCAGCAAGCCTTCATAGCTGTCGACCTTCACGCTGCCAATGGCCTTCTCGACCTTGACCGACTCTTTGCCCTTGTGGCCTTTCAGCTGATCGCCGCGGTTGGCGCCGATGACGTCGACGCGATAACCAGCCTCGCGCAGCCGATCATAAGGAACGCGGAACTCTGAATCTTCGAACTCGCCG
>DASXQB010000073.1:0-6754 GCA_036493295.1 Polyangia bacterium | reverse complement strand
AGGATGGTCAAGCTGACCTGGTCGACGCGATCGCCGTGACCACCTTCATCCAGCTTGGCGGCGGCGCGCTGGCGGCGCGCCAGGTCCGAGCCCTCGTTGGCGACGCGCGCCAGTTCGGCGACGTCGTCGTCGGGCGCGGCGACCTCCGGCGACGGCTCCGCCAGCTTCGAGCGCTCGACCGGCGGCGGCTCGGGCGGCGGGCGGCTGGGGAACGACGGACGCGGCGCCAGCGCGTGAACCGGCGCCGCGAGGTGCGTCGCCGCCGACGGGCCAGGCGCGTGGCGCGGCCGTCGGACGGCCAGAAGGCCCACCATCGCCACCAGCGCCAACGCCGCCGCCCCCAGGCCACGGCGCCACCGTTGATCGTGAACCAGACTGACCACGGTGGCCACCAGCGACGGACCACTGCTCGCTCGGCCCGAATCGTTCGGCGCGGTCGCGCCCCACTCCATTTCATAGCTGGGCTCGCCCCCCGACTCGGCGTCTTCCAACGCTTGCAGGAACGCCGTGGCGGTGGCGAAGCGGTGCTCGCGGTGTTTCTCCATCGCTTGCAGCACCACCTGCTCCAGCGCCGGCGGCACGTCGACGTCGGCGTTCACGTCGCGCATGCGCGGCGGGGCGTGCGCCAGGTGCATGGAGATGATCTTCACCTTTTCGTCGGATTCAAACGGACGCCGCCCGACCAGCATCTCGTACAGGATGATGCCGGTGGCGTACAGATCGGCGCGGCCGTCGACTGTCTCGCCCAAGGCCTGCTCGGGCGATAGATATTCGGGGGTGCCGAAGATGACGCCGGCCTGGGTCAGCGCTTCGTGACCAGACAGCGGCTCGGTCACCTTCGCGATCCCGAAATCCAGAATCTTCACCACATCCGGGTGCCCGTCGCGCTCGACCAGCATGATGTTGTCGGGCTTGAGATCGCGGTGGATGACGCCGGCGGCGTGCGCGTGGTCCAGGGCGCGCAAGATCTGCCGCACGATGTTCAGCGCGCGCGGGCGTGGCACCGGTCCCTCGCCGATCACCGACGTCAGCGGCGCGCCGGCCAGATACTCCATGGCCAAGAACAGCGACCCGTCAGGCATACGCCCAAAGTCGGTGACCGTGATGATGTTGGGATGGCCCAGGCGGCTGGCTGATTCGGCCTCGCGTTCAAAACGGCGGGCGAATTCGTCGCGGCCGGACAGTTCGGACAGCAGCACCTTGATGGCCAGATCCCGGCGCATCATGGTGTGCTCAGCGCGATAGACCACGCCCATGCCGCCCACGCCCAGGCGACTGACAATGCGATAGCGCTCGCCGACCACCGTACCCAGCAGCGGATCGCTGACCGGCGCGCCACAGTGTGCGCAGTACGGATCGTCCAGTTCGACCTGCGCCGAGCAGGCGGTGCATCCGGCCATCGTCGCTAGCGCGCCGGCCCGGGCCCGGGCCCGGCATCCGACGCCCCTCCGTTTCGCTCGCCGGCGTCAGCAGCCGCCGGCCGCGGCGAGACCGCACCACGCGCCGCCTCGGCCCGCGCCTTCCCCGTCGCCGGGGTTTCGTCGTGCGGCCGCACCACCGCAGTCACCTCGCGCACCGGCACCAGGTACTTGCGCGCTGCCGCCTGCACGTCGGCGACGGTGATGGTGCCCAGACGCTGGCCGTAACGCCGGTACTCGCGCCAGTCCTGACCGTACGTCTCGTGAAAGGCCAGCGTCGCCGCCAGCGCGCTTTTGCGCTGCATACCGATGGCGTGCGTGCCGACCAGGTACCGTCGCGCGCGCTCGACCTCCTCGACGGTGACGCCGTCTTCGACCAGCCGCTTTATCTCGGCGCGGATCCCTTCCACGGCCGGCTCCAAATTCTCCGGGCTGCAGGCGATGTAGACCGCGAAGTAACCGGGATCGAGCCCTTCAAGTGAAAACGCGCTGACCCGATAGGCCAGCGCGCGCTTTTCGCGCATCTCGACGAACAGGCGGCCGCCTTGCCCCGACAGAATCTGGGCCAGTATTTCCAGCGCGAATCGATCCGGATCGGTCAACGTGACGCCCGGATAGCCGACCACCACGTGCGCCTGTTCTTTGTTGCTGAGAAAGCGAAACACCTCGGCCGGCTGGTCACGCACCGGTTCGCGGGCCACGGTCACGCTGCTGACCTGCCCGGTGGGCGCGTCGCCCAGCAGCGCCTGTAGCTTGGCCACCACCGTCTCCGCGTCGATGTCGCCCACCACCGCCACCGTCAGCCCACCGACGCCATAGTGGCGTCGATAGTGATCCAGCAGCTTGCGGCGGTTGAGACCAGCCAGCGAATCGGCCGTCCCGAGCACGTCCAGCCGGTACGGATGCGCCCGCCAGAGCGCGCCGTGAAACAGCCGAAAGGCCATCTGCCCGACGTTGTCGTCCTGGGCGCGGATCTCCTCGACCACGATGCGCCTTTCGTGGTCCAGTTCCTCTTCGGCGAATTGCGGGTTGCGAATGCAGTCGGCCAGGATTTCAAAGCCGCGCTCCCAGTGCTTGGACAAGAATTCCGCCCGCAGGCCAAAACTGTTGCGGCCGGCGAATCCGCCCAGCGTGCCGGCCGCGGTTTCCACCTCGTGCATGATCTGCTCGGCGCTGCGGGTCTTGGTCCCGCGCACCATCAGCGCCGCCAACAAGTTGCTGATGCCATTCGAACGCACGTCTTCGTTGCGCAGTCCGCCCGGCCACGTCGCCTGCACCGACACCAGCGGCACCGTGCTGTCGCGCAGGACCAGCACGCGCATCCCGGACGGCAGCACGGTGCGCACCACGTCGGCGACGGCGGGCGCGGCCGGCGCCTTCGCCGCCCGACGGTCAGCACGTTTTTCCGCCGCCGCCACCACCGCGTCCAGCTTGCCGGCCAGCAACGCCAGCGCCCCGTCTTTGCGGCGCAGGCTGGACTCCGGCACCAGGGCGGCCAGGCTCAAGCGATCGACGCGCAGGTATTGCGCGGCGACCCGGCGCAGGTCGGCGGGCGTCACCCGGCCCAGCCGGCGGAAGTAACCGTCTTCGAAGTCCGTGCTGCCGGCGACGCAGGCAAAGAAGCCCAGCTTGCGCGCGTAACCCTGCACGGTCTCCTTGTCGAAGATGAGATCGCTTTCCAGAATGGTGCGGGCTTTTTCCAGCTCGTCCGCCGAGATCTCCTCGCGCCCCAGGCGCAGCGATTCGTCCAGCAGTGCGCGGGTCGGATCTTCCAGGCGCCCGGGCGGCAGCGTCGCGCCCACCACCAGCAGCCCCGCATCGCGCGAGCTGAACATGTACGCGTGGGCCGCGCTGGCCAGCTGGCGGTTGCGCACGATCTGCAGATTGAAGCGCGAGCTTTCCCCCTGCCCCAGCACCACCGCCAGCAGATCCAGCGCCGCCACGTCCTCGTGGGTGATGGCCGGCGTGCGGAACGCCGCCAGGATCTGCGCCTCGCGCACGTCGCGCGCCGCCACCACCGTCCGCGCTGCCAGCTGCGCCGGCTCGGGCGGCCGCGCCGGCGCCGTCGAACCGGCGCGCATGCCGGCGAAGGCGGTGGCGATCTTTTGCTCGGCCGCCGCCGCGTCGAAATCGCCCACCACCACCAGCGTGATGTTGCCGGCGACATAGTGACTTTGAAAAAACTCCACGATCTGACGGCGGCTGAGTGCGCTGACCGTGGCTTCGCTGCCGATCACCGCGCGGCCGTAGGGATGCACTTTGTAGGCTTCCGAAAACAACATCTGCGACGCCACCCGGTCCGGACTATCCAGCCCCTGCTTGATCTCCTCAAGCACAACCTTGCGCTCGCGGCCAAGCTCTTCGGGATCGAAGGCCGCGTTGGTCAGCGCGTCGGCCAGGATGTCGATGCCGGTGTCCAGGAACGGTGCCGCCAGCACCAGGTGGTAGACCGTCTCGTCGAAGCTGGTCCAGGCGTTGATCTCGCCGCCCGACGCTTCGACCTCGCGAGCGATCTGGCCGACGCCGCGGCGGGCGGTGCCCTTGAACAGCATGTGTTCGAAGACGTGCGCGACGCCGGCCAGCTCGGGCGGCTCGTCGGCGGAACCGACCCGCACCCACGCCTGCAGCGCCACCACCGGCGCGGCATGGTTTTCTTCCAGCACAACTTGCAGGCCGTTTTTCAGGGTCAGTTTCACTCGATTCGGTCTCCTCGGGGCCGGCGACAGTTGAACGTCGGCGCCGACCTTCGCCACCGGCTCGGCGATTTGGGCGTGCCGGCAACCGCCCGCACCAAAGATGGTGCAGGCGACGGTGCAGAACAGCAGTGCGAATCTCACGCCGGCGCCTGAGATTACCAGAAGCGGCGGCACCCCGGTGGGCCACGAAGGTGGACCCCGAAGGCGCGCGCGTTTTGACGGCGGCTCGGCCGCGGTTCGCGGCAAAAGCATCTGGTAAGATCGCCCCGTGGCCCCGCGCGACCAGTTGCTGCTCATCCTGCGCCGGGTGCGCCGCCGCCTGCGAGGCCTAGCGGCATTGCAAGGCGCGGTGCTGGGCGCGGCGGCGGTGCTGGTGGTGGGCGCGCCGTGGGTGGCCGTCGCGCGCTGGCGCGGCGACGGTGGTTCGTTGTCGCCGGGTTCGCTGTCGCTCTTGATCGTCGGCGCGGCGGTCGCTGCCGCGTTGGTGGCGGCGGTGCGGCCCATCCCGCTGCAGCGATGCGCGCGGCAGATCGATCGAACGACGGCCGGCGGCGATCGCGCGCTGTCGGCGCTGGCGTTCATCGATCAGGCGGTGACGCCGTTCATCGTCGCGGCGATCAGCGACGCCGTGGAAAGATCGGGCGGCGTCTCGGCGGCGGCGGTGGCGCCCTTGCGCCGGCCGCGAGGAACGCTGGTCTTGCTGGCCAGCGCAGCGGCGCTGGTGGTCGCGGTGCTTGCGCCGCTGGCCGGTCACCGCGGGCGCGCGCTGGCCACGGCGACGGTGGCGCACGCGGCGCCGATTCACCCAGCCCTGCTGAACCGCCACGACATCGACGCCGAGACCGAGGAGGCACGCGCGGCGGCGGCAGCAGCGCAGGCGCTGGCCGATCCGACGCTGGCGGCGCTGGCCAAGGAACTGGGCGACGCGCTTCGTGCGCTGACCAGCGCCGGCCTGGATCGGGGCGAGGCGCTGGATCGTCTGGCAGCCTTGCAACGACGAGCGGAGCAAGCCGCTCGCGACGCGGCGGCGCTGGCCGGCCAGTTGCGGCGCGCCGGCGAAGCGCTGCAAGCCACGCCGGCCACCCGCCCGCTGGCCGAGGGACTGAACGCGGGCGACGCCGCTGCCACCGAACGCGCGGCCGCCGATCTTGCAGCGGGCCCAGCCAGCGCCGGCGCCGCCCAGCGCGAGACCCTGGCCCAGGCGTTCGAGCGCGCAGCCAGGCAAGCGGCCGCCAGCGAAGACGCCGCCGCCGGACGCACCGGCGACAACGGCAGCGGTGCGCGTTCTTCCGGCAGCGACAGCGACCACGCCGGCGGCAGCGATGACGAAGCCCCTCGGCGGTTGCAGCGCCCGTCCACGGGCAACGACAATCAGTCGCCCGGCGGCGACGATCAAAACAGCGCTCCGGCCGAACGGCGGCTGCAACATCTTGATCGCGACCTGCAGGACACCGCCGCCGCCTGCCGCGATAACCCGGAGGCCTGCCAGCGGCAGCTACGCCAAGGCGGCCGCAGCTTGCCCCGCATGCAACAGGAAGCGCGCGGCGCAGGCGCGCGCCAGCGGTTGTCCCAGGCCATTCAGCAACTGCGCGAGCGTCTGCGGCGAGGCAACGAAGGTCAGCCGAGTGATTCTCCCGAACAACGTCGCCAGCGGCAGCAACAGCAACGGTTCGCCCGCGCCGCCAACGGCCAACCGAACGCCGCGCGGACCGGCCGCCGCGGCCACCAACACGGACAGAGTGACAGCGACGGCAACGAAGGTGAAAGTGACAACGACGGAGACAGCGACGATCCCAGCCAAGGCGATCAGCCGGGCGACAGCGACGGTGATGGCAACGGCAGCGGTGACAATGCTTCTGCCGCACAGCCGGGGGGCGAAGGGATCGCCGGTGAATCATCGGCCGGCGCCGGCGAGCGAGGCCAGGGCGACGGCGCGAGCGCGTCCGCAGCGGGGGCGGCGACCGGCGGCGACGGCATCGGCAATCAGAACGGCGGCGACGCACTTGGCCGGCAGCGCGATCAGCGGGCCACTCACGGCCGTGAACGCGAAGCGGCCGTGCGCTCGGCGGCTGGCCCCAAGCGGTCGCAGGTGATCGAAGCGGCGGCGGCCCGCGGCTTCGCCCGCGAGGACTATCGTCGGGTCTTTCAGGATTACGGCGCGGTGATCGAAGAATCGCTGGACGCCACCGCCGTTCCACCCGGCCAGCGCTATCTGGTGCGGCGCTATTTTCAGCTTATTCGACCACGCGCGCCCACGACCGCCGCGACACGGACCGCACCACCCGGAGGCCCATGACCATCGCCAGCGCATCACCGCCCGCCGCCGATCCCGACGCCGTCAGTCGGTTGGTGGCCGATTTCCGGCGCGACCTGGATGTTCTTTACACCGCCATCGGCCGACGTCTGGTCGGGCACATCGACATCGTCGAAGGTGTGGTGTCGGCGCTGCTGGCCGGCGGCCACGTGCTCTTGGAAGGCGTGCCTGGCCTGGGCAAGACGCTGCTGGTGCGCACGCTGGGCGAGGCGCTGGAGCTTTCTTTTTCGCGCGTGCAGTTCACGCCCGACCTGATGCCCTCCGACCTCACGGGCCACGCGGTACTCGAGCCCGCGAGCGACGGCGGCATCGGCACGCTGCGGCTG
>DASXQB010000072.1:0-2174 GCA_036493295.1 Polyangia bacterium | reverse complement strand
AAGCGCGCTGGACCGCCAGTTCGAAGAGCTGCGCGTGGTCTCCGTGCCGCTGTCGCACGACGAGGTCGAGCGTTACTACGAAGAGTTCTGCAACGGCGTGCTGTGGCCGCTGTTTCACTATCTGATCGGCCAGCTGCCGCCCGACGTGCACGGCTTTGATCTGTACGAGTCGATCAACCGCCGTTTCGCCGACGCGGTGGTGGCGCAATACCGGCCCGGCGACGTGATCTGGATTCACGACTATCAGCTGATGCTGGTGCCGCAGATGGTGCGTGAACAACTTCCCGGCGCCCGCATCGGATTTTTTCTGCACATCCCTTTCCCGGCGTCGGACGTTTTTCGCACGCTGCCGTTTCGCGATCGGTTGCTGCAAGGTCTGCTGGGCGCCGACCTGGTGGGGTTTCACACCGCCGAGTACATGCGCCACTTCGCCTCGGCCACCCTGCGCATCCTGGGCGTGGCCACCGACGTCGATTGCTTGCGCTGGGATCAACGCTCCGTACACCTGGGCGTCTTCCCGATGGGCGTCGACGCCCAGCACTTCTCCGAGGTGGCGGCGTCTCCCGGCGTCGAGGAGCAGGTGCGCGTCCTGCGCAACGGCGGCCAGACCCAGCTTCTGGTGGGGATCGATCGCCTGGACTACACCAAGGGCATCCCGCGCCGTCTGATCGCCTTCGAACACATGCTGCGCGAGCATCCGGAACTCCGCGAGAAGGTCCGCCTGATCCAGGTGGCGGTTCCGTCGCGCACCAACGTCGACGCGTACCAGACCTTTCGCGACCAGGTGGACACGATGATCGGGCACATTCATGGCGCCTTTGCCACGCCCAACTGGGTGCCGGTGCATTACATTTTTCGCGGCCTACCAGAAGACGAGGTGGTGGCGCTTTATTGCGCCGCCGACGTCATGCTGGTGACGCCGGTTCGGGACGGCATGAACCTGGTGGCCAAGGAATTCGTCGCCGCGCGCAACGACGACAGCGGCGTGCTGGTGCTCAGCGAATTCGCCGGCGCGGCGCACGAACTGGCTGAAGCGGTACACGTCAACCCGTTCGATTCGGCCGGCATGGCCGAAAGCTTTGCCCGCGCCTTGGAGATGCCGGCCGACGAGCGCGCCACGCGCATGCAGGCCCTGCGGCGACGGGTATTCGGGTTCAACGTGCACCGCTGGGCCGAACTTTTTCTCTCGCGCCTGGACCAGAACACCGAGGAGGCGACGGCGTCCGCGCGTGTCCTGGGCGAATCATCGATCCGCGAGCTGGCCAAACAGGTGGCCGCCGCCCAGCAGCTGGTCCTGCTGGTTGACTATGACGGCACGCTGGTGCCGATCGCCGACACGCCTGAGCTGGCGCGCCCGGATGCCGCCGTCTTGACGTTGCTGGCGAAGGTGGCGGCGCGGCCCGGCACCGAGGTGCACGTGGTCAGCGGCCGGCCGCGCGACACGCTGGAGCGCTGGCTGGGGCGGCTGCCGGTCTATCTTCACGCCGAACACGGCTCGTGGTCGCGCGCGCCTGGGCAGTCTGGCGTGGCCCTGGAAGAAAGCTTGCCGGCGCCGTGGCGCGAGAAGGTCCTCAGCATTTTGCGCGAGTACGCCGATCGCACGCCGGGTACGCTGGTCGAGGAGAAACCGACCGGCCTGGCCTGGCACTATCGCATGGCCGATCCCGAGTTCGGTCCGCTGCAGGCCAACGAGCTGCGCGTTCACCTGACCGAGCTTCTGAGCAACACGCCGGTGCAGATCCTCTCGGGCCGCAAGGTCATCGAGCTGCGCCAGCACGGCGTGCACAAGGGTCTGGTGGTGGCGCCCATCCTGGCGCGGCACCCCGATGCGCTGATGATGGCGATGGGGGACGACACCACCGACGACGATCTGTTCGCGTCGCTGCCGGCGAACGCCATCAGCATTCACGTCGGCTCGGGCGAGTTCCGCTCGACGCTGCGCATGCGCAGCCCGAGCGACGTGCGGTTGCTGCTGACCTTGATCGCCGAGATGCCACCGCCCGCGACGGTGCGCCAGACACCAGCCGCTGCAGTGGTGGCAACCGAGCGCTAGTCGTTTTTGCGGCGTCCGCTGGCTACGCGTGAACCCGTTACGCGCGGGCGTGGTCGAGGTACCACCGCGGCATCGCGCGTAACGGGTTTCCGCTATAGCGAAGCCGGCGCGCGCCACCCAC
>DASXQB010000071.1:0-10049 GCA_036493295.1 Polyangia bacterium | reverse complement strand
AAGCTGCGATTCCGCTTTGATTGGGCGCTGACCATCTGCGCGCTGGTGGTCGTGGCGCTGGGCCTGGCCAATCTTTGGAGCGCGGTGCATGAACGGCAGTCGCAGCTGTTCACGCAGCAGATCTCCTGGCTGGCCTTGGGCACGGTGGTTTTCCTGGCGGTGGCTTCGTTCGACTACCGCACCATCAGCCGGCTCAGCTACGTGATGTACGGCGCGGGCATGGCCTTGCTGGTCGGCGTGCTGATCTTCGGCAAGGTGGTAGGCGGTGGGCGCCGCTGGTTTGACATGGGTCCGTTCCACGTCCAGCCGTCCGAGATGATGCAGGTGCTGACCATCGTGGCGTTGGGGAAATACCTCAACGACTCGCCGGCGCTGGAGGGGCGCTCGTTTCGCCACATGCTGCTGCCGGTGGCCATCGCCAGCGCGCCCGCGCTGCTGATCGCCGCGCAGCCGGACTTCGGGACGGCATTTCTGATCCTGCTCATCTTCATCACCATCATGCTGACCGCGCGGTTGAAGCTGAAGACGCTGGCGGTGATCCTGGGACTGGCGACGATCGCGGCGTTTCCCATTTACCAGCACCTGCTGCGCGACTATCAGCGCAAGCGGTTCGAGGCGTTCTTGAATCCCAACTCGCAGGGCGCGTATCAGACGCGGCAGGCGTTGAACGCCATCGGGTCGGGGCGCTTCACCGGCAAAGGCTTTCTGCACGGCACGCAGATTCGCCTGCGGCATTTTCCGGCTTTGTGGACGGATTTTCCGTTCGCGGTGTGGGCCGAGGAGTGGGGCTTCGTCGGCTCGCTGGTGGTCCTGCTAGCGTACCTGGCCTTGATCTTGTGGAGCATCAAGATCGCCAGCGAGGCGCGCGATCGGTTTGGCGCCACCGTCTGCGTCGGCGTCGCCGCGCTGCTGTTCTGGCACGTGGCCATCAACGTCGGCATGGTCAGCGGCATCCTGCCGGTGGTCGGCGTGACGCTGCCGCTCATCAGCTATGGCGGCTCCAGCATCCTCACCATCATGGTGGCGCTGGGCCTGGTGATGAACGTCAGCGTCCGCCGGTTCGCTTATTGATTCCGCGAGCGGGCAGCCTGCTTTATTTGATCAGATCGCGTCTTGCACCACGCAGCCGGGCTGCGCGTGGCAGGCCGAGACGCTCAGCGTGCTGCAGGTGGGGACGGTGCCGCTGCATGTGGTGTCCCAGAAGCAGTCTTCCAGCGACTGGCAGGCCGTCGCCGAGGTCGCGGTGGAACAGGCGGTGGGCGTCCCCGAACAGGTCGTCCCGGTGTACGTGCAGCCGGCGCGGGTGCAGCTGGTTTCTTCGTTGTTGAAGAAATTGCACGGCAGGGAACTTCCGCCGCAGGAGCCGCCCGGCGTGCAGCCGGCCGCCATGCAGCTGTTCGGGTTGAACTCGAGTTGGCTGCAGGGTTCGGCGGTTCCGCCACAGCGTTTGCCCGGGTTGATGCCGCCGCCCAACGACCACGAGCCGGCCGACGTGGTCAAGGTGGCCGCCGCGCACGCATAGATCAGCGAACAACCCTTGCCGGCGCACGCCGTGGCATTGGTCAGCGTGGCGTCGGAATAGATCTTCGACTTCAAAAGACAGTCGGTCTTGTCGACGGTGACGCTGCAACGGGTTTCACCGGTGTTGAAAGCATCGCAGAAGCCAGTGGCGGTCGGGCTGGGCCCCAGGGCGGCCGCCGCTTCGTTCACGCACCCTTGCAGGGCGGTTTCGTGCGCGATGGTGGCGCAGTCCTTGGTCTGCACACACTGGGCCGTGGCGGCGACCAGATCGGCTCGCAAACGAGGGAACAGCGCCGCGTCGGCGTTGGTGCAAGCGTTGGTGCAGGTCTGCAGGTCACGGGTCGTGTCGCAGGTGGTGACGCGTGTGCAGAAAGCCGTGCACAGATCCTGGGCCGACATCGGCGGGGCCATCATCTGCACCGACGTATCAGCGGCCGCGTCGGGCGTGCCGACGGCGTCGAGGTTGCCCGCGTCGTTATCCGAGGCGCCGCCGGTGCCGGTGCTGGCGCTGCCGCCCGTGCCGTCAGGATTGCCGCCGGTGCCCACGGAGCCGCCCGAAGCGGCGCCGCCTGATCCGACGCCACCAGACCCGTTGCTGCCGCCGCTGCCGGTGGCGGGAGGGACGTTGCTGTCGCTCGACCCGCAGCCGAAAGTGGCCACCGTCAGGGCCAGCCCAAAGACACCGAGACCGGAAAATCGAAGCGATGAACTTGTAGATTTAGTGTAACGAACCATGGCTTTCTCCTCGCAATCCAGGGAAAGGCGCACAGTAGGAGGCCAACCGGCAGGCCGCCAAGTAAATTGTTTGTAAAATATTGCGACCCGCGCCCCAGGCCGAGCGCGCGCAGCGGTTTTTGCTCCCAGGCGCCGTCGAGGAATAAACTGGCTGGGCGTGACAATGGCCAGCTTGAACCGGAGGCTTGGGGTGATCCTGCTTTGCGTGGTGGGCTGCGCGTCGGTGGGAGGCGGCGAACGCGCCGAGCAAGGGAACGGCGTCGGTCAGCCCATGCCGGCGATCGTGGTCAAGACGCTGGAGGGTGGTCGCTCCGTCGATCTCAGCGCTTTGCGGGGCAAGGTCGTGCTGGTGGACATCTGGGCGTCGTGGTGCGCGCCCTGCAAGGAGGAGATGCCGATGCTGGACGACATGGCCGCGCGCCTGAAACGCAAAGGCGTGGAGATCATCGCTGTCTCCGTCGACGAGCAGCGGGCCAGCGCCGTGACCTTCCTGAAGTCCCGCCCGCACTGGTCGCTGACCTTGGCCCACGATCCGAAGGGCAAGAGCCCGGAGCTTTTGCAGCCGTCGAAGATGCCGACGTCATACATCATCGACACCCACGGCATCCTCCGCTACGTCAACGCCGGCTTCGAGCGGTCGGACGCACGCGTGATGGAAGAACGGTTGGTCGCCCTCGCCGCGCAGCAATAGTCCCTATCGCCCGCCGCCACTTCTGTGTGTCGCGTCCAGCGCGTGGCCGCAGGTGAGCTTCGCTCGCCGGGGGCCCGCCGATCGGAGGTTTGGAACCCTTTCAGGGTTCCAAACAAAACAAAAAATGTGAACCTTCCGCCTCGGCCGATCGGGGAGAATTCTCAGCCCCTACCTTCGTAAGGGGGGAACCACAGTGATGACCGCATCGGGCTTCCCGACTCGCGGGCGTGCACATCCATCGGTCAGGGGCGGCTCCCTATTTCGTTCTTGTAGGGAAAAGAATTCCTCTCCGTGTCGAGCCATGCAGAAGGTCCGGCCTCCAGCATGGCCAGCGGCGTGCGAACGGTCAAGGACCTTTGGCGCGCAATGTGCGGCGCGAGAACGATCAACTTTCTTGCTTTGACTTTTCCGTTGGGCCAGGTGGCGAACCGGCGGGCACGACGTTGGCGGCGGGCGGCGTCTGCGGCTCGCCTTTCACCTTCTCGCGCCAGAACGCGCCCACGCCACCTTGCTTGGCCTCCGAACGTGTACCGCGCGATAGAAGTTCCTCGCGATCCAAAATGGCGTCCACCCGGCGGTACGTCGGCATGGCGTGCTCCAGCGTGTCCATGCGGATGGCGTCGCACGGGCAAGCCTCGGCGCACAGACCACACACCACGCAGCGAAGCTCGTCGATTTCAAAAATCTTGGGGCGCTTCTCGATGCGGCCGTCGGGCGCTTCCTCGGGGACGATGGTGATGCAGTGGGCGGGGCAAGCCGTCGGGCACATCATGCAGGCCACACAGCGGGTCTGGCCGTCATCGCGCAACATCAGGCGGTGCAGGCCGCGGTGGCGCTCGGGGTATTTCTTTTTTTCCTCGGGGTACTGGATGGTCACGATATCGGTCTTGGCGCGCAACCCGACCAGGTTGCCGATGAAGTTCTTGGCGAAGTGGCGGAACGTGACGCCCAATCCTTCGGCGATGGCCGGCAAATACGCCTGCTGGCTCAAGCTGCCCGGGCGACTGACGACCTTGACTCCGATGGCCATGACGACGCTGCCTTTCGTTTATCGCGATTGAAAGTAAAGGATGACCAGCGCCGTCAGCACCACGTTGGCGATCGACACCGGCAACAGGCGCTGCCAGCCAAGACGCATCAGCTGATCCGATCGGAAGCGCGGCAACGACCAGCGAATGAGCAGCTGGAACGAACAGAACAAGAACACCTTGCCGCCCCAGACCAACATGCTGAACAGCACGAACCCGATGTTGGGCAGGTGTTCCATCAAGTACGTGTTCAGGCCGAAGATGTCCGGCATGTGCCAGCCACCCAGGAAGATGGTCACGATGATGGCGCTGGAGAAAACGATCTCCAGGAACTCGCCCAGGAAGAACATGCCGAAGCGCAGGCCCGAGTACTCGACGAAGTAGCCGATGATCTCCGGCTCGCCCTCGGGGATGTCGAACGGGGTGCGCTTGGTCTCGGCGATGGCGGCGGTCAGAAACAGCAGGAAGCCCACCGGCTGCGAGAAGATCCCCCAGCTGTGCGCCAGGTCGTGGATGTCCAGGAACGACGTCTGTTGCGCCACCATCGCGCTTGGCTCCAGCGTGCCGAAGACCAGGAACGACCCCAGGATCGACATGCCCAATGTCACTTCGTACGAGATCATCTGCGAGCTGGCGCGCAGGCCGCCCATCATCGCCCACTTGTTGTGCGACGCCCACCCGGCCAGCGTGGCGCCGTACACCGACAGCGAGGCGATGGCGAAGTAGAACAGCATCCCGGCGTCCAGGCGGGCGATCTGCAGCGGCACCGGGCTTTCGCAGACGCTGCCCTTGTCGAAGATGTGCCCCCAGCACAGCGGCGCGCCGAACGGCACGATGGCCGAAACGATCAACGCGGGGGCCATGGCCATGATCGGCGCCCACATGAACAGGAACTTGTGCGCCTTGGGCGGCACGAAGTCCTCCTTGAACATGAACTTCAGCGCGTCGGCGAGAAAGTGGGTGATACCCCAGGCGCGGATGGGACCGATGTTGGCGCGGTTCGGGCCCAGGCGGTCCTGCATCATCGCCGACTGCCGCCGTTCCAACCAGGTCAGGATCGACGCCAGCGGCATGGCGAATCCCAGGATCATGAACAGGATCTTCGCCGTCGCCGCCAAGGCGTCGAATGCTTGCGTTCCGTAATCCATCGTCGGTTAGCCTCGTGAATTGGCGAAGCGCAGTTGCACCGGCAGGCGGGCGCGGCCCCAGTCGGCGTCCTTCATGAACGGCAGCTTCTGCTTGGCCTCGGCGAAGACGGTCTTGGCGGCATCCCAGTCCATGGTCGCGCCCAGCTTGCGCGCCAGGTGACAAAGGATGTCCCAGCCCGGCAGCGAATCACCGGCCGGTGGCACCGCCGAGCGGATGCGCTGGACCATTCCCATCTTGTTGGTGAACGTGCCGTCCACCTCGGCCCAGGCCGCCATCGGCAGCGCCACGTGCGCGGCGTCGACCAGCGGATCCTGGTGCGAGCTGACCACCACCAGCGCCGACAATCCAGAGAACGGCATCGCCGCCGCCGCCGTCGGGCCGACCAAGATTCCGTCGGTGCCCAGCACCAGCAAGGCAGTGACGGCGCCGCTCTTCAGATCATTGGCCAGCTCGACCAGGCTGGACAGCCGCCCGCCGCCGATGGCCACCGCGCCGGCGGTGTTCGGGTTCTTATCCGCGCTGACCAGGATGTCGTCATGCCAGCCTTGATCGCGGCCGGCCAGATACGCCCGCCCGACGCCCAGATGTTGAAAGGCCAGACGCGACAGCGCGTAGAGATCTTCGTTGGTGCTCTGGGCGTTGAAGACCACGCCCACCTTGGCCGCATCGCGGTCCAGCGCCGGGCGCAAGCGTTTGGTCGCTTCGTCGAGCGCGCGATCCCAGTCGACCATCGCCCCCGCCACCGTCGGCGCGGTCAGCCGCTGCGTCTGCACGCCCTTGTACGTGAAGCGACCGTCGTCGCACATCCAGTGCTTGTTGACGGCTTCGTTCACGCGCGGCACCAGGCGATAGAGGCGCCCGCGCGAGGTGTGCACGTCGATGTTGCAGCCGGTGGCGCAGCCCGGGCACACCGACGGCGTCGTGTACAGCTCCCACGCGCGCATGGCGAATCGGAAGTCCTTCGCGGTCAGCGCACCCACCGGACAAACGTCGACGGTGTTCAACGAATACGGATTGTCCAGGCGGCGACCCGGCGACGTGGTCAGCACCTCGTGGTCACCACGCGCGGCCATCTCCAGCTCGTGCGTGTGCGCGACCTCGTCGCAGACCCGGATGCAGCGGGTGCAGAGAATGCAGCGTTCCTGATCAAGCACGATGTGCTTGCCGAGATCGACAACCTTTTCCTTGTGGACCTTGATGCCGTCGTTGCGGGCCAGCTTGGCGTCCCAATCGAAGTAGTGCTTTTGCAGCGTGCACTCGCCGGCCTTGTCGCAGATCGGGCAGTCGATGGGGTGGTTCAGCAGCGTGAACTCCAGCATCTGGCGCCGGACGTCGAGCACCCGCGGCGAGTTCGTCGTCACCTCCATCTTGTCGGCCACCGGCGTGTAGCACGACGGCACCGGCTTCGGCTGGCCCTTGACGTCAACCAGACACTGGCGGCACACCGCCGGCGACGACAGTCCCGGGTGGTAACAAAAGAAGGGGACGTTGCAGCCGGCGTCGTTGCACGCTTCCAGAAGATTCTTCCCTTTCGGGAACTGGTGCAGCTTGCCGTCGATGGTGACGGTGACCGACTCCGGGTTGGGGGCCGGGACCGGGGACAGGGGCGTCGTCTCAGCCATTAGCGATCACACTCTCCGCCGATCATGTTCATCATGCCGAAGGTCGGCACCACGTCAGCCATAAACAGGCCGGGAAGGAGCTTGTTCATGATGGCCACCGCCGGAACGCAAGGCGGACGCACCCGGCATTTCCAGGGGCGGCCGGTGCCGTCGGAGACCAGATAGAAACCGAGCTCCCCGTTGCCGCCTTCGGTGAACGAGTACACCTCGCCGGGCGGGACGTGGATGCCGTCCATGATGATCTTGAAGTGGGCGATCATCGCCTCGATCGAGTTGTAGGTCTCGGCCTTGGAGGGCAGGGCGATGCGCGGGTCGTTCAGCATTATTGGGCCGGCCGGGATCTGCTTCATCGCCTGCTCGATGATGCTCATCGACTGCTTGATCTCCTCGGCGCGCACCGCGTACCGATCGAAGTTGTCGCCGACCGAGCCCACCGGCACGTCGAAGTCGAAGCGGTCGTAGACCAGATACGGGTGGTCGCGGCGGACGTCGTATTCCAGGCCCGTCGAGCGTCCCACCGGACCGGTCAGGCCGTAGGCCATCGCTTCTTGCTTGGTGATGATGGCGATGCCGTCCATCCGGTCGCGGAAGATGCGGTTGCGATCGAGCAGCTTGCTGACGTCGTCGAGGACGATGCGAATCTTGCCCAGCACCTCGGTCAGCCGGTCGATATAGCCCGCGGGCAGATCGCCGATCACGCCGCCGATGCGCACAAAGCTATGGGTCAGGCGCGCGCCGGAGATCTCCTCCTGCAGCTCGTACAGCCACTCGCGGCCCTTCAGCATGTAAAGGAAGACGGTGAACGCGCCCAGCTCCATCGCCCCCGCGCCCAGACACGTCATGTGGTCGGTCATGCGCGAGATCTCGCCGACGATCACCCGGATGTACTGGGCGCGCTCGGGGATCTTCTTGTCGATGTCCAGCAGCTTCTCGACGGCGATGGCGTAGCCGACGTTGTTCAGCATCGGCGAGACGTAGTTCAGCCGATCGGTGTACGGAAAGATCTGGGTCCAGGTGGCGTACTCCGCTTCCTTCTCGAAGCAGCGGTGCAGGTACCCGATCTGAACGTCGGCGTTGGTGATCTTCTCGCCTTCAACATCCAGCACCATGCGCACGGTGCCGTGCATGGCCGGATGCGAGGGGCCCATGTTCAACGGCATGGGTTCGGTGGGCAGATCAGGCGATTCCAGATCGGCCGCGTCCTGGATGCCCATCACGATGCGGCGGCTTGAGGCTACGGTGTCCATTTGGCCTTCACTCTCTCTTAATCGACGCTGCCGGCTTGCCGGCGGACCAGCGGCTGGCGCTTTTCCTTCGGGTAATCCTTGCGCAGCGGGTGGCCGATGAACTCCGGGTACATGAGCAGGCGCCGCAGATCCGGGTGTCCAGCGAAGCGCACGCCGTAAAGATCGTAGGCCTCGCGCTCCGGCCAGTCGGCGCCCGGCCACAGCGGGACCAGCGAATCGATCAGCGGGTTCTCCTCGGGCACGCCGCCGTACAGGCGCACCCGGTGCTTCTTGCTGACCGAGTACAAGTGCACGACCACGTCGAAGCGCGGCTCGTCGCCGAACCGATCCACGCACGTCAGATCCGTCAGCATCTCCATCGACAGCGTCGGGTCGTCGCGCAGGAACGTGCACACCGCCGTCCAGGCGTCGGGGCGAATGCGCGCCCATTCGTTGCCGTGCTGCGAACCCGTCTTGATGATCTCGCCGTTCGGGAACTGCGCCAGCAAGCGATCCAGGACCAGCTGCGCCATGACTTACTTGACCTTTGCTTTCTCGCCGTGCTCCGTGATCCGGCTGATCGGGCGGACGGACGCCGCCGGCACGTCAAAGCCCTGGTCGACACGCATGGCGATCTGGCTGTGGCCTTCGCCGCGCTGAATGCGATCTTGCAGCATGATCAGGGCGTCCAGCACCTGTTCCGGGCGCGGCGGACAGCCGGGGATGTAGACGTCGACCGGCACCACCTGGTCGGCGCCCGGCATGGTCGAGTAGTTCTGGTAAAAGCCGCCCGTCGACGCGCACACGCCGAAGGCGATCACCCACTTGGGCTCGCACATCTGTTCGTAGATGCGGCGCAGGGCCGGACCCTGGCGTTCGGTGATGGTCCCGACGATGATCAACAGATCAGCCTGGCGGGGTGAAAAGCGCGGGAACTCCGCGCCGAATCGCGCGATGTCGTACTTCGGCGCGGCGACCGACATGAACTCCATGCCGCAGCAGGCGGTGACGAACGGATAGCTGAACAGCGAAAACTTGCGGGCCCAGTTGACCGCCGCCTCCAGCTTCGACGAGTAGACGAATTCAAAACCCATGGTGGTCTACTCCCAGCCAATCGCGCGCTTGCGCCACACGTACGTCAGGCCGACGATCAGCACGGCCATAAACACCAGGATCTCCGTCAGGCCAAAGAACGAAATCCCGCTGCCGCACAGGCCGTTTTCCAGCGGGCCGGTGCAGGACAGCTCGCGGTACTTCAGCGCCCACGGGTACAAGAACGCCGTTTCAATGTCGAACACCAGGAAGAGGATCGCCACCTGGTAGAACTTCACTTCAAAACGCGTGCGCGGGCTGCCGATGACCTCGGACCCGCACTCATAAGGGTAGTCCTTGGCTTTGCTGGGGCGGCTGTGTCCCAGATACTTGGCCGCCGCCGTCAAAAGCAACGCGAACCCGACCCCGATCAAAATCGTCAATGCTGCGGGAACGTAGTCTGATGTCATGGGTTTGCAGCGCCTTCGCGCCCCGCGATTTATAGATGGTGCGGCCTTCGACGTCAATGAGCGAGGCGCGCGTCAGGCGCGTTGACTCGGGCGCGGTTGGTTTCTATACATACGAACGCGAATGCGTGCGGCAACGATGATTTTGATCAGGGCTGTTTCGGTCGTCGTCGGGCTGCCGCTGATGCTGGCCGCGTGTTCGAAGCAGGCGCCCGAGACCATCGAGGCGCCGGCCTCCGCCGCCGAACCACCGCCGGCCGCGCAAGACACCACGCCGCCGCCGGGGCTGGACATCTCCAAGTTCGACGAGCTTCAGAAGAAGGTCTTCTTCCGCATCGTCAACAGCGAACCGGCTATCTGTGGCCAGGCGCAAAGCCTGATCCAGTCGGCAAAGAAGGACGCGAGCTGCCGACGGTCGCTCAATGCGGTTCGGTACGTGGCCAAGCTGGTCGACCAGGGTTACACCGACTCGGAGATCAGCGAAGCGCTGGCCAAGCGCTATCGCAACGCCACGCCGAAATTCATCGACGTCTCCGAGGCGCCGATGAAAGGCAACCCGAACGCCAAGGTCACGCTGG
>DASXQB010000070.1:0-9870 GCA_036493295.1 Polyangia bacterium | reverse complement strand
GCGCCCAGGGCGTCAAAAAGCTGCATCTTTCGCCGGTCCCGCCGCCACTAATCCGCCGTCCGCCCCGCAACGTGGACGGACGAAAGGAGTGGCGAGATGAAAGACAGCGGAAAAATCGACGTTTGGGGCCGCGCAGGGTTTCTTTGGCGCTGGGGAGGCGTGGCGGTGAGCGTGACGATGGTGGCCGGATGTGGGGCCAGCACCGGCAACGGCGCCAACACCAGCACCACCTCAGCCGAGCTGGCTGCCGCGACCAGCGGCGTCACCACCGGCAGCACCATCAGCACCACGCCCGAGCTGGGAGGATTGATGGCGGGTCTCATGCCGCCGCGGCTGCCCGACGGCGCCGAGGTGTTTCGCTGCGACCCCGCGCCGGCCATCACCACGGCGACCGTCTGCGGGCGGATTTTCCCGGCCACGATCGAGCTGCAATGGACCGACTGCCTTGCGCGGCCCCCACACGGCGGGGACGGACGCGATCCGGAGACGCGTGGCGATGGCGGGGCCAGCGACGCGGGCGGCGCGAATGAGGGACGCTCGGCCGGCAAGGTCAGCATCACCAACGCCGTCACCGCCGAGCCGGCCGGCACCTGCGGCGCCACCGCCGTCATCACCGTCAGCCGCACGTCGAACGGCGACATCACCACCACCGAAGCGGACGGCACCTCGGAAGAGACGGTCACCGCGACGTCGTCCTTGTCGACGCGCGATCCGGCGGCCAAGGAATTTTCGCAAACGAAGACGTACGACATCGCGCGCACCGATCGCGACGCCAGCGGCGCCACCAGCAAATCCACCCGCCTGACCGGCCAGGTCAGCGAGACCTTCGACGACTCGGGCGCCTCGCCGCTGCGCACGCTGACCGGCACGCTGGATCACGACCACGGCGACGGCACCACGTCGGCCTTCAAGATGATGGACGTGGTCTTCCCCGCGCCCGGCGACTGTCGCTGGCCAACCGCTGGGATAATCACCGAAACGCGTTCCGATGGCGTCACGCACACGCTGGTGTTCGGCGCGACGTGCGGGCAGGCGACGCTGGATGGGACGTCCATCATATTGCCAGTCGGCGGCATTCACCTGGGGGGCACCGCTGAAAATGAACCTGGCCACGCCGGCGACCACGGGCAAGCCCCGTCGACACCCGCTGTTTCGCGCCATCGCTAAACACCAACCAACGCCGATTGGGCGGCGCGCGGGTTGGCGCGCGCCCGATCGGCCCCACGTTTTGTTCGGAGGATTTCATGTCCACCATGCGTTTGTTTTTTTGCGCTTTGCGAGCGGCCCTTCTGTTCATCGCCGTGGGCGCGGTCAATGGATGCGGCCTGATCTCGTTCGACACCACCATCGACCTCGCGCCGCAGGTGGTGCCCGGCAATCCCGCTGCGGCCGCCGCGGGCCTGCCGGCGACAGTGGTGATGTCGCAGATTGCCCTCAATTCAAGCGATTTGCCCAGCGACGCCGGACTGGCTAACTCGGTGAAGCTGAACCATCTGACGCTGACAGTGACGGCGCCCGCCGACGCCACGCTGGATTTTCTCACGGCGCTGACGCTGACCATCGTGGCCCCATCATCGTCGACGCTGCTCACCCGCGAGCTGGCCGCCGGCGCGCCGGCCAAAGGCGCGCGCCAGATGACGCTGAAGTCGACCAGCGACGTTGACCTGCTGCCATACGTGAACGCCGGCGCCTTCGTGCAGGCGGTGGGGACGGGAACGTCGCCCAGCGTGGACACCACCGTCGCCGGGCAGGCGGTGCTGACCGTTTCGTTGTGACGGCCGGGCGGGGCGGGCGATCGGGCGTGTTATCGTCGGCGCGTGCACCCGCTTCACGACATCGCGCTGCCCGATCGCATCGAACAGTACTTTCCCGTCGTTATCGAGATCCCCAAGGGATCAAAGCTGAAGTACGAGATCGACAAGAGGACCGGCCTTCTGATGCTGGATCGGGTGCTGTATTCGGCGGTGCACTATCCGGCCAGTTACGGGTTCATTCCGCAGACCCACGCCGGCGACGGCGATCCGCTGGACGTGCTGCTGCTGATGCAAGAGCCGGTGTTTCCGCTGACCATCGTGCGGGCGCGGGCGGTGGGCGGCATCGCCATGCGCGACGACAAGGGTGTCGACGACAAGATCATCGCCGTGGCCATCGACGATCCAGCGGTGGCGCACTATCAAGACGGCAAGGATTTGCCGCCGCATTTTCTGGTCGATCCGGCGGTGGGCGAGGCTCCGGAACGCCTGGCCCGCTATGAAGCCCTGCTGACCGCCGACGAGCGCGCCCGCCAGGCGCGGTTCGTGTTCGCCCGCGATCGACAGGCCTTCGCGGTGACGCGGGCGCTGGTGCGGGCGGCGCTGTCCCGGTTTGCGCCGGTCGCGCCGGCCGACTGGCGGTTCGTCGCCGACGGGCACGGTCGGCCGACGGTGTGCGGGCCGGCGGGGATCGCGGCGCCGGCATTCAGCGTGTCGCACACCGCGGGGTTGATCGCCTGTCTGGTCACCGGTGAAGTGCGCGCGGCTGTCGATGTGGAGCAACTCCGGATCGTCGACGACGCGCTGGCCATCGCCGGACGAAACTTCGCCGCTGATGAAACGCAGGCGTTGCGCGCGTGCGACGGTGAACAGCGGCGGGATTTGTTCTTGGCCCTGTGGACGTTGAAGGAGGCATACCTCAAGGCGCTGGGGCGAGGACTGTCGCTGCCGCTTGATCGCGCGGCGTTCGCGCTGGCGGGCAGGGCGATCGCGGCGCGCCTGCAGCCCGCGTTGGCGCAAGACGCAACGGCGGGGCCGTCGCCGGCGCCCTGGCACTTTCAACTGTGGCGGCCGTTGTCCACGCACTGGCTGGCGCTGGCGCGCGCGGCCCCCGCCGACGGCGAGCCGCCGCCACCACCGCGTTTCGTCCGCCTGACTCCGCTGGAAACAGAAGAGCCAGCCGCGCCGTCGCTGTTCGCCAGCGGCGTCACCGGCTGACCGTCATATCGCTATCGTTCGCTGTCCAGGCCGCGCATCTGTTCGGCGGCGTAGCGATCGCCGGCCACTGCTGTCTCGGGTAGCGCCCGTTCCAGCGCCAGCACGTCATCCGGGGACAGCGGCCGCGCCAGGGCGCCCAGCGCATCGTCAAGCTGCGCGACGGTCTTGGGGCCGATCAGCGGCAGGAAACCCGGCTGGCGCGCCAGCACCCAGGCGATCGCCGCCTGGCCCGCGGTCATGCCGCGCTCGGCGGCGAAGGCCTGCAGGCGGAGGGCGGCGTCGCCATTTTGCGCGCGGTTGCTGCTTTGAAAGCGTGGCAGGTGATTGCGCATGTCGCGCGGTCCTTTGGGTCCGCTGCCGGTGAGCAAGCCGCGCGAAAAAATCCCGTACAGCGTGGAGCCGACGCCCATCTCTTTCAGGGCCGGAAAGATCGCCGCCTCCGGCCGCCGGCTGGCCAGCGAGTATTCGATCTGCAGATCGACGATGGGGTGAACCTGGCTCGCGCGGCGCACGGATTCGATGCCCACCTCGGACAATCCGATGTGGCGGACATAGCCGGCCTTGACCATGTCGGCGATGGCCCCGACGGTGTCCTCGATCGGAACGTTGGGATCCAGTCGCGAAGGGCGGTAGATGTCGATGGCCTCGACGCCCAGACGCTTGAGCGTGTAAGCGAGGAAGTTCTTCACCGCCGCTGGGCGCGTGTCCAAGCCCTGCCAGCTTCCGTCGGGCCCGCGCATGGCGCCGAACTTCACCGAAAGAAAAATCTTGTCACGGCGGCCGGCGATGGCGCGGCCGATCAGCATCTCGTTGTGGCCCATGCCGTAAAAGTCACCGGTGTCGATCAAAGTGACACCGCGATCGATGGCCGCCTGGATGGTGCGGACGCTCTCGGTGTCGTCGGTGGCGCCGTACATCCCGGACATGCCCATGCAGCCCAGGCCCAGCGGAAAGACCGTCGGTCCCGTCAAGCCCAGCTTCACCGCGCGCGTTTCTGCCAGCCGTTCCGTCATCATCGTCTCCCCCGTGCGGCGAATGATACTCCGCTGCCGCCACGGAGGGCGCCGCCGGTTACACCTTCGTGCCGCCGCTGCTGGAACTGCCGCCGCTGCTGACGTCGGGGCACTCGCTGTTCAGCTTCGTGCACGAGGCGGGCTCGGTGACGCTGCTGCCCACGCTGGAGTCGATCATCAGCGGAAGGTGCAACTCGTCGCAGCTGGGCAGGGTGAGCTGCAGCTTGTCGTAAGCGGCCGAGCTGTCGTTCAAGCAGGTCTCGAATTCTCCGACAGTGGCCGTGCACGATGCCGGCGGCATCTTGCAGCTGGTGGTGGATGTGCCGCCGTCCGCCGACCCGCCGCTGCTGGTGCCCAGTTTCGCCACGCAGGCGTTGTACGCGGTCTTGCATTGCGTGCGCGCCACGTCCGTGGTGGCGGCCAGCGAGGCCGGCACCAGCGCCTGGATCAGGCAGGACAGCGTTTCCACCTTGGTCTGAAGGAACGTCTCGCTGGCCATGCACAGCTTCTGGGTCTGGGCGGGGGTCAGGCTGCCCAGGCTGGTGTTGGGCGGGATTCCCGTGGATAGGGTGTCGCTGCTCCCACCGCACGCAGCCGCGGAGCAAATTACCAAAATGCATAGTCTCAGGGTCTTGGTCATAAGCTTTCCTTATCAGAGGTTGGTTTTCCTGGGTGAGACCAGGCGATTTTTCTGACGCTCATGCCCGAAGCAAAATTCATTTCCAGGACGCTGGCCCCTGGCATCCCAACGGGCCCATCGCTATGTCGATAGTGACGCCATGCCTTTTGCCTATTCACTACTGACGGTGGCGCTGCTGGCGCTGGCCGACGCTGATCAAGCGCCGCCGCTCGGAAAGCCGGCCGCGGCGTCGTCCGCACGGCCTCCGTCGCTGCTGCGCCCGCCCACCGGCACGCCCGTCACTGGCGAGCCCACCGCCGATCAATATCGGTTGCAAAGGGCGAAAGGCAGCAGCGGCGATCTGCTGTACGACGCGTCTGGTTTCAAGGCGCGCATCGCTCGCGACGGCACGGTCGCTTTCAGCGACAAGCACATCAGCGGGCTGCGCTTCATTCCGATCGTGCCGCAAAGCGCGCCCGGCAACGTGCCGACGCTGCAGGGGGTGATCCTCGGGCGCGGGAGACGAGATCCGAAGGCGCCGCCGGCCGACCCGATCGCCGACGAGACGCGGTACCCCGCCACCTCGGTGTCGCGCTTTCGGCCGGATCCGCGCGAGGCTTGCCAGTATCCGCGGCCCTGTTTCTTCGACGCCGCGGCCGTGGTGGTGGGGGCCAGCGGCGGCGCCGATCTGACCGACGAGGTGATGCGGATGTCAGGCAAGGATCCCTATCGTTACGCCAAGGCGCGCTTCCTCACCGCCACGCGCGAGATGCGCATTCGCATGGCTGGCCGCGCCCACGCCGAGGACGTTCAGCGCAGCACCGTCGAGCTGCCGCGCCGCCTGGATCAGATCGTCTGCGACAGCCGCCTCAGCGTGGGCGAACGCCGGGGGATCATCCAGGCCTTGCGGGCCGAGCTGGATTCCTCGCCCGACGCCCAGAGTTCCGCCGCTGCCATTGCCGTGGCCCTGGATCGACTGGCCACCCCCGACGGCGGCGTCGACCGGGATCCGCCGGCGCGCTGCCCGCCCGACGGCAACTCTGATGGCCCCGCCAGCGGTGCCCCTTAGCAGCGGGCGCCACTTCTCAAGCGAGCCGTCGTTGGTGACGATGATCGGGCGGTGACCACCGACCCGAACGAAGGCGCTCCTCGCCCCGCGCTGGAAGATCGAGTGGCCACCCAGCTAGAGGCGATCGTTAACAAACGTCTGGCCGCCGATCAGCTGGTCCTGCCGGCGCTGCCGGCGGTGGCGCTGAAATGTCTCAAGCTGATCAAAGATCCGGACTTCGCTCTGGGCGACGCCGCCACGCTGATCGAAAAAGATCCCATCTTGGCGGCGCGGCTGATCCGGACGGCCAGCAGCGCCGCGCTGGCCGGGCGCGAGCCGGTGAAGAGCGTCCTGGCCTCGGTGACCCGCATCGGTGTCAAACGGCTGCGCGAACTCTTGATCGAAGCGTCGGCGCGTCAGGTGTTCGAATCGCGTGACCCGCGCATCGGCGCGGCGCTGAAGGGGCTGTGGGATCACTCGCGGGTGGTGGCCACGTTGGCGCGCGACGTGGTCACGCTGTCGAACAGCGGCGACGCCGACCTGGGTTACCTGGCCGGTCTGCTGCACGACATCGGCAAGCCGGTGGTGGCGGCGCTGCTGCTGGAGACCGAACGCGCGCTGCAGGACGCCGGCAAAAAAGGGCAGTGGATCACGGGAACGCAGTGGGTGGGGATCTTGCAGCGCTGCCATCAAAAGGTCGGGCTGGCCCTGGCGATGAAATGGGAGATGCCCGAACCGGTCCAGCGCGCCGTACGCGACAGCGCCGAATATGAAGACGCCGATGGCCTGTCGATCGCCAACTGCGTGCGCTTTGCCAATGCCCTGGCCAAGCAGAATGGCGTCTACGTCGGCGAGGTGTCGAAGGACAGCGTGGACGCGCAGGTGGCGTCGGGCCGCGCGGTGCTGAACATCGACGATCCGGCCTTCGCCCGCCTGAACGAGAGCATCGGCGCGATATTGAAAGATGGTTAGATTGGCTGGTGATGTCCGAACCGTCGCCGTCGTCGTCGCGCCCGATCCAGCACGTCTCTGACACCGCCTTCATGGTGGCGCACCATCGGGCGGTCGAATCGGCGCGCCCCGACGCTTTGTTCGTCGATTCGCTGGCGGCCTTGCTGGCCGGCGAGCGCGGCGCCGCCATCACCCGCGGATTGCCCATGCAGCCGATGGTCGGCTGGTCGGTGGCGATTCGCACGCGCATCATCGATCAGTACATCGCCGACGCCGTGGCGGCCGGCTGCGACACGGTGGTGAACCTGGGCGCCGGCCTGGACACGCGTCCGTATCGTCTGTCGCTGCCGCCGTCGCTGCGCTGGATCGAGGTCGATTATCCCGCGCTGATCACCTTCAAAGATCAGCGTTTGGCCGGGCAAATACCGCGCTGCCGGCTGCTGCGCGTCGGTCTGGATCTGGCGCAGCGGCCGCAAAGACAGACCCTGTTGCAAAAGCTCGACGGTGAATCAGCGCGGCTGCTGATCCTCACCGAAGGCGTGGTGCCTTATCTGGACAACGCCGCGGTGGGCGCGCTTGCCGATGATCTGCGCGCGATGCCGCACGCGGCGGGTTGGATCGTCGACTATTTTTCGCCTGACAGCGTCGCCTATCGCAAGAGAAGCGGCGCCGATCGGGCCATGGCCGCCGCGCCGTTCAAGTTCAATCCGCCCGACTGGTTCGCATTCTTCGCCCAGCATAGCTGGCAGAGCCGCGAAGTTCGGTACTTGCCGGTGGAGGGCGCCCGTCTTGGCCGGCGTCCACCGCTGCCGTGGGGGATGCGCACGATCATGAAATTGCTGCGGCCGTTCGCCCCAACCGACAAGCGCGAACGCTTCGCGCGTTTTGCCGGGTGTGTCTTTCTGGTGCCGACGCCGCGCTGACCTCGGCGATCACGGGGTAGCCAGAAAAGCGATCGCCAGCGCGGTCAGCACGCGATCGTAAAAGCGCAGATCGGAGAGCGTGGCTTTCAGGACGGGCGACGGCGGCGCGGTGGCGATGCGCTGGCCGACCAGCATGGTGGGCGGCAATTTCAGATCGCCGGGCAGCGCTAGCGATTCTGAATCCAGCGCGCCGTCGACGAAGATCTGGCGCTGGCCGGTCGTGCCGTCGCGGGTCACCGCCACGTGGTGCCAGGTGCCGTCGATGACGCTGTGAAGGCTGATCATGGCGGTTTGATCCAGCGTGACGTCACTGGGATTGCCCACCCCGAAGGCCAGCTTGTCCACGGACAAACTGACGCCGAAGTCCAGCGCCAGGTTGGGGTAATCGCCGTCGATGAGGCGCGGGCCCATCACCCAGCCGGCTTGCTTTGGGCCTTGCTGGGTGGACTTCATCCAGAAGGCCACGGTGAAATCACGGCTGACAGGCGGCAGCAGCGTCAGCGAGCCGCCGACGAGGGGGTCGAACGCGGCCACCGGACCTTTTTTCGGATCGCTGACGATCTGCACGCCGGCGGCGATGGCGTCGCTGCGGCCGGCGGCGCGATCGTGGCCGATGCGGGTGGCATCGTTCAAGGGATACCAGGCCGTCGGGCGATCCAGCTCGGTCGGGCCGTGATCGCCGGTGGCGTCCAGCGTGGCGCCGGTGCAGCCGGCCAGCGTCGCCGCGGTGAGAACGGCGCGAACGAAAGGCGATGGTCGTCTCGTCGTTGTCGTCATCATCGTCAAAGGCCGAAGCGCACGCCGACGGTCAGCGAAGGCTGCGGCTGCGTCAGTGCCACCGTCTCGTGACCGAGGTGAATGTGCGGGCGCGGCCACGCGGCCACGACGTCACCGCCGACGTCGACCGCCACGCGCGGCGAAACCGCCAGCGACAGCGCCAGGCCGGCCGCGGCCGTCGCCACCCAGGCCGTCGCCTGCGCCGGCACCACCGATGCTACCGCCGGCACCACGTCGCCGTTGACGCGCAGGTAATCGGCGCCCAGCCCGACGCGCGCCCGCACGCCCAGCGCCCGCCACGAGGCAATCAGCGCTTGCCCTTCCAGCAATCCCAGCGCCTGCGTCTGCTTGGCGCTGCCGTCGTCATTGCTGAGCCGCTGGCCCCACAACGGCGCGGCGACGCGGACGCCGATCGCCCAGCGTCGGGTCAGCGCCCGAGCCACCGCCAGCTCTGGACCGGCGGCGTTGCCGAAGCGACCGCCGCTGGCGATCAGCGCCGCGCCCACTGCCAGCGACCAGTCAGGCGGCGCCGCCGAGGCCGCCGCCGGTGGGGTGGCCGTCAACGTCGGCGCGGTTGAATCAGCGACGGGCGGCGCGTGCGGCGCCGGAGCGCGGTTTCGATCCAGCGCCACCGTCAGCAGATCCACCGCGCGCGCCGCCAGCACGGTCGGCACGTCGGGCGTGCGTTGCAGGGCCACGGCTTCGAACAGGGCCGGCGTGCCGCTGGCGCCGGCCACCCAGACTCGAACCACCGACGTGTCGCCTTGCCAGATGAACGACACGCAGGCCGCCGCCCCGGTGCGCGCCAGCAGCGCGCGCGCCTCTGCCATGGACACGTCGTCGCCGCTGGGTTCTTGCTCGCGCACGGCGAAGGCGTGAACGCGCAGTTCGCCGCCCACGCGATGAAAGATCTCTTCAATGAAACGATCGTCCAGCGTCGGGCGCACCACCAGCACGTCGGCGGCGTCAGCGGCGGCGGCCCGCGAGAGAAGCCACACCGCCGCCAGCAGGCCCAGCGTGTGTCGAACCCCACCAGGCCGGCGTGTCATCACCGGCATCATTAACGTGTTTATCGACGGGCAGCCACTCGGGCGCGGCCGGATGCAGCCTCGACGGCGAACTGTCCGCTGGGCGCTTCACTGAGGTATTGCTGGTACAACCGCTCGGCACCGGACCAGTTGTGCTTGGACTCGTAGGTTCGTCCCAGAAGGTAGGCGGCGGCGGTGCCGTCGGTGGTTCCGGCGAAACGCGCGTGCAAGGCGACGAAGGCCCTTTCCGCCAGCGCCGATCGGTTCGAGTAGCGGGCGGCGTCTCCCAGCGCGCGCAGATCTTCCGCCGAGCAACGCGCCTCGCAGTCGTCGATCGAGCGCCGGCGCGCCGCCTTGACCACGCCGTCGAAATCACCGCGGCCGACCAGCCCGCGCCAGCTGACCAGGCCGGCGTGGTGGCTGGCGGAGGGCGGTGGGACGCTGGCGGCAGCCGGCGAAGGCGCGGCGCCGGGGATCGGAGCTTCGTCCGGTGGTGGCGGCGAAGGTGTCCGCGCTTGGGTGGGCGCGGTGCCGGCGGCGCG
>DASXQB010000069.1:0-20484 GCA_036493295.1 Polyangia bacterium | reverse complement strand
CAGGCTCGTGCTCACTACCCGCTTGTATCGGCCTGGGCGGGGACGGGGGCATTCCCGGGTTCGACGGCGGCGGCTTCGATCTGGCGGGCCTGGACGGTGGATTCGACATCCCGAGCTTCGATCTGAACGGCTTTGATCTCGGCCTGCCCGTCGCCGACGGCACCTGCGCCGACCTCCTGGCCTGTTGCAACGCCGCCACCAACGACGGGCTGAAGAGCGCCTGCCAGTCCTTTTACAACAACGACAAGAACCAAGGCGACGAGGTCTGCGGCACCTATCTGGCCCTCATCAAACCGTCGGTCTGTCCGTAGCCTTGACCGTCGCCAGTCGCCAGGTACAGCCCGGCGAAGATCTTGTAGTCGACCAGCAATCCCTCTCGCCGTTTGCCGGCCAGAAAATGGGGTAGGTCGGGGCGTGCGACCTCGTGCACGACGATGTCTTCGGTGTGGTCGCCGCCGCCCGGACCGACCTTGGTCAGTCCGCTGGCGGCGAAGAACGTCAGCCGTTCGGATGACAGTCCGACCGCGGTGGGCGACTCCGCCAGCGGGGTCATCGTCGTCGCCTGCCAGCCCGTCTCTTCGACCAGCTCGCGGTGAGCAGCGTCGATCAGCGCCTCGTTTTTCAATTCCACCGTGTCGCCGACCAAACCCGCCGGCAGCTCGATCACACGGTGGGCCACCGCGGGCCGGAGCTGTTCGACCAGCAACAAACGATCGTCCGGCGTCAGCGCCACGATCACCACCACGCCGCTGCAGCCGTATCGATGCACGAACTCCCATCCCCGCCGTTCGACCAGCTTCAAATACTTTCCCTGCCCCAGCGTCCGCTCGTCGTCCGGATTCATGCCAGCCCTCCCGCGCCTAGTAACTATCGAACGGCACGACGTCGATGGCGCTGTCTTTGATTTTCGCGCCTAGCAGAAGTTTTTTCATCACCGAGGCGGTCGAGACCATGGTGATGGCCAGGTTCTTCGCATGCACGTGGCGGGCGAGGGCGGCGCTGACTTGCTGGGGCGTCACGGCGCGGACCAGGTCAGGATAGCGATCGACGAAGTCGGCGGGCAGGCCGACCACTTCGGCGTCGACGCGGGCGTCGAGGCGTTGATCGGGGGCGTCGATCTCGGCGGCGTACGAACCGGCGACGAAGCGTTTGAAGAAATCGACCCGCGCGTCGGGCAGCCCTTTCTCCATCAGCGTGACGTAAAGGCGCAGCACCAGCTTCAACGTCGGCACCGCCTTGTCGTTGGCCGAGAAGACCCAGCCGCTGGCGGTGCCGGGTCCGCGCCGCTTGTCCAGGGTCAGATAAGCGCCGTAAGCGTAGCCGCGTTTGGTGCGGACCTCGTTCATCAGGGTGGCGTTCATCCCGTGCCCGCCGAAGGCGGCCAGCCCCACGGACAGCGGCACGAAATCAGGATCGGCGGCGCGCGGGGCGGCGTGACCGAACATGAGCTGGGTCTGCTGCCGATCCGGTTTGTCGACCAGCTGGATGCGCCAGCCCACCGGCGGTTGCGGCTGGCGCAGCAGCACGGGTTCCGGAGTGGGGCCGGCGCGCAGGTCGGCGAAGGCGCGGTCCAGACGGGCGTGCAGATCGTCGGCCGCGACGTCACCGGTGGCTCCGAAGATCACGTTGCCGCCCACGAACAGGCGGTGAAAATGGGCGCTCAGCTCAGGGGCGGTCAGCGCTTCCAGGCCAGCGCGCGTTCCTTCGGGCGGATGTCCGTACGGATGGTCGTTGTAAAGATTTCGTATGAAGAACCGGGCGCACAAGGCGTGGTCGTCGGTGCGCGCCTCTTCGATGCGGGCCGAAAGCTCGTGCCGGGTGCGGCCGAGCTCGGCGGGCGCGAACGTCGGGCGAATGATGATGTCGGCCAGGATGGCCAGCAGCCCGTCCAGGTTGCGGCTCAGCACCGTGGCCTCGAAGCGCACCGAATCGGCGTCGGTCTGCACCTCGACCGTCGCGCCCAGTTCGTCCAGCGCGGTGTCCAGCTGTTCGCGGTTGCGCGCCCCGGCCCCGCGCCGGGCCAGCTCGACCGCCAGATCGGTCATGCCGTCGCGGTGACGGGCGTCGGTGGACGAGCCGCCGCGCGCGGCGATCACCAGGTGCACCAGCGGCACGCTGTTGCTGGTCTCTACGATCAGGACTGACCCGCCAGGGCCAGCCGCGCGCGTGGCGGCTGTTTCCGGCGCGGCGGCCTTGGCGGTTCGGTTCATCGTCATCATCGTCATCGTCATCAGTGCGCTCATCGTGAGAACCAGGCCCAAGGTCCGGGCGGCCAGGCGTCCATTCACGATGCGCCCGGGCTCCCGCCGCGCGGCCGGGCGATCACCACCGATCGCGCGCCGCCGGCAAAATAGGCCGCCGCTACCCGCTGCACGTCGGCGGCGGAGACCTGGTTGTACTCGCCGGCGCGCTGGAACAGGCGGCGGAAATCGCCGCACGCGACGTCGAAATTTCCCAGCAGTTCGGCACGCCCGTGGCTGGACGAAAGCTGCTGCCAGAATCCGGTCTCGAGGCGCGCCTTCGCTTTTTGCAGCTCGGCGGCCGGCACGGCGGTCTTCACCAGGCGGCCTAGCTCGTCCATCAGTACGGCCTCGGCTTCCTCGGCGGCGTGGCCTTTGATCATCTGCACCCAGATGGCGTACAGACCCGGATCTTTCGTCTGCTCGACGTGGCCGCTGACCGACGAGGCCAGCTCTTTTTCCACCACCAGCGTCCGGTAAAGGCGCGACGAGGGACCTTCCAGCAGGATCTCGTTCAGCACTTCGTAGGCGGCGCGGTCGGCGCCTCCGAGGCTGGGCGCGGGCAGGGCGACCACAAAACGATCCGCCGGCACCGGCCGCTCGATCACCGCGCGCACCTCGGCGGCCGGCGCGCGTTCGGGCTGGGCGTGGTCGGTCGGCAAATCAGCCGACGGGGCGATGCCGCCGTAGCCCGCCGCGATCAGGGCCAGCACCGCCGTCGCGTCGAACCGCCCCGTTACCACCAGCACCGCGTTGTTGGGCGCGTAGAACCGTCGATAGAAGGCGACCGCCGTCTCCGTGGTGGACGCTTTGATGTCCTTCATCCACCCGATCACCGGCCAGCGATACGGGTGGGTGCGGAAGGCTTGCTTGTGCGCCACCTCGTCCAGCCAGCCGTCCACGCTGTCCTCGACGGAGAACAACCGCTCCTCGACCACCACGTCGCGTTCGTTGTCGACCTGCTTCTTGCGCAGGTCCAGGTTGGTCATGCGGTCCGCCTCCAGTTGCACGGTGGTGGGCAGACCTTCGGGCGGCACGTCGTCTATGTACGCGGTGAAATCGTAGTACGTCATGGCGTTGGCGCTGCCGCCGGCGGATTCGATGCCCTGGTCGAAGGCACCGGCCGGCTGGCCTTTGGTCTGGGTGAACATCAAATGTTCGAACAGGTGCGCCAGGCCCGTCTGTCCCGCCGGTTCATCTTCGTGGCGCGAGCCGACGCGGAACCAGGTCATGTAGCTCACGCTGGTGGCGGCCGGATCGGGCAGCAAGATGATCTCGAGGCCGTTGGCCAGGCGCCACTTGGTGGCGGTCAGCGTGCCCAGCGTGGCGGTTGCCACCACGTCTGCCTTGCCGGCCGCATCGCCCGTCGGCAGCGGCGCGGTCCGCGATGCGCCGGCCGGCCCGCGCAGGCCGGTGCCTTTGAGCGTGGCACACGACAGACCCACCAGCGAGATCATCAGCGGTCGGCAACCAGCGCGCATCGTGGTCGTTTATCAAAACTGCGACGTCACCGACAGTCCAAAGTCTTGCACGAATCGGGTGTACGTCCCTTCGGCGGTCGGGCGAGCCAGGCCGCGATCGCGCGCCACGCAGCCGGGGTTGCCGATGTCGCCGGCCGGTTTGCCGCCGGTGGTGGTGGCGCAAGCGGCCGCGGCCTGCGGATCGAAACGCGACGGGCTGGCGTTGACCTGTCCCATCAGCGTGACCCCGTACCCGGCTGACAACGAGAGGTGGCGGCCCAGGCGGACCTCGGCCAGGACGATCGGTTCCACCTTCAGCCCGTCGACGGCGGCCGGGCTGACGTCCTGGGCGGGGACGGCGCTGGTCTCGACGCGCACCACGGCGCCCAGGTGCACGCGTTCTTTCAGCCAGTACGAAACCCGCACCCGCGTGTCCCAGACATCTTGAAAGCCCTGGTGCAAGACGATGTGCTCCGGCAGACCCGCCGCTTGTAACGTGGTGCCGGTCAGGCGGATGTCCATCTGGTCCATGACGTGGTAGCGCATCCAGCGGACGATGCCGGTGATCTCCAGACCATGAAACAGGTGCCAGGTGACGCCGCCGATGAACGTGTCGGGCAGGTGATAGTTGATGTCGCCGAAGATGCAGCCGGCGCTGCGGCTGGCGGCGGCGCCGGGGGCTTCGGGATCGATGGGCAACGGGCGGCAGGTGATCGCGGCGCCGCCGGGCCCGGTGACGGTGGTTCTGGTGCCGGCGACCTCGACGCCGTTGATGTCGCCGCCGAACGGCCGGCTGGAATAGGCCAGGCCGAATTCCAGATTGCGCGTGCGGTAATAGATTCCACCCGCCAGCGTCAGGGAAAACTTTCCATCGCCGATTCCCTGGCCCGAATCGATGTTCACGCGCGCGTCGCCTGCTGGATCTTCGGCGCCGCTGACCGGCACGCCCGGGACGCGCTCGGCGAAGGACAGCTGGCCGGTGGAAAAAAGAAAGCCCGGCGCCACGCCCACCCGCAGATCGCCGGCGAATCGGATCGACAGCGCCGGCACCAGCGCCAGGTTGCGCAGGTCGGCTGACAGACGGTGATAGCGCGTCGGCTCGTCTCCGGTCGGCGCGACGTCAAAGTGAACCTTCTCGGCGTACGGCTGGTAGGTGGCGAAGGCCAGCGTGAAGCGATCGCCGCCGAGGTCGGTGCTGATGCCGGCGAAGCTTCCGGGCCCGATCGGGTATTGCACCGGCTGAATCACGTCGTTGGCGGTGGCGTTGCCGGCGGCGGTGCCCCCGCCCGGCTGGCCGGTGGCCGGATCGATGGATGCGCGATGGACACCGGTGCGGATCACCCGCGCCGTTCCCGAGATCATGATCTGGTTGCCACGCACCAGACCCAGCGCCGCCGGGTTCCAGTACACCGCGCCCAGGGTCGCCGACGTGGGCCCGCTGAACGTCAGCCCGCCCAGGTGTGGATCATCAAACGGCGCCGCCCCCGCCCGTCCGCCCAGCCCCAGGCACAGCGCCGCCACCGCCACCGAAGCGCGCCGGACGCGTTCGCCGCGGGTGCCGAAATCCATGAGGTGACGCGACGTTATCCGAAGGGTGGGGCAGCGGCAATGCCTTGACGCTGCGATCAGCGCGTGTCTAACATCCGTGCGCGCATGGCGAGTCCCTGGCCCCTCCCGCGGTCAACCACAGCGGTGTTGACGTGCGCGCTGGCATGGTTTGCGGCCGCGGCGTCCGGGTGTTCGAAGCCGACGTCTGAAAACATCCAGCTCTGGAAGACCACCCAGAAAGGTCCAGAGAAGCTGCGGGACGCGCTGGGCGACCGTTCGGTGTCGCCGTCGCTGCGGGCCGAAGCAGCGGCAGCCATGGTCGACAGCGGCCACGCCGAAGAAGCCGAGGGCGTCATCGGCCAGCTTTCGCCCGACGAGCGGTTCGCCATCATCCGGGCCGCGGTGCCGCTGGACCAGGCGGCGATGCACGATCCCAGTCCGGACAAGGCGCTGGCCTTTCGCGACGCCCTGTTCTCGTTGCGCCAGTTCGCCGCCGCCGAAGAGAAAGAACAGATCGACGTCATTTTGCTGCCGTCCATCGAGGCTGATCTGAAAAGCGGGCATCTGCGCAACGGGCGGCACTCGATCGAAAAGATGCTGTCGGCCATCGGGCCGGGCGGCGCGGCGATGTTAGCCAATGTCCTGGGCGAGCCGACGCCGGCTTATCCGCTGGCTGCTGATCTGCTGGGTCGCGTGGGCGACGAGGGCGCGCGCAACAAAGGCGCGACCGCCCTGGTGGCGCGGGCGAAGAAGGAAAAGCCCATCTCTGTCGCGATGTGGAAGGCCATCGGGACAGTGGGCGGCCCGGTGGCGTTGAAGTTCCTCGAGGAGAAGAGTCAGGATCCCAACCGCGAGGATGCGGTGTCGGCGGTGCGGGCAATGCGCGAAAGGCGTGACGCCAGCGTGCTGCCGTTGGCACTAAAAGTAGCCGGCGATCCCAAGGCGGATAAGCTGGTTCGTGACGAAATGTTCGGTGTCGTGGAAAGTATCGGTGGCATCGAAGCCCGGCAAGGTCTGCTGGGCATCATCTCGTCCGACAAGGAAGAGATTGTCCGCTACCGCGCCTTCGAGGTGGTGCTGGCCATCAGCAAGGCGGACGGGATCATCCCCGGGCTGGAGGCGTTCCCCGCCACGGCCGCGTACAAGAAGGTCGACGTCGATGACTTGCTGGTCAAGCTGATCGAAAAGCTGGGAGCGGCGGCGCGCCCGGCGCTGGTGAAGGCGCTGGACTCGCGGTCGTCGCTGGCGCGCATGACGGCGGTGATGTCTCTGGAACAGGTCGGCCGCGCGCCCGACGCCCCGGCGTTGGACAAGCTGGCCAAGGATTCGACGGCGCTGAAAGGTTTCCCGTCGGGCGAGACGATCGGCAAGGCCGCCGCTCGCGCCGCCGAGACGGTCAGGAAGAAAACCTGACCATGCCCCGCGACGCCAAGAGCAGAAACCCGCGCAATTTTCAGTGCGACGATGTCCTGTGGAACACCTTCCAGCGTATGGCCGAGGAGCAGGACTCCGAGGTCGACGATCTGATCAACGACGCCTTGCTGGCCTACGCCCAGCTGGCCGGCTACCAGACCGGCGTTTCGGAGGAAGACACCCCGCCGCCCACACCGCCGTCGCCACGCCCGTCGCCGCTGCGCGCGCCGGCGCCGGCGTCGCCGTTCGGGGCGCGAGGAATCCCCGCGCCGTCGCCGCCGCTGGGCGCGCCGACTATGCCGTCGCCGCCGCCACCGCCGCGCACGGCCTTGAGCGAAGGCAGCTCCAGCGGAACGACGGCGCCGCTGTACCTGGTGTTCGACAACCAGAAGTACCGCATCGACAAGGATCAATTCATCATCGGCCGCGGGTCAAAGTCGTCTGATCTGCCGATCAAGGACGGCAACATCTCGCGCAAGCACGCGGCCGTCATCCGGCGCAACGGCACCTACTTCATCAAGGACCTGGGGTCGACCAACGGCATCGACTTCAAGGGCATGCGCATCGACAACAAACGGATCGACGAGGGGGATGTCTTCTACCTCTGCGATTACGAGCTCCGTTTTACCTACAAACGGTAGTCGGGCGCGGCGGGGCAGCGGCGATGCGCTGTCGGCGCTCCCGGGCGCTGGGCCCAAGACGCTGGCGCGTCTGGCAGCCGCCGGCATCGCCACTGTCGGCGATCTGCTGCGTTACCTGCCGCGCGGGTACGACGACCTGCGCGTGCAAAGCAAGGTCGCCGCGCTTGGGGCCGCGCTTGGGGGGCAGTTGGTGGTGGTGCGCGGGGTGGTGCGCAAGGTGCACATTTTTCCGCGCCGCTTTCTCGACGTCACCATCGATGACGACGGCGCGACGCTGCGGGCGCGCTGGTTTCGTCCGCCGGGCGGCATGGCCAAATCGTTCGCCAAAGACAGCGTAGTGACGCTGGCCGGTCCGTTGCGCTGGACGGACGAAGACAAGCCCGAGCTGATTCACCCCACCAACCTCACGTCGCTGGTGGCGGGCGGCGGAGGTCCGGGGATCCGCGCGCGTTACCCCGCTGTCGACGGTATTGGCGGCCGGGTGCTGGAAAAAATGATCGCCGCAGCGGTGGCCGGCCTCGGCGACCGTGACGAAGACGATGTGTTGCCGGCGGGCGTTCGTCAAAGTTGCGGCTTGCCGCTCTTGGCGGTGGCGTTGCGCGCGCTGCATTTGCCAGAAACCGATTTGTCGCCGGGCGAGCTGGAAGATTTCGCGGCCGGTCGGTCCCCCGCCCATCGGCGACTGGCGTTGGAGGAACTGCTGATCTTGCAAGTCGGCTTTCGTCGGAACCGCGCCAGCGCCCAGTCGTTGCCTGCGCGCGGGTGCGCCGTCGACGCTGCGTCGTTGCTGGCCGACGGGCAGGACCGTTTGCCGTTCTTGCTGACCGCGGGTCAACAGGCGGCGGTGGCGGCGATCGTCGCCGATCTGGCGGCGCCGCGGCCGATGCAGCGTCTGGTCATCGGCGATGTGGGCAGCGGCAAGACGGTGGTGGCGCTGCTGGCGGCCATCGCGGCGGCGCGCGGAGGTGGTCAGACGTTGTTCATGGTCCCGACGGAGGTTCTGGCCGAGCAGCACAGGCGCACCCTGACGACGCTGGGACAGCCGTTCGGGTTGCGCGTGGCCCTGCTGACCGCCGCCACCGCGCGCGAAGATCGCCAGCGGTTGCGCGAGAACCTGGGCCAGGGTGCGATCGATCTGGTGGTCGGCACGCAGGCGTTACTGGATGCCGGCGCCGACTGTGCGGATCTGCGTCTGGTGGTGGTCGACGAACAGCACCGCTTCGGTGTGGCCCAGCGGGCGCGCTTGCGTGGTGGTGGCGGCCCGGCGCCGCATCTGCTGGTGATGTCGGCGACGCCCATCCCGCGCTCGTTGGCGCTGACCCTGTACGGCGATCTCGACGCCACCGTGCTGTCGGATCGCCCGCCGGGCCGGCAGCCTGTCGCCACCGTCTTGTGCGCCACCGCCGACCAGCGCGACGGCGCGTATCGCGCTCTTGCCGACGCGGTGGCGGCCGGTCGGCAGGCGTTCGTGGTCTGTCCGGCGCGCGAGCATTCGGCGCGCGTCGGTGGCGTCACCGCGGTGGCGCAGCACCGGGCGCTGGTCCGCCGATTGACGCCGGCGCGGGTCGGCCTTCTGCACGGCGCCCTGAAAAGCCTGGAAAAAGACGCTGTGTTGCGCGCGTTCGCCGATGGCGCGCTGGACGTCCTGGTCGCCACCACCGTCGTCGAACTGGGCATCGACGTCGGCAACGCCACCGTCATGCTGATCGAGGAAGCGGATCGTTTCGGCCTGGCCCAGCTGCATCAGCTGCGCGGTCGGGTGGGGCGGGGCGCGCACGCCGGGCGCTGTTTCTTGTTGGTTAGCCCTGGCAACGACAGCGACGGCGAACCAGCGGCGACGGCTTCGTCGGCCGCGCCGCCGGCGGCAGCGATCGATCGGTTGCGTTGTTTGACGGAAACCAGCGACGGTTTCCGCATCGCCGAGGCTGACCTGGCCCAGCGTGGTCCCGGCGATCTCTTCGGCCGGCGCCAGGCCGGCGCACCGGCGCTGATGTTCGGCGATCTTGAAGGCACGCTGGCGTTGCTGGACCTTGCGCGCGCCGAGGCTGAACGTCTGGTCGACGCCGACCCTGAATTGGCCCGACCCGAACACGCCGCCCTCGGTGCCGCCGTCCGCGCCCGCTGGGCGAAGGCCGCGGTCTACGGCGAGGAGACCGGCTAGCGTGGCGATCATTCGACGATGGGCGGCGGCTGGTCTCGCCGGCGGCGCCCTCAGCGGTGCCGCGGATGCGGCGTGCGCGGTGATTCGCGGGGTGGGCGGCCTGTCGTTCGCGAAAGCGGTTCGGCTGATCGCCCTCGACGCCAGCGTGCTGGCGGTGGTCGGGTTGCTGGCCGGCGCGCTGGTGGGCGCGGTGGCGGCGGCGCGGCTGCAAGGCTCGTCGGCGGCGCGCTGGCGGCGCCTGCCCGAGGTGGCGCTGGCGCTGGTGGTGACGCCGCTATTGATCTACGACGCCCGCGCGATATTCGCCGGACATCAGGCGGCGGCGGTGCCGGGACATCAGGTCATCTCGGCGGCGCTGGTGATCGTCGGGCTGGTCGCGTCGCTGCTGCTTGGCGCTGCCTATCGTCGCTGGCTGGAGGCGTCGCCAGGCGCGCACGGGCGCTGGTTGTTGCTTTTGGGCGTCGCGGCTGTTGCGCACGCCGTGAACCTGACCGTGCTGGTGCGCCTCTACACCTGGTTTCACGCCACGCTGGCCTTGGTCACGGTGGTCCTGACGATCCTGGCGCTGCGACTGCGAATGAACATCGTCGTGCCGGGCCGTCGGTCCCGATGGGCGTTCGCCGGCGCGGTGCTGCTGGCGGTGGTGGCTTGCTGGGCGTCGCTGGCGGCGCTGCCGCGCAGCCAGATCCTTCGCTTCGCCGCCTACGAACGCACCGCCATCGTCGGGCGATTGCTGGGGCTGGCGCCGCCGTCGTTGCGGGGGACCACCGTCGCCGCCACCGATCGCGGCGCCGCTGCAGTTCGCAACGATCGCCGGCTGCCCGACGGGCCTCACCGCCCCAACGCCAATCTGCTGATCATCACCGTCGACGCTCTTCGAGCGGATCATCTGGGCGCTTACGGCTATCGGCGGCCGATCACGCCGCACCTTGACGCCCTGGCCGGCCGCGCCACGCGGTTCGCGCGCGCCTACACCCAGGCCCCGCACACGTCGTTTTCCGTTGCCTCGTTGCTGACGGGAAAATATTTCGCCACCTTGGCCCGGGTGGCACCGGGGCAATTTCACGAACCGGTGCCGAGCGTGATGCGAACCTACGGCTGGCGGACGGCGGCGTTTTATCCGCCCGCGGTGTTCTTCATCGACGGCGAGAAGCTTCAGGCCTACGCCGACAGCAACTTTGGCTTCGAGTACGTCAAGTTCGAATACCTCGAAGCTGAACGGCGAGTCGATCAGGTCATTCACTATTACGACGACGTCAAGCCGGCCAAGTCATTCGTCTGGGTGCACTTCTTCGAGCCGCACGAGCCGTACGTGACCCACGCGGGATTCGATCTCGGCAACGGCGACATCGATCGCTACGACAGCGAGATCGCCTACGTCGACAACGCCGTGGGCCGCTTGCTGGCGTACATCGATACGCGGCGGCCGAACACGGTGGTGGTGCTGGCCGCCGATCACGGCGAGGAGTTCGACGAACACGGCGGCCGGTACCACGGTACCTCGCTGTATGAAGAGCAGCTGCACGTTCCATTGCTGATCGCCGTTCCCGGCGTGGCGCCGGCGGTGATCGCCAACCAGGTGCAGCTGGTCGATGTGACGCCGACGCTGCTCAACCTGGTGAACATCCCGGTGCCGGTGCGCATGCGCGGCACGGATCTCGGTCCCTGGTTGGCGCGGCCGCCAGCCGCGGCCGATCGCTTGCCGCCTGCCTTCGCCGAGGTCGACGATCGGCGGGCGGTGATTCTTGGCAGCGAAAAATTGATCTGCGACATGCGCGGCGGATTTTGCGCGTACTACGATCTGGCACAGGATCCCGGCGAGCGGCAGAACCTGGCCGACGCGCGTCCGGATCGGGTGGGAGCGCTGCGGGCGATCCTCGATCGCTGGCTGGACGAGGGCATGACCCTCGAGCCGTCGGCGGCGAAAAATTCTCCCGCCGGTGACAGCGAGCCGCCCCCGCGGGCCATCGAGCGTGGTCGCTTGAACGATGTTGCGGCGGCGGGCGATCTGTCAGTGCTGCTGGCGTCGAATGCGTCGCTGGAGCTGCGCCGCGAGGCCGCGCGCTTGCTGGCGACGTTGCCCGCGCAGCCTCCAACCGCCGCGGCGCTGAACCAGGCCGCCACCGATCCCGATCCGGCCGTCGCTGCCTGGGCATCGATCGGCGCCGCCCGATTGGGCGATGCGTCGGCGCGCGCGCGGGTGCAGGCGTCGCTCAGCCAGCCAATTGCCGATCCGGGTCAACGGGTGCGCGGCGCGCTGGCGTTGCTGTCGATCGGTGATCGCAGCGGTTTGTCGTTGCTGGGGCAGACGCTGTCGCCGTGTGAGGACGTCGCTCTGTGCCGTGACGTCGTCGAGGCGCTGGGCCGTTCGGGCGACGCGCGGGCGGTGCCGTTTCTGATCCGGGCGCTGCCCGAGGTGCAAAACCGCCGCGAAACGGTGGTGGCGCTTGGTCAGCTTGGACCCGTCGGCGGCCACGCGGCGCGCGACGCCTTGCTCGATCGCCTGGAGAGCGACGAGTACGTGCCGGTGCGAATCGAAGCGGCCCGCGCCCTGGTCAGGCTGGGCGACGCCAAGGTGGCGCCTGCGCTGGAACGCGCCGCCGGTCGCGAGACCGAGCCCACCGTCGCGGCGGCCGCGCGCCAGGCCGCGCAGAAACTGGCCGAATCAGCGAAGCGCCGCCGTTAGTTTCACTCCGCCGCCGTCGACTGGCGCAGCCAATCCAGATAGTCCGGGCTGCCTTCGTCCACCGCGAAGGCCAGCACCTCGGGCACGTCATAAGGGTGCAGCTCCAGCACGCGCTGCTGCAGGCGTTCGAACAAGGCCGGGCGCGTCTTCACGATGCACAGCACCTCGGGCTCGTCACAGATCTTGCCATCGTAAAGATAGATTGACCGCACGTTCGGCACGATGTTCACGCACGCGCACAGGCCTTCGGACACCAAGGTGCGCGCCATCTCCGCCGCCTGGGTGGCGTCAGGCGCGGTGATGTGAACGGTCAACGCTTCGGCCATGCGCGCATCCTAGCAGCGTCTTGACGGGGCCTAGCCCGCTAGTAGAAAGTGGCGCGCCTTGCTGATCGTCCAAAAATTCGGCGGAACCTCGGTCGGAACGATCGAGCGCATCCGCGCGGTGGCCAAGCGCTGTCTGGCCACGCAGAAGCAGGGTCATGACGTGGTGGTGGTGGTCTCGGCGATGTCGGGCGAGACCAATCGCCTGCTGGCCCTGGCCAAGCGGATCACCGAAAGCCCCGATGAACGCGAGCTGGACGTGGTCGCTTCCACCGGCGAGCAGGTCACCGTCGGTCTGGTGGCGCTGGCCATCCAGGCCGAGGGCGGTCAAGCGATCTCGCTGCTGGGACATCAGGTCCGCATCTTGACCGACAGCGCGTTCGCCCGGGCGCGCATCCAGGAGATCGACGACCGGTTGATCAAGGGCGCGCTGGCCGCCGGGAAGATCGCGGTGATCGCCGGCTTTCAGGGCGCCGACCGCGACGGCAACATCACCACGTTGGGGCGCGGCGGCTCGGACACCTCGGCGGTGGCGGTGGCGGTGGCGCTGAAGGCCGACTCGTGCGAGATCTACACCGACGTCGACGGCGTCTACACCGCGGACCCGAACGTCGTGCGCAGCGCGCGCAAGGTCGACCGCATCAGCTATGAAGAAATGCTCGAGCTGGCGTCGCTGGGGGCCAAGGTCTTGCAGATCCGGTCAGTGGAATTCGGTATGAAGTTCGCCGTGCCGATTCACGTCCGCTCCAGCTTCAACGACAATCAAGGGACCTGGGTCGTTCCAGAGGAGAAAGCCATGGAAGCCGTCGTGGTCGCCGGAGTCACCGCCACCAAGGACGAAGCCAAGATCAGCCTGCAGGGAATCCCTGACAAGGCGGGGATCCAGGCCCAGGTGTTCAAGCCGCTGGCCGGCGCAGGTATCGTCGTCGACGTCATCGTGCAGGCGTTCATCCAGGACGGCCGGACGAATTTGACGTTCACGTTACCGTCGGCGGATCTGGCCAAGGCGAAAGATCTTCTGACGAAACATTGTGCCGACATTTTCGGCGCCGAGCAGATCGTGACCGAGCAAAACCTGTCGAAGGTGTCGGTGGTGGGCGTGGGTATGCGCTCGCACGCGGGCGTGGCTTTGAAGATGTTCGAGATTCTGGCGCGCGAAAACATCCACGTGCACCTCATCTCGACGTCGGAGATTAAGATCTCCTGCGTCATCGACGGAAAGTACGCCGAGCTCGCAGTGCGTTCGCTGCATGACGGATTCGATCTCGGTAAGTCATAACGCGTCTGAAAAATATTTACCGACGCTGTTCTCCGACTAATACTCGGCCTCGTGAAGTCCGGCCATCCGGAGGGGGCGGAACGGCTAGAGCGCATGCGCGCTGCTGTGCGGGCGAGCCCGCGCTCGACCACGTTCGTGGCGTTGGCGCACGCGCTGTGCGACGACGGGAAATTGGAAGAGGCCGAATCGGTCTGCCTGCAGGGACTGATTCACCACCCTGAGTTACCGACCGGACAGGTGGCGCTGGCGCGCGCCTGGCTGGAAGCGGGAAAAACCGCGCAGGCCGAGATGCGCCTGCTGGACACCATCCGCCAGCACCCGCACCACGCGGACGCCTATCGTTATCTGGCCAAGGTGATGGCGGTGACCGATCGCCGCGCCGAAGCGGTGGCCATGTTGACCCGCACGCGCTCCGAGATCGTGTGGACGCAAGAGCTGCAGGCGCTGCTGGAATCGCTCAGCGACGGCGTGCCTTTCAACGACGGATTCCAAGACGCCGAGATCACCAAGGTCACGCCGCCACGCGGGTTGGGTGAGCGCCGGGTCGGTCAGCGCCGGCAGGGCGATCGGCGGCAATGGGAAGGAACGCCTCCGCCGGCCGGCGAGCAAACCGTGCGCGCGACGACGGTGCGTTTCGGCGATGTCGACCTGCGCGAGTACGCCGCCGCCGCGCCCACGCCGCCGCCCGTTTCGCCCCCGCGCCCGGACAGCGCGACACCGACCGAGCGTTCATATACGCCCACCGGCAGCTTTCCGCCCATCGCCACCGAAGAACTGATGCGGCTGGATGTTCCGTCCGGCCGGTCGGCGACGCGCTGGTCGTTGATCGTCGGCGTGCCGGCATTCCTCATCTTGATCCTGGGGGCGTGGAGCCTGCACAGCGGCCGAACGTTGTCGGGAAGGCGAGTGTCTGTCGCACCTCCTGATGCGCAGTCGTCGCCGCCCGTCGCTGGCGAACAGGCCGCTGCGGAGATCGAGGCTGATCTGGCGTCCGGTACGTTGCGGCTGCTGCTGCAGGCGCGGGATATCGGGCAGAAGCGGTGGACCCAGGCGCCCGCCGACGAAGGCGCGCGCATCAACCTGGCGTTCGTCGACGCTCTGCTGGCGTTCGATCACGGCATCGCCGTCGACAAAAGCGAAGCCCAGCGCTTGACCGCCGAGGGCAGCAACCGCGCCGCCTGGTCGACGTTGCTGGGAGCGCGAGCGGCGGCAGCCAAGGCATTGCTGGCGCTGGCCGACGGCGATCCATTGGCGGCGGCGGAAGCGGTGCGCGCGGCGCTGGCGGCGGCGCCCGATGATCGCCGTGTGCTCCTGGCGGCGGTGGCCACCCGTTATCGCAACGGCGACCTTGCGGCGGCGGCGCTGCTGCAACGGCAGCCGGGCCTGGGCCAGACCTGGGGCGCCGCGCGGCCGACGGCGGCGGCGCTGGAGCTCGATCGGGGACGCGCCAATGCCGCGCTGGAGCTACTGGAGCCGGCGCTGGCCGCCGGCAGCGACGATGCATTGTGGTTGCTGCTGGATCAAGAAGCGCTGCGCGCGGCCCGAAACCCGGCGCTGAAAAACAAGCCGGGGATCTCCGAGCGCCTGACCAAGGCCTGCGCACGCGACGGCGAGGCTTCGGCGACGGCGCGGGCGGCGTGCGCGCTGAATCAGGCGGTCGACAAGCGGCTGGCTGGCGATCGCGCGGGCGCGCTGGAGGAAGCACGCCGAGCAGCGGCGGTTCACTGCACCAACCCGCGCGTGCTGGGTGGCGTTGCCCAGGCTCTGGCCAACCTGGGCGAGACCGACGAGGCAGCGGCGCTGGCTGAGAGCGCCGGCCGAGGCGCGAGCGCGGCCTTCCCGGCGCTGGCCTGGGCCAATGTCGCGGTGGCGATCGGTCGCGGCCTGGCGGTGGCGCCACCGGCTGGGATTCAACCGGCCGGGGTCGAATCACGGTTGGTCTCGGCGCGCGCCGAAGAGCCGAGCGCGTCCTTCACCACCGACAGAGGCGGCGCCGGTATCGTCGACGGTGATCCGGATCTGCGCTGGCTGTCGTCGCTGGGAATGACCGGTAGCCGGCACCACGTCATCCGCTTTGTCGAATCGATCGAACGTCGTCCTGATCGCAGCCCGGTGGCGGCGTATGTCGCAGGAACGCTGGCCTTAAAGGCGGGCCGTCGTCACCTGGCCGAGCGCTGGCTGGCCGAGGCGCTGACCGGTCACGGGGACGCGTGCAAGGCGTTGCGCGAGTACGAGATCGTCCTGCGCAAGCTCAAGCAAAGCGATCGTTTTGCGGAAGCGCAAGCGCTGGCCGCCAAGCACAACAGTCACTGCGAGTGAGCGCGGGTGGGGCTGCGCCGCTCCCGCGGGCCCACCCCGCGCGACGAGAGCCGGGGGCAGATCTCCGGCAGCAGGGCGGTGTCTCCGGCGGGCAAAGCCCGCCTCCGATCCGATCTGACAGAACGGGTGAGAGAGCGCGCTACTTCTTCGGCGTTGCGGGGGCGGGCGTCGTCGGCTTGGCGGCGGGCGCAGTGGCCGGCGGAGGTGCGGTGGCGGCGGGGGGCGTGGTGGACGCGTTGGCGGCGGCGCCGCTGGCCAAAGCGGGGGCGGCCGCGCCGCCGGCGTTCTCGGCCGACGCGCCACCTGGCTCTTCGCCCTCGGGCGCGCGATCCCACTTGTCAACGCGGCCCGAACCCGAGGTGTCGTAGCCGATGCGGTCCAGCTTGCCGCCTTCGTAGTACTGCCACTGATCAACCTTGCCGTCATAGTTGGTGTCGAGCTCGATGCGCACCAACTTTTCGTCCTCGTAGTACTTCCAGATGTCGGCCTTCTGATCGAAGTTCGAGTCGAGTTCCTCGCGGACCTTCTTGCCGTTGACGTAATAAATCGTCAGATCGAACTTGCCGTCGAAGTCGAGGTCGGCTTCTTCCAGCGTCGTCTGCGCGCCGCCGGCGTCGTAGTAGTAAACGATGTCCACCTTGCCGTCGTGGTTCAGATCGACCAGTTTGCACGACAGGATCGAGACCGCCTGACCGCCCTGGTTGCCCGTGACGAAGTACTTCCAGACGTCGGGCTGCTTGTCGCCATTGGTGTCGGAGGTGATCACCTGCTTGCCCTTCTCGCTGCACTTCGTCCGATCGACGGAGGGGGCGGCCGGGACGTTGGACGCCTCTTGCATCGAATCGGCGGGGTGCTGGGTGCCGCCGCAGGCTGGCGCCAGCGCTGCCAGACCGACGACCAGGGTTGCGGCCAAACGGCCCGACGGACGCGACACCAGCACCGAACGGCTCTGCACAGAGGGCACCATGGCGAATTACGTTAGGGCGAAAGTCCTTTCCCATCAAGTATGTTCCGTTGACGGCACGACATATGGTCATGCATTGTCACTTCATGGCCAGGAACAAGATTTCCACGACCATCTACATCACGCCGGAGCAAAGCCAGCGTTTAAGGCAGCTGCATGACAAGACCAAGGTTCCGGTCGCCGAGTACATCCGTCAGGGCATCGACATGGTTTTGGAAAAGCAGAAGCACCACCTCCCCGGTCAGCTCACACTGGACGTGCCGGCGAAGTAGTTGGCTGCCGCAGCCATCGCGTTTACAGCCAACCAAGGACGCCTGTGGATCTTTTTCCAGCAGGCAATTTCTCTTCATGCCAACACCGACCCATCTCATCCGTAATTTCTCGATCATCGCGCACATCGATCACGGCAAATCGACGCTGGCCGATCGCTTGCTGGATGCTGCCGGCGCGGTCACCGATCGCGAGCGCAAGGCGCAGCTGCTGGACACCATGGACCTTGAACGCGAGCGCGGCATCACGATCAAGGCGGCGACCACGCGCCTTAATTACGCCGCCGCTGACGGCAAGACCTACGAGCTGAACCTGATCGACACGCCCGGGCACGTCGACTTTCACTATGAGGTCTCGCGTTCGCTGGCGGCGTGCGAGGGTGCGGTGCTGGTGGTCGATGCCTCGCAAGGCGTGGAGGCCCAGACCCTGGCCAACGTCTACCTGGCGGTGAACCTGAACCTGGCGATTGTCCCGGTGATCAACAAGATCGATCTGCCGGCCGCCGATCCCGAAAATGTCCGCCGCCAGATCGAAGAGGTGGTCGGCATCGACGCCTCGGGCGCCATCCTGGCCTCGGCGAAAGAAGGGATCGGCATCCATGAGATCCTGGAGTCGGTGATCGCCCTGGTCCCGCCCCCCAAGGGCAACGCCGACGCGCCTTTGCGCGTGTTGTTGCTGGACAGTTGGTACGACGCCTACCGCGGGGTGGTGATCCTGGTGCGGGTGGTCGACGGCGTCCTGCGGCCGAAGCAAAAAGTCCGCTTCATCGCCGCGCAACGCGAGTACGAGATTCAGGCGCTGGGCGTTTTTACGCCGTTTCCGCGCGAGGTGGCCGATCTCGGACCGGGCGAGGTGGGCTTCTTCACCGCCGCGATCAAAGAGGTCGCCGACGCCCGCGTGGGCGACACCATCACCAGCGCCGGCACCGTGCAGGTACAGCCGCTGCCCGGCTTCCAGCCCGCCAAGCCGATGGTCTTCGCCGGCATTTTTCCCACTGACACGGCCAAGTATGAAGACCTGCGCGACGCCCTGGACAAGCTGCGCCTTAACGACGCTTCATTCTCGCGCGAGCCCGAGACGTCGGCAGCGCTGGGCTTCGGCTTTCGCTGCGGCTTTCTCGGTCTTCTGCACATGGAGATCGTTCAGGAGCGTCTGGAGCGCGAATACAACCTGGATCTGATCACCACAGCGCCGACGGTGCGGTTCCGGGTGGTCCTGCGCGACGCCAGCACCTTCGAGCTGGATAACCCGGCGAAATTCCCCAGTGAAGGCGACATCGATCGCATCGAAGAGCCGATCATCGCCGTCACCATCCACACGCCGCCGGAATATGTCGGGGGCATCCTGAAGTTGTGTGAGGAGAAGCGCGGCACGCAGACCGGCCTGACGTACGCCGGGGAGAAACGGGTGATCATTCGCTACGACCTTCCGCTGACCGAGATGGTCTTCGGTTTTTACGACCGACTGAAATCGGTCTCGCGCGGCTATGCGTCGCTGGACTACGAGCCGAAGGATTACCGGGCCGCTGACCTCGTGCGCATGGACTTGATGGTCAACGGCGATCGCGTCGATTCGCTGTCCCTGATCGTTCACCGGGAAGGGTCGTACAACAAGGGCCGCGACCTGTGCGTCAAGATGAAGGAACTGATCCCGCAGCAGCAGTTCGAGGTGGCCATCCAGGCGGCCATCGGTTCGCGCGTGATCGCCCGGACCACGGTCAAGGCGCTGCGCAAGAACGTCACCGCCAAATGCTACGGCGGCGACATCACCCGCAAGCGCAAGTTGCTGGAGAAGCAGAAGGAAGGTAAAAAAAGAATGAAGCAGGTTGGCAACGTGGAAATTCCCCAGGAAGCCTTTTTGGCAATTTTGAAGGTGGACTGACTGATGTCTGAAATGGTCGGCTGGTGGAGACAACGAAGCGCCTCGCGGCGCGCGCGCGGTGAAGGCCAGCACCTGGTCAAGGAAGCGCGCCGCATCCTGAAGAAGAAGGGCTATCGCATCCCGAAAGAGGTGCTGGGTGAGATCTCCGTCGCCGCCGATGGCGTGGACGCCGCCCTGCAGACGGACGATCTTGAAGCCCTGCGTAAAGCCATCACCGTGCTGGATGAGCACATGGATCAGCACCTCAGCTTCGCGCGCAAGTCGACGCTGCGCGAATATTCTGAATCGATCGGCGTGGCGGTGGCGGTGGCGCTGCTCCTGCGCGCCTTCGTCGTCGAGGCCTTCCAGATCCCGTCGGGCTCGATGATCCCGACGCTGGAGGTGGGCGACCACATCTTCGTGTCGAAGTTCGCCTACGGTCTGTCGATCCCCTTCACCAACACCAAGATTCTCGAACTGCGCCAGCCCGAGCGCGGCGACGTCATCGTCTTCAAGTATCCGCTCGATCCCGGCACCGACTACATCAAACGCGTCGTGGGATTGCCCGGCGACGTGGTCGAGGTTCGGCAAGAGACGGTCTACATCAACGGCCACGCCGTACCGCGCGAGCACCTGCCCAAACCCTGTCACAGCAGTGAATCTGGCGGCGGTGCCCGCGAAGATTGCGAGTACTGGGTCGAGACCCTGGACGGCAAACCGCACGAGACCATCCAGGAGCCGATGCGCGGCGGCCGCGACTACAACCGTACGGTGGTGCCGCCCGGAAACGTCTTCGTCATGGGCGACAACCGCGACAACTCATCCGACTCGCGGGTGTGGGGCACGGTCCAGCACGATCTGATCAAGGGCAAGGCCTTGATCGTCTGGTGGTCACGCGCCAACGGCGACGGCTGGGGCCTCGCCAGCTGGTTCAAGGCCATCCGCTGGGAACGGTTTTTCCAGGTCGTCCGCTAGCGGCGGCGGTTCGACCCGAGCGCGGTCAGCGCTTGAGCAGCCAGATCAGCAGGCCAAGCACCAGCAGCGAGCCGGCGACGGCGGCGATCATCGGCAGGGTCATCGGCAGGCTGCGGCCGGCGATGCTCAGGCTGCTGACGCCGGTGACGGATTTCTTTCGCTTCTGCGCCGGGCCCAGCGCCCGCGCGATGTGAGCGCGCAGCTCTTCGGCGTTGGCGTGGCGGCTGTCGCGCGATTTGGCCACCATCTTCTGGATGACTTCGTCGACGGCCTCGGGGATCTCCCGCTCGGGCCGCAGCGCCGACGGCGGCGGTGGCGCCTCTTTCATGTGGAAGTTGATGATCT
>DASXQB010000068.1:0-5631 GCA_036493295.1 Polyangia bacterium | reverse complement strand
AGTTCCGTCCACGCACAGGGCATCGGCCGTGCGGATGTCGGCGCCAGCGGCGATCGGGCCGGCGTAGACGATTCGTTGCTCGGCAAGCTCGCACAGCAGCGACGATGCGCCGGGCAGATGGCCCGACAGAAACAGCTCCAGGCGCAGGCCGCCCAGCACGAACGGACGCCCGAAGGCCGGGCAGAGCGTGTGTGGCCGCAGCCGCGCGCCCGCCGGGCCCAGCAGGTTCAGGGTCGCCTCGCTGGCCAGAATTTGCCGGCGCCCAGCGCGTGGGCGCGGCAGCAGGCGGGCGGCGCGCGCGTCCAGCGCCGAGGCGTGCGACAGGAAAATCAGATCGCTGCCGGCGCTGGCGTCGCACGCCAGGATCGAATCGCGCACGCGCACGCCGCCACGAAAGCTGAAGGTGGGCGCCGCCGATTTCGCCACGGTGCTGACTTATAGTCGGTGGCGCCGACTTTCAGAAGGATGTTTCAGAAGTTGCCGCCGGACGAACACCGCCTGTAAGCTGACCGAGCCATGGCTGGCGTCAGTCCCCGGTTTCGGCAGGATCTGGTCGCGGTCGCCGCCGAAGCGGACGGCGTGGCCTACGTCGACGTCCACGATCCGGGCAGCGGCACACAATTTCGCTTTTACGATTTCGAATACGCGCTGGCCACGCAAATGGACGGCCGCCCCGTCGACGACATCGTCAGTTGGGCGGCGTCGAGCTATGGCATGGACCTGACTCCGGAGGGCGTGGAAGAGTTCTCGCGCCAGCTGTCGGGATTGGGATTCCTGGAGGGGCAGGCTGGCGACGAAGGTGCCGCCATCGGCCCCGACGACTCGTCTCAAACAGTCAGCCACCTGGTGAACGAAGCGGTAAGCCAGGTCGCGGCGCTGCCGACCCGACGCGACCGCGGCGACGAAGGGCCGGCCGGCTTCGGCGATTTTTCACGGCGCGACCTTCCGGGCGCGGACGAGACCACCGCTGACGCCGAGTGGAGCGCCGCCGACGGCCAACGGACGATCAGCGGCGATCCCCTGTCCGATCTCTTCGCCGGCCGCGAACCGGCGCCCCCAGCACCGTCGCTGCCGCAAGCGTTTGAGCCGCCGCCACCGGCGCCCGGGCAAGAGGCGGTCAACGAATTCAACGACAGTGAAGCCACCAGCCACTGGGTGCCACCATTTGCTTCCGACCAGAAGCGCGAGCCGTCGCACTGGGCGGCGGATCTCAACGCCGATCTGCAGCCAGCCAGCGCGGCGCCACCCCCGAGCCCGGGTTTTTCCGCGAATTTGCCGCCGGCCAGCGAAACGTTGCTTGGCTTCGGCGCCGCGGGAGTGGGCCCGCCGGGCGAGCCATTCGGCAAGTCCGCTCCGCGCCGTGGCCGCCCAGCGGGGGCCCTGACGCCGACCCCGGCGGGTGCTCTGACGCCGACCCCGGCGGCAGTTTCAGCGCCATCGCCGGCCACCCCGCCGCCGCGCCGAATGGAAGCGGCGTCGTCGATGGCGCCGACCCTGACGCCGCCGCCGACTCCGCCGCCCCTCGTGCCGCTGCCGCCAGCGACGATGCCGGCCTTGCCGGTCGAACGCCGCCAGCCGCCGGCGCCGGAAGAAGTGGTGATGTCCGCGTTCCAGCAGACCGCCGCGGCCGCGGACGCCAACCTGAACGTCAACATGAACGCTCCGCCGCGCGTGCAGTTCCGTGCCCCCATCGAGCCGCCGCGTTCTTCGCGCGGGCCGAAGATCGCCGTGGTGATCATGCTGATCTTGTTGGCCGCCGCCGGGATCGCTTACTACCTGTGGACCAGCAGCGTGGCGGCCGCCGCGGTCAAGCACGTGCGCGTGCTTTCGCCCAAGCCGGCCGCCGTGTACCGCTGGTTCGACAGCACCGGACGGGTGGCGGGCGGCGAGCTGCGCACGCTGGCCTTCGAGGGTGGCGGGCGCGCGACCGACGTCTTGCCGGCCGGTTCGTCATTTTCGGCGGGCGAGATCATCGCGCGCCTGCAGGGCGCGGCACTGGCCGAATCGGACGTCAGCCGCCACCGCGCCCGGCTGACGTTTTACCAGCAGATGCGCGACAGCATGCGCGCCGCCAACAACGCGCCCGAGCTGCGCCAGGCGGAGATCAAGATCGGCATCAAGACCGAGCTTCTGGCCGAGGCCGAGGCATTGCTGGCGCCGCGGGTGATCCGCCCGGTCGAGCCAGGCCAGGTGATCGAGGTGCTGGTCAAACCCGGCGACACGGTTGATCCGCACATGGCGGCGCTAAAGATCAACCCCGGGCGCCTGCGCGGCGAATTCGTCCTGTCGGCCGCGGACGCGGCGACCGCGCGGGCGCTGTCCTTCTGTCGCATCGAGGTCGCGGGTCAGGCCCCCACCGCATCAATCGCGCCCACCCGTCGAGGCGACGAAGCGAGCGCCGCCGACTCGGCGCCACCGCAAGCGGAAGCTTCCGCGCGCTTTGTCGACTGCCAGCAGAAGGCCGCGAGCGCCGACGCCGCTCCCGCGGCCGGCGTGCCTGTCGTGTCAGTCGAGCTGCCGGCCGGCGCTGCGGTTGCTGTCGGCCAGCCGCTGCGCCTGGCGCGCGCTCGTTTTGACGGTGTCTTTCCCATCCCGCGCGCCGCCGTCCAGCGCGCCCCCGACAGCGACCGCGTTTTCGTCGCCACCCCCGGCGGCATCGCCGAAGCGCGCGCCGTCACCTTGGCAGACGCCAGCGGCGCCGACGTGTTGGTCACCCAAGGTCTCGACGTGGGCGACGCCGTAATCGTCGAGGGGCTTGTCGATCTTCGCGACGGCGCGCGCATCGTTGTTGATCGCTGACGGTTGGGTTCCGTAGGCAAACTCGTTACGCGCGGGGCGAAGGTGGGCAACAGATTGGAGGGCGCATTCGCGCGTTTGCGCTCCTGGCGGAGCGCCCTTTTCGGGATCCGTCAAAGAGCGCTCCTCGTCAGAGGAGCGCAAACGCGCGAATGCAGCGGTTCAATCGAGTTGCACTCTTCGCCCCGCGCGTAACGAGTTCACCCTTCGAGATGCTGCTGAAGATGTGACGAATGGTGAGCCCGCCAGGCCGAACTCCGCCCCCGCGATAGCAAAGCCGGCGTCGCGAAACCACCCAACGCCGAGCAATTCAATCGGCATAGCCAGCCGCCTGCAACCGAAACAGATGCGCATAGCGACCGTCGCGCGCCAGCAGTTCCGCGTGCGTGCCCATCTCTTCGATTTGGCCGTTTTTCAGGACGACGATGCGGCCGGCCAGGCGCACGGTGGCCATGCGGTGACTGATCAAGATGGCGGTGCGACCCCGGGCCAGGGTGGCGAAGCGTTTCCACATCTCGTGTTCGGCCTCGGCGTCCAGTGAAGCGGTCGGCTCGTCGAGGATCAGCACCTCGGCGTCGCGCATGAACGCGCGAGCGGTGGCGATCTTTTGCCACTGCCCGACGGACAGCTCGTGGCCGGCCTCGAAGTATCCGCCCAGCATGGTGTCCAGTTGTTGTGGCAAGGCCTGCACCACGGCGTCGGCGCCGCCGGCGCGGGCGGCGTCTTCGATGCGCGGGCGATCGCCCATCGCCGGCACCCAGCCAAGGCCGATGTTCTCGGCGGCGGTGAATTGATAGCGGACGAAGTCTTGAAACACAGCGCCGATGCGGCGGCGAAGTTCGTCGCCGTTTATCTCGCGCAGGTTCGTGCCGCCGTAGAAGATCGCGCCTTCGGTCGGTTCATAAAGGCGCATCAGGAGGTGAATCAGCGTCGATTTGCCGGCGCCGTTATCTCCGCACAACGCCACCACCTCGCCCGGCGCGATGGTGAGATCGACGTGGCGCAAAGCCCACGCTTCCTTGCCGGGATAGCGAAACGAGACATCCCGAAATTCGATCGCTTGCGGTTGCGGCAACGCCGCCGCCGGCGTCGCGTCGGTCGCCGGCAGCGTCGGCGCAGGCTCGCCGCTGAGATCCAGATAGGCGAACAGGTTCGACATGAACAAGGCGTCTTCGTAAAGACCGCCCAGCGCGCCCAGCAGTGATTGAAACGCTCCTTGTCCCTGACGAAAGACCATCACGTACAAAGTCAGATCGCCGAGCGAGATGGCCGCCCGGGCCGCGCGCCCGGCCGCCCAGCCGTAACACGCGTAAAAGGCGCCCAGGCTGACCAGCGTCAGCGCCAGGCCGAAGGCGAAGCGCTTGAACGCCAGGGCGCGGTCCTCGCGATAGAACTTGTCGAACAGCGTGCGATAGCGCTCGAGCACCAGCGGTCCCAGCGCGAACAGCTTGACCTCTTTAACGTGAGTGTCGCGGGTGAGCAACCATTCCAGGTAATTGAGGCGGCGTGCTTCGGGCGCGCGCCAGCTGTAAAGACGAAAGCTCTCGTTCGACAGGCGCGCTTCGCTGATGAACGCGGGAATGGAAGCCAGCGCCAGCACCACCACCGACGCCGGCGACAGGCGCGCCAGCAGGAAGGCATAGCTGCCCAGCGAGATGGCGCTCTGGGCGATGCCCAGCAGGCCCAGCACCATCGACAGCGGGCGCGACGAGGCCTCGCGCCGGGCCCGTTGCATCTTGTCGTAGAAGGCGGCGTCTTCGAAGTGGCGCAGCTCCAGCGTCAGCGCCTTCTCCAGAATGTCGACGTTGATCCGGTTTCCGAGCTGCGCGCGCAAAAGCTCGCGCACCAGCGTCGACAGCCGGGCCAGCAGCGTCGACGCCGCCATCAGCAAAAGCTCCAGCAGCACCAGGCGCATCGCCGGCCCCGGATCGTGCGTTCCCGAAGCGCGCGCCGCGGTCACCACCGCGTCGATGATCAGCTTGCCCACCCAGGCGATGGCCGCCGGCAAGATCCCGCCGGCCACCGCCAGCGACGCCACCGCGACGGTCAACGCGCGGTTGGTCTGCCGGAGGATCCGAAACGTGCGTCGCACATGCGGCAGCAAACGCAGCGTTTCGCGCAGGCGTTCACCCAGCGGTGGTCGGGGCACAGGCGGCGATGACGCCATCTCAGGCTTTGTTCTGGATCAAATTCCGATCCGCTGCAGCGACAGCAGCGGCCGCGTGGCGTCGGCCTCCTCGTCGCCGCCGAGATCCACCACGCAATCGATGGCCCAATCTTCGTCGCCGGCGGGATCGATGATCCGCTGCTGGGCGCGCCAGCGTCGATCACCGAGCGGCGCGATGATCGTGTTGCTGGGGCGCCGCGCCGCCGGCGTGGTGACGATGCTGGGGTGCGCGGTCCAGTACGACGCCAGCGCGGCGGCCAGGCGATCCTCGGTCCACGGCTCGCCGTCGTCAGGCGCGGCGGGCGCCAGGCACGCCAGCGCGGAGGCGTAGTCGCGCGCAGACAGCGCTTTCAACAAGGCGTGCAGGTCGGCCCGCAGCCGCGCAGCCAGCGCTTTCGGATCGGCGGCCAGATCGCGCGGGCGATCGGCGATGGGCGATTCGTGCACCACCACCGCGCGCCGGCCGCTGGGATCTTTCAGGTTCTCCCACTCGTCCAGCAAACTGGAGTCGATCACCTTCAGCATCTGGCGAAAGTGGGCGATGACGTCCAGCACCTCGTCGGTGCGCGCCGCCGCCGGCACGGCCTGGGTCAGCGTCTTGTAGACGTCGGACAGATAGCGCAGAAGGACGCCCTCGCTGCGCTGCAGACCATAGTCCCGGATGTACT
>DASXQB010000067.1:0-6467 GCA_036493295.1 Polyangia bacterium | reverse complement strand
CTGTCAGTAGCGGCGGCTGGGCGGGAGCGCGCTCTACTCGGGGGCCGTGGTCGGGGCGGGCGTGGCGCCTTTGCGGTAGCGGGCGAGGTAGCTGTCGACGACGCGTTGGGCGTCGATGCGCAGGGCCCGCGCGTACTCCATGACGTAGCCCCGCACATACACGGCGGCGGGCATGTCCGAGAACCGCTCCTCCTCGATGGCGCGCAGGTAGCGTTCGCTGATCTTGGTGCGCTGGGCGATCTCCGCCAGCTCGATCCCGCGCGTCTCGCGGATTTTTTTCAGCACCGCGCCGGTGATCTCCTCGTCGACGTCCAGCACCGGTTCGGGTGATTCGGCGCGATCGGGCGCCGCCGGCATGCCGCCGCTGCGGCGTGCCCCTTGCGCCGCTGCCCGCACCGCTCGCGCCAGGTCGGCCTCTGGCAAGGCCAGGTCGTAAAGGCGCCGGCGCTCCGGCGCGAAAAGCGTGTCGTGGGCGGCGTTGGCGCGGGCGTGCAACTCGCCCAGCTCGTGCTCGTCGTACAAACCAGCGATCACCGGCGAGCCGGCGGCGTAGATCTCTTTCAACGCCCGGTAGGCGCGCCGCACCTCCTCGTCGCTGATGCCGGGTTCGGTCTCCAGGATCTCGTAGTGGGTCTGCTCTTCTTCCAGGCGCAGCGGCGCCGGCGCGGCGTTGGCGCGTTCGCGCTCGCTGTCGCCGGACAGCAGGCGGCGGGCGATGCGCTCGATGTTCTTCGCCACTTTCGATTCGGGGTACTCGGCCACCAGCGGTCGCCGCCGTCGGGCCGCCAGCCACACCGTCTCGTCGGATTCGACGTGGCCCAGATAGTCGAAGGCGTGGCCGAGACGCCGCTGTGCTGCCGTGGCCATCTGCACGCCCAGCTTCAGATCCGGCAAGCTGCGCGTCTGGTTCACGATGAAACGCGGGCGATAGCGAAAGATCTCGTCGCGCAGGCGATCGATTGTTGTGGGGGGCCCGCCCTGATCGCGAGCGGCCCGATAAATGTCCAGCGCTGGGTGGGGCGGGCCGCCGGGGTTGGTCACCAGTCGTTCAAGGCCGCGCGTCGAACGCAGCTTGCGCACGAAAGCGCTTTTCACCAGGCGGTAGGTCGCCTCGATCGACGCCGGATCGGGCAGCGTCACCGCCACCGGAACGTCCGCGCCCAGCCATAAATCCAGGGTCACCGTGCTGTCGGCCGGCCCGAGATCCATCACCACGTAGTCGGCGTGGAGCTGGCGCACGGCCATGAGGATGGCCTTGGCGGTGACCTTGCTTTTCATCGCGCCAAGCGCGGCGCCTTCGCCGCTGACCAGGTTCAGGCTGGCGATTGGCGTGTCGACGATCAGCTCGGTCAGGGTCTGGGCGCGGCCGCGCAGAAACTCGCCGAAGCCGCGCGGCGGGCGGAGAGCGCCCAGCAGCTGGTGCAGCGGGCCGCCGGCGGGATCGGCGTCGACGGCCACCACTTTTTTTCCGGTCTGCGCCAGGTAGATGGCGATGTTGGCCGCCAGCAGCGAGCGACCAGCCCCGCCGCGGCCGGCGCCGATGGCGATGAGGCGGCTGCCGGGCAAGGGGCCGCTGCCGGTCAAGGCTTCGGGGCTGGGCTCGGGGGTGGCGGGCGGTTCGGGCAGATCGTCCGAGATCTCGATCTCGGGGTAATGCTCCGATTCATCGCCGGTCATGCCGGCATTCTTTTAACAGATCCGCTGCCCGGTTGGCGCCGTGACGGTAGACTGCCAGCACCGATGCGGGACGGCAATTCATGATCCCACGGTTGATCGCCGGCGCGTTGCTGCTGGCGTCGACGGTGAAAACGCCACCGGGCGCCGTCCCGTCGCCGTCGCCACCATCACCACCGTCTGCGCCGGTCGACACGTCCGACGAACACCGCCAGCGCGGCGTCGCCCTGGGGCTGTTCGCCGAGGACGTTGGCTTTTCGTACGCGCCCCTGCTGGCGGAGATCGTGGCGCTGGGCGCGACCCACGTGGCGTTGATCGTGCCCATCTACCAAACCAACGGCGCCAGCGATGATCTGCACCTGCACACCCGGTTTTCGCCGACGCTGGAGGTGGTGGCGGACACCATCCGCGCGGCGTTGCGCGATCGCCTGGAGGTGTCGGTGTTCCCGATCGTTCGCCTGTCAGCGCCGCGACCGGGCGAGTGGCGAGGGACGCTGGCGCCGGCTGATCCGGAGCGCTGGTTTCGTCGTTACACCGACGTGCTGGGCGATCTGGCGGCGGTGGCGGCGGTGACCGGCGCGCAGCGGCTGGTGATCGGCAGCGAGCTGTCCTCGCTGGACGGGGACGTCGCGCGCTGGCGGCCGCTGGTTGAACGCATACGCGGGCTGTTCAAGGGCACGCTGGTGTACTCGGCGAACTGGGACCATTACCGGCAGGCGCGTCTGTTCGACCTCGTCGACGAAGAAGGAATCACCGGCTATTTCGACCTGCGCGGCACCGCCGGCGGGCCGGCCGACGACGCTGCTCTGGAAGCCAGCTGGCGACGCATCAAGAGCGAGCTTTCCGCCTGGCGCGCTGAGCGCAAGACAGCGGCGCTGGCGGCGGGCGCGGCAACCTCGGGCGCGTCGTCGTCGTTCGTCTTCACCGAGCTTGGCTATCGCTCGCGCGCCGGGGCCACCGCGGCGCCCTGGGACGAGGCGCCGGGCGGCGTCGCCGACGTCGAGGAGCAGCGCCGGGCCTTCGCGGCGTTCCGGCGCGTGTGGTCGGGAACGCCGTTTCTCGACGGCGTGTACATCTGGAACTGGTACGGCTACGGCGGTCCCGGCAGCCGCAGCTACACTCCACGCGGCAAGCCGGCCGAGGTCGAGGTCAAGGCGCTGCTCAAGGGGATCTGAATTTGGAACCCTGGGAGGGTTCCAGACTCCCGCTATTTGCGCGCGCCGGCCGAGGCGTTCAAGCCCTGCAGCAGCGTGCCCACGCCGCTGAACGCGGCGGGCGGAATGTTCAGCTCGAAGGTGGTGACCTGGCCCTTGCCGTCCCCGCCCGCGGTCAATGCCAGCGGAATCGGCGCCTGGGTGCCTTTGGCCAGCAGGGCGGCGCGCGGATCGTTCGACAGCGCCGCGATGGTCGACACCAGCGGCCCGAAATCGAAGTACTCGAGCAAGTCCTTGCCCTTGGCGGCGGCGATGGCGCGCGCTGCCTCACCGCTCGGCTCGGCGCCCTTGCCGGCGGCCAGCGCCAGTAGATCAGCCTTCGCCTTCTTGCCGCCGGTGGCGATGAAACGCGAGCCGGACACAGCGCTGTAGATGTCCAGGGACTTGCCGAAGAATTTTTTCCAGAAGTCGCGCAGTCCCGGCAGGTCGCTTTTGAGGTTCGGGATCATCGAGTAGTGAAGCGCGGTCAGCTTGCCGACAGTCTCTTTCTTCACCGACCAATCGAAGAGGACTTTGGTGCCGTCCATCTGCGATTTGATCAAAGCCAGCGCCGCTTTTTGATCCAGGTGCTTCAGCGCCGCTGTCACCTTGCCCGCGGCATTGGCGTCTTTCAGCGGATAAATGGCTCGAAAATCCAGCTCGGGACGCAGATAGCCGGACACGGCGCCCATGCCGGCGACGGCGTCCACGGTGGCGTCGAAGAAGGCCAGCGCGGCGGCGGCGCCCGGTTCCTTGCTGTTTTGCAGGCGCTGGTGCAAGCGGGCGATGTGGGCGCGAAACAGCGGACCGGTGCTGGCACCGGCCAGCAGCGTGACCTCCTTGCCGCCGGAAAACAGCAGCGGATCGAACGCCACCGGGTGCGTCTCTTCCGATACGGCGGCCAGCTTGGATCCCGGCTTGGCGTTCATGCGCGTGCGGATGCTGACGCCGCGGGTGGTGTCGACCGCCAGCCCGATCTCGAACGTCGAGGTGTCAGCGACCAGGCCCAGCATGTCGGAGAACAGCGACACCGAATCGGGGTTCATGGCCATGCCCTGCGCGGCCTGCGCGGCCCGCGCCGTGTTGATTGTCTTGGCTATCGCCGTCTTCACGTCGGTCCCGTTGGCGGCGGCGATGGCGTCGGGGAACAGCACGGCGGTCACGTCTTCAGTGGCCGGCCGGCGCGCCTCCATGGCCAGCGCGGCGCCCTTCACCAGCGCGTCCAGCGAATCGCTGAGCACCAGCACGCTGCCGGACATCCAGATCCAACCTTTGCCGCCGGCGCCGTTCGACACCTCGGAGACCTCGCCCCGTTTCGACAGCGTCTTGCCCAGCGCCGCCACCGCCTGCCGCGCCTGTGCCGCGCCCTTGGCGGGGATGGCCATCACCACGCCGGCGTCGGTGCCCGGGCCCATGGCCACCACGGCAACGCCCGCCGGGCTGGAGAAATCCAGGTTCTCGCCGACGTTCGGCGACAGGCCGGCCTGAGACAGCAGCATGTCGCGGACGCTGATCGCATCCAGCGGCAGCGGCACAGCGCGACCGACCAGCGCCGTTCCGCTGCCCAGCAAGCGATCGATCGACGGGATGGAGATCGACGCCAGCAGCGCCGGACGCGATTCGGCGGCGGTGCGAAACTGAACCGCCGGCGCGGGCGGTGGAAGAGCCGGCGCCGTGGGCGCGATTGCGGCGCTCGCCGTGCCTGGCGCGCCGGGCGCGTTCGTAGAAGTGGAAGCGCAGGCGGACAGAGCGGACAGCGCGGCCAAAGCAATCGTGGTCAGGCCGCGGGCGAGACGGTGTCCCTCACAGCGACGGTCGGCAGCGCGCAAAGTCATGCCGGCCAGAATACGCTACATCAGTTCTAGGCCTAAGAACTTCCTGACCGCGAAGTAATCCTCGCTGACCGAGTACGCCAGCAGATCGCGCAGCCGCTGTTTCACCGGCAACGGGCTTCCCCCCGGCGGCTCGGTGGCGATCATGTGCGCAGCGGCGCCGAGATCGTTTGCCAGCACAAAGCCGACGCGCGCCGCGGTCAGATCCGCCGCCGCCATCCACGCCTCCATGTCGATGACGTCGCTGTGCGCGGCCAAGAGCTTGCGGCCGACCGAGGCCAGCTGTTCGGTGACCGGGCGGGGCACCAGGCGGCGCAGGTGATCGGTCAGCCGATCGACCTCGCCGTTGTGCGTGCCGTTGCCGATGGTCGTTCCGGCCAGCGTCATCGCCGCGCGCAACGTCACATCCAGCGCGGCCGGCGAGGGCAGGGCGCTGCGCAGAAAACGCTCCGGCCGCAGGAAGGCCATGCGCTTGCCCAGCTCGAACACCAGGTCCGGTTCGCTGCTGCGCTGGGCGAAGCCAAGCCCGATCAGGAACGCCGGCGTCAGCGTTCCTTTCTCCTGCAGGTTCAACATCGACAGGGCGTGCCCCTCGGCGTCGGTGAAGAAGAGATCGGGTGGCGGCAGATCCAGCGTCTGCGCCACATAACGCAGCACGCGCGAAGGCGGGCGTTCGTCGCGCCCGACGTCGGCGCGGTCCTTGCGCTTGATGCCCACCGCCTGGTGCTGCTGCGCCGTCGTCGCCGCCACGAAGTGTCCCAGCAGAATGAAGATCGCCGCCACGAACGGATCCTCGTCGGGATGGACGATGCGCGGCCACACTTCGTCGGTGAAATGGCGGCGGGTTGCGCGAAGATCAACCGGGCGGTGCTGCTCGTAGAACTGCTGCACCTCGGGGTCGGCCTTGCGCAGGAAGGCCAGCGTGGCCGACACGCACCACTGCTTGTCGCGCTGGCCGCTGTCGGCGTAAAGCCGAGCCAGCGCACGATAGGTGCTCAAACGATCCGGGTTCATCGCCACCAGGCGCTGGTTGTGGGTGATTGCCTTGTCCACTTGCGCGGGGCCGGCCTGCACGTACAGCTCGGCCAGAAGCTCGTGGCGTTTCAGGTTGTCGGGATCCAGCGTGCTGGCCACCTCCAGCGCCGTGGTGCCGAGGTCGCGATCGCCCAGGCGCTGCAGCGCCACCTCGCCCAGGCCATTCCACAGGCGCAGGCGAAACTCGTCGTGGCCGTCGGGCGGCAGGCGCTTGATCATGCGGCGGTAGCTGCGGGCCAATTCTTTCCAGTCGCCGATCTCGCTGGTGATGCGCTCGATGGCGTCGAAGGCCTTGCTGAGCTCCGGCGCTTCGTCCAGCGCGCGGTTCAAAAGACCCAGCGCCTGCGCCCGATCGTTCATCTCGTCGCGCTGGATCACCGCTCCGGCGTACAGATACTTCGCCCGCACCGCTGGCTGATCTTCATGCTCGGCCAGGCGCAGCAAAGTTTCGGCGGCGCGCGGCCACTGCTTGCCGGCGGTGTAAAGCTCGAGAATCTTGTGCAGGGCGTGGCGGCGCTGTGGGGACAGCGCCAGCACCGATTGATAGGCGGCGATGGCCTTGCCCGGGTTGTGCAGCTTTTCGGCGTAAAGATCGCCAATCTCTTCGGACAGGCGAACCTTCTCTTCGCCGTCGGCGGTGGCCAGCAGCGTGCGCTTGTCCAGCAGCAGCGCCACCCAGTCCTGGATCGCCAGGTGAATCTCGGCCATGGCGTTGATCGATGGTCGATGGTGG
>DASXQB010000066.1:0-26176 GCA_036493295.1 Polyangia bacterium | reverse complement strand
TCACCGTGAAAGCGGTCGACGCGCCGATCGATTTAGCGATCGACACGACGCCGATTGATCCGGTGACCAATCTCAAGAATGGTCGTGCCTGTCGGGTGGGCGGTAACTGTCGCAGCGGCAACTGCATAGATAGCGTGTGCTGCGACACGGGATGCGAAATCGATCAAACATTGCGTTGCAACTCTTGTCTGATGGCCAATACCGGACAGCCCGACGGTGTGTGTGCAGCGGATCGCAACCGTGAGCGAATGAAATGCGGGACGTCGTGCGCCCCGTCATACATGGGCGCTCCGGCGGTGCTGGAGATGACGTGCCTGTCGGGCACCTGTTCGGTTCCGTCCCTGCCGACGGTGGCCGAAATATGCGGCAAGCAATTCGACAAATGCACCACCAGCGTCTGCAGTCAGGCGAGCGATCGCGACGCTCGTTGTGTCGATACGCTCTGTCCGTCAGCGGGGACCTGCTGTTGCCAGGTGCGCGGGGGTGACGCTCAGCGAACGTGCGTGATTCTCAGCGCCTGTATCAACGGCTTGATTTGTGTCGCGCTATGAGAGCCGATGCCGTTCACTTAAGACCGAGCCCGACAACCTGTTGGCAGGTTCCGTGCCCGCGCGTCCGCGGAGCGCCAAGCAAGCGGCGGTTGCCGGTGTTCGAGCTCTTGCCTTCTCGCCGCGCGGTAGCCGGTTGGCACGCGCCAGAGCGCCTGGCGTTGTTGGGCTCGTCTTTAAGTGAACGGCATTGTGACTTAAGCCGCCGAAAGTCAGCCACGCCCTGTGTTCTTCCTAATGCGGCTGCCCGGGCGATGTCCTCCCGTCGTGCAAGCTATCGATCCGGAACTGATCGCGCGATCACTCGGCCAGTTTCTTGGCAAGCTTGTCGAGGCCGACCTTGGCGCACGCGGCGTCCTTGTCTCCTCCGGGGGCGCCCGAGATACCGATTGAACCGACCAGTTCTTTGCCGGCGAAAATGGGCAGCCCACCTTCGATGACGGTGAGCTTGTCCAGCAGCAGCAACCCGGTTTGCAAGGCTGGGGGCCGCTTGCCCATCTCCACCGACGGGGCGCGGGTGGTAAAGGCGGTGTATGCCTTGCGCATGCTGTTCTCGACGGTGTGCGGGTTCGCCCCGTCATCGCTGAGCACCACCGCGGTGCGGGCATGTCGATTCAGCACCGTTACCGTCACCTTGTAACCGTCGGCGCGACAACGCTCCAGGCTGGCGGTGGCCATTTCCATGGCGGCGTTCAGAGAAATGGTGCGCTCGCTTAGCAGGGCCTGGCCGCTGGCCAAGCCCGGAACAAGCGCGACGGTCGCGATCATGCCGAAAGTGATCTTCGCTTTCGTCTTCATTGAATCCTCCAATGGTTTGAAAACGCCGCCTGACCCGATCGAGCACGGCACTCTACCTTCGTGACCGCGACGCCCTCAACAAGGAGGTTCCGCTAGAACAGCGCGCCGGCGGCGAAAGACAGGACCTTGTCGGCGTCGGGCAGGTTGTCGCTGCTGCACGATTCGGACTCGCCGGACGCCGTTTCACAAACCTCGCTCACGCTACGCAGGACAAAGCTGACCAAGGCCCCGATCGACACCGACCGCGACACCGCCCCGAAGACTCCCAGGTTCACGCCCGCCGCCAGACCGTGGGCCGAGCTGGTGTTCTCTATCCCGTCTGCCGTGGCCGACGCCGAGCCGGCCCAAATACCCAGCTTGGGTCCCACCACCAGTTCGACCTTCTCGCTCAGAGGAATGTGCAGCAGCGGACTGAGCGTGATATCCACCTCGGCCGCAGTGACGGAAGTGCCCTGCGGAACGTTGGTGGGGTTGAGCACGTCGAGGGTCAGCTCGCCGTTCAGCGAGAGGTGACTGTTCAAACGCCCGCCCAGGATGGCGCCCGTTCGCAGGCCCGCGTCGAGATTGTTGCCCGTGTTGCCGCGAAACGAATGCACGCCCAGGAACACCAACGCCAGAAAGCCGCTGCGTTTGGCCACCGGCGGCGGCGGAGGCGGCATCGGTGCCGGCGCGTAACCTGGCGGCGGCGCATAGCCCGGCGGCGGCGCATACGGTTGGCCGGGTGGTGGATAGCCTGGCTGTGCGACGTAACCGACGGGCGGCGCGTAAGCGGGTGGGGCGCCGGCAGGCGGCGGCGGATAAGCGGGTGGAGGCGCCGTCTGAGCCCAGACACTGGTTGCGCCGTTCAGGATCAAGGCCGCGCTGACGACGAACGAACAAAGGCTGCTGCGCATGGAGAATTGTCCTCGTTTTGGGGGAAGGTGGGACGACGACCGGCCATCGCAATATCGCAATTCCCGATCGTTCTCCAGTGTGCAAACGCACAAGGACGTGGCGACAACAAAAGAAACGCGGCGCTGCCGGGTCGGCAGGGCCGCGTTTCTTTTGTTGAGACGGGTCTTGCTACTTGCTCTCGCTACTACTTGGGCAGCGTGTTCTGGAAGTCGCTGATCAACATGCCGCCCACCTTGGGCCAGCCGTGGGTCAGCCCGCCGAACGTCATCTGCGACGAAATGCAGTAGCGCACGGGGTTCTTCGTGCAGCCGTCCCAGTCCATGCAGCGGTGGTCTTCCTTGCCCATGTTGAACGCGGCCTTCATGTCGGCCAGATTCTGCATGTACATCGCGGGCGGCGTCGCCGAGCAGCCGTTGCGCTTGGCGAACATGGTCGGCGTGGTGACGTCGACGCCGCCGGTCTCGGTCGCCCCCTGCGTGACCAGCACGGGCGGCGTCCCCTTGCAGTTGGTGTCGACGATAGCCCCGTCGATGTACGCGGACACCGCCGTCACCTGCCACAGCGTATCGCCGTCCAGGCAGGCGATGTGCTCGATGAACTGGCCGCCCGAGCTGACGCCGGCGATGAAGATGCGCGCCTGATCGACGCAGTACTCGTTCTTCATGACGGCCAGGACGTCGTGATAGTACTGAAGGTTCTCCCCCAGCGGTTGCGGCTGGCCTTCCCAGCCCGCGGTGATCGATTTCATGTAGACCGTGATGGCGGGCAGCTGTGGGAAGCCCTGGCACTCGCCCCCTCCCGACACGCCCGGCAGACACGCCTGATTGTTGAAGCCGTGAAAGCCAAAGCCTAGCGGCATCGGCTTGTTGATGTCGTAGTTGGCCGGCAGGTTGACGTAGTAGGTGGCCGTCATCCCGCCGGTCATGATCGTGCGCTTGGGCATGTTCGGGTTGGCCTTGCCACAACCGGCGCTGGGCATCGGCGTGTGCGCGCCGGTTTCGCCGGCGTTGCCGTCGGTGATCGTGGCGTCGGTGCCGCTGGGCGTATCCATGCTGGCGTCCGTCGCTGGCGCGCCGCCGGTGCCGCCGCTGACCCCGCCGGTCGCGCTGCCACCAGTGCCTTGGTTGGTGCTGCCGCCGCTGCCAGTGGTCCCGCCGCTCCCGCTCCCGCTGCTGCCACCGCTGCCCATCGCGCCGCCACTGCCGGTCGAGTTGCCCGCTGGCGACGAACTGCAGGCCGCCACCGCGACCAGGACAAAGCACAAACTGATTCTGTTACTGGCGTTTCGCATCGCATCTCCTGACGCGGCCGGCGGACAATCGTCGCACCAGGCAAGCATCTTCCGTGAAGGGGTTCTTCACTCCAGTAGACCCGCGCCGGCTCAATCGATCAATAGAGACCCGGACTCACACCGCTGCGAATTGCGGTGTTGAGCCGTTCCCGATCGCCGCGATCGTTCAGGGATTGTTCTTGAGCAGGCTCTCGGTCAGCTGCGCGCCCAGGCTTTGAATCTCTGGAATGTTCTCCATGTCGGCCGGTTGCGAGCCGGCGCCGGCGAAGACGATGTACGTGACGCCCGAACCGACGCCGCCGCTGGCCGGGCTGGGCGGGATGCCCAATCCGTTTGCGGTTCGCACCGAGGCTTCGCCGATCGGTTCCGATTTGTCGCCAGGCTGGTACGCTATCTGGTCGCCGAAGACGGCGAACTCGATCTGGTCCTTGTAGATGACCGCCACGATGTTGCCGCCGTTGTTCTGATCGACGCCGGGATAGACAACCTCTTCCGGAATGACGACGTAAGGCGTGTTCTCGGAGGCCAGCGCCTGGCCCTTGGCGTTCGTACCGCTGTGCGGGCCGTGGAACGACGTCGTGTCGTCATAAGCGGGATCCTTGTCCGCGCCGGTGCCGGGACAATGTGTGGTCGTCAGGCCGTCGCAGTCGATGTCCATGTCCGCGGTGTAATAGACGGCGCCGCCGACGTTGCCCGGTCCTCCTTTCAAGGCGCAGACGTGGGACACCATGCCGTTGTCGGAGGCGAACAAGCCCGTATCGCTGGCGATCTTGTTCGTCGCCGTGCAGTCCTTGGTCAGCGCGAGAAGCTGCGCGATCGCCGGCGACCCGGTGATGGTGCCCAGCGCGCTGACCATCCCGCCCAGGCCGCTGTTACCTCCGCCGTCAGACGGACCGGTTTCCCCCGCGGCGACATCGGGGTTTCCCGCATCTGCGCCACCCGAGCCGGCGTCTGCGACGGAAGAACCGCCACTGCCCCCGCTGCCGATCGGCCCTGAGCCGCCGCTGCCACCTTGCGAGGACTGGCCGCCGCTGCCGTTGCTACCGCCTGACGAGTTGCCGCCCGAACTGCCACCCGATGCGTGGCCGCCCGAGCCACCGCTGCCGCTGGACCCGCCGGAGCCGCCCGTGCCGGCGCTGTTCGAACAACCGACGGTCAGACAAAACAAACCGGCCAGCGAAAAGGCCGGCAAGAAAGAAAACCTTGGACAGGTCGAAACAATTCTTCTGAGGCCAGATAACATTTTCGTAATCTCCCGAGCGTTGCTCTGGAAGATACGTTTCAAGGCGACGAATACCTTCTAAAAATACGGGGCACCATGGCATTTGCGTACAAGCAGGTCTCGGCTTCCGACCTACCGGTTCTCAAGCAGCTTCTGGCCGTGTTTGGCGAGGCTTTTGCCGAGCCCGCGACGTACCAGGGGGCGGTGCCAAATGACGCGTATTTGACGGCGCTGCTGGGCAAATCGCACTTCATCGCCTTGGCGGCCCTCAACGGCCATGACGTCGTGGGCGGCCTGGTGGCGTACGAACTGGAAAAATTCGAGCAGGCGCGGAGCGAGATCTACATCTACGACCTGGCGGTGCGGGAAGGTCATCGCCGCAAGGGCGTGGCCACCGGCCTCATCAGCGAGCTGGGACGGATTGCCAAGGAGCGTGGCGCATACGTCATTTTCGTGCAGGCCGACGTCGGCGATGGGCCGGCCATTCGCCTTTACGAATCGCTGGGAACGCGCGAAGACGTATTCCACTTCGACATTCCGATCGGAAAATAAGCCGGGCTTTGTAAGGCCCGGCTGACAGGTGTCATCAGGAGCTGTCGGCTCGGCTGGTGGCATCGCCAGAAATCCGGGCTTTCGTTGCTGGCTTCGCGTTTGCTGCAATTGCACCTTGAGCGTGAGCCCGGGCGGCGTTGGTGGGAGCCGGATGGCCGAACACGCCCGCCCGAAGCGTCTTGCCGTTCACCACGCGCCAAGGATACATGCCAATGAGCGCTTGCAGACCGCGTCGTCTCAGTTTCATCGGTGCGCTGGCCCCGTTGCTTTTGCTGGTCAACTGCACCGGCGAGGTCGGGTCGCACCCGGGCCCCGGTTCCACCGGCGGCGGCGCCGGCACCAGCGGCAGCGACGGTACCGGCGGCAGTGGGCCGGCCAGCAACGGCGGCATCGGCACCGTGGCCATTCAAAACGCCCCCGACAAAGCCATCTCGCGTTTGACCAACGCGCAGTTCATTCAATCGGCGGCCGTGCTGGTGGGCGACGCCGCGGTGATGGGCGCCGACGCGCTTTTGCCCGAACAAGATCGGCACGGCGCCTTCACCAACACCGGCTACGCCCAGGATCAACCGTTTGATCTGATCGAAGCCTACGACAGCGCCGCCAGTTACATCGTCGATCACGTCACCGACTGGCCGGGGTTCCAGATGCGCTGGGGCGCGTGCTCGCAAGCAAGCTGCGTCAGCACCTTCCTGCGCAGCTTTGTCGAGGCGGCCTTCAGGCGGCCGGCCACCGACGCCGACGTGACGGCGTTCCAACCGATCCTCGACGCCAGCACGGCTGCGATGCTTTCGTACACCGACACGGTCAAGCTGCTGGTGCGCGCCACCCTGCAGGCGCCGGAGTTTCTCTATCTGTTCGCCGACGACATGCTGAACGACTATCAGCTGGCGGCGCGCCTTTCTTATTTCGTCAGCAACGGGCCGCCGGATGATCAGCTGTACGCGGCGGCGAAAGCGCAGACGCTGCACACCCCCGCCAATCTGGGCGCGCAGATCGATCGGCTGCTGGCCAAGAACGTCACTCAGTTCGCCGGCGCCTTTGGCTACGACTACCTGGATCTGCATCGGGCCACCACGCGCAACGTGACCACCGATGCGGCCACGGTAAAGCAGCTCATGAGCTCGGCGGTGGATTCGTTCGCGGCGCTGGTCGATCAGGACCAGCCCATCGCCGCGATTCTCACCTTGAATACGTTCGTCACCAACCAGGCGACGGCGACGTGGATCAGCGGCCAGCCGTCGACGGCGGCCACCACGCAGCCCAGCGCGACCTTTCCGTTCATGGGCCTTTTGACCCACCCGGCGACGTTGATGGCGATGAGCAACGAGATCATCGGTTCGACCGTCAACCGCGGCATCTTCATCTCCAATCAGATCATGTGCGTGCCGCCGACGCCTCCGCCCCCGGCGGGCATTCAGCAGACCGATCTCAGCGCCAAGCTGCCGCCGAATCCGACCGAGCGAGACATCGGCGAGGCGCGGGTGGCCGATCCGCGCTGCCAGGGCTGCCACTCGCAGTTCGAATCGTATTCGTTCCCGTTCAACAAATGGGGCGGTGACGGTCTCTTCAAGACCGATCCGACGTTGAAAGACAACGGACCGATTCTTACCGGCCTGGGAATGATCGCGTTCAAGGGATACGCCGATTTCCTGCCTCAGCTGGCCGGCAGCACGCAGTTCCAGCGCTGTGTGACCGATCAGTTGATTCGTTACGGCCTGCAACACACCGAGTATCCCGCCGATCTGGTGGACACCGTGCTGGCGGCGGCGAAGAAGCAGACGCCGGCCGTGACGTTCCGTTCGTTGATCAAGGCGCTGATCCAGCAGTCCGTCTTCACCACTCGATAGGAATGCAGCCATGAAATATCGTCACGTTCTCAACCGGCGGACGCTCCTCAAAGGCGGCGCCATCGCCATCGGGCTGCCTTTTCTGGATTGCATGACGGAGACCAGCGTGTTCGGCGCGGCGCCGGATGCCCCGGCCAGCGTGGTCAGCCTGATGCACGGCCTGGGCACCCCGGACATCCTGCTTGACCGCGGCATCACCGGCACCATCCGTTATTACAAGCCGCTGATCGACGCCGGCAAGCTGTCGATCTTCACCAACATCGACATGACCGCCGCCGCCGATCAGCCGGTGGTGGCGCAGCACCACTACGGCCAGCCCTATCTCTTCAGCGGCTTTCGCACCCAGATCACCACCGGGTTCAACGTCATCCCGCAAGGGCCATCGCTGCAGTGGGCGATCATGAACCAGCAGTACCCGCAGGGGTCGCCGACGTTGTTCAAGGTGATGGACTGCGGGATCTATTTTCGTCGCGGCATCAATTACCAGTATCAACGCATCTACGACAACCAGGGCAAGAACGCCGCCGACTTTGAAGATCTGGCCTCGCCGGTCGACATGTTCGACAAGGTCTTCGGCTCGATGCCGCCGGCCGTGATGCAAGATCCGAAGGCGCGCGCCTCGCGGTCGATCATCGACTATCTGATCCCCGCCTATCAGAAGTACACGCAAGCGGGTTCCCCGCTGCCGGCCCGGGACATCTCGGTCCTGAAGAATCACCTCGATCGCGTGCGCCAGCTGGAACAGGCGGTCTACGGCGGCCCGGGGATCATGCCGAAGACGATCAACGTGACCCGGCCGATGCCGCCCGATTTGAAGTACAAGATCGACGGCGCCAGCTGCGGCGATCCGGCCAACGTCTATCGGGTCAGCGCCAGCGATTTTCAGACCGCCTATCAGATCATGGCTGACCTGTTCGTCGCCGGCCTGGAGGCGGACTATTTCCGCTTCGGCAACCTGTCGTTTGACTCAGGCGGCGGCCACACCTATTTCACCGGACCGTCGCCCAATCCCGACGACGCGACCTTCATGTTCAACGGAAATCCCCACGCCAACTATCACATGTGGGATCCGAAGAACGCCGGCATCGTCAAGATCGCCACCGGCCACAACTTCTTCCTGCACAACAACATCGCCCAGGTCCTGACCAAGATGGATTCGAAGGACTTCCTGGGGCCGAATGGCAAGACGGTCCTGGACAACACGCTGGTGCTGGTGGGCAGCGAGGTCGGCACCAACCACGACGTCACTCGCATGTTTCACGGTGTGGCCGGCGGCGACGGACGATTCAAGATGGGTTTGAACAGCAACGATCGCATCAAGGCGATCGAGTTCTACAGCGCCATCGGCAAGTCGTACGGCTTGACCAAGGTCGGCGACGGCCGCGGTTACGTCTCCGACGCGGCCGCGATCCTGGCCTGAGCGCGCCGCTACTTAGAGCGAGCCCGATAGCCTGTCCCCAACTCTGACCGCCTTTTTGGGTTCCTGCCCGCGCGTCCGCGGAGCGCCCTTTTGGGGATCCGTTAAAGAGCGCTCCTCGTCCGCGGAGCGCAAACGCGCGAAAGCCACCCTCCCATCGGTGGCCCACCTTCGCCCGCGCGTAACGGGCTCGCCTACGAAAATGTGACGAATGCTAAGCGCAGCGACAGGACCCGCCCACGCTGGGCCGGCGGCCGCCACAAAGTGTTCTAGTAGCTGACCGCCAGGGCCAGGCGGAAGAACGCGCCGCGTGCGGCCAGCGGGGAAAATGTCAGCGCGCCGGCTTTGCTTTTGTCGGCGCCGGTTAGATCTGGCGCCAGCACCAGGTCGTGACTGGGTGTCCACCCATAGCCGCCGTCGCCTTGCACCCACAAACCGAAGCGGCTGAATGCCGGCGTCACGCGCGCGGCGATGCCCACGCTGCCGTCGAGCGACAAGGCGTTGAAGTCAGCCGACAAGGGCGCGGGCGCCGACGGGTCGGTCAGACGGGCGGCGACGTTCAGCACCCCGGGAGCGGCGCGACCAAACACGTAGACCCGCTCCGCCGCTTGATAGCGCAGCTCGAGCGGCACGGACGCGCGCACCACCCGAAGGTGCGCCTGCGCGCCGCGAGCGGTGGCGTCGCTGGTCCCGGTGTCGGCGCCCAGTCCCACCGTCAGCGCCGCTCGCCGGCCGCGAACCAGAACCCGCGCCACCGACACCGACAGTTGAGGCAGGGCGTCCGTGGTGGCGAACGGATCGAACCCGCGATCTTTGATCAACGACGTGCGCACGCCCGCGCTGCCCTGCCAGCCGCCCATCGCTGCCGTCGGGGCGGTGGCCGTCAATTCGTCGGCCTGCGCCTCACCAGCCACCGCTGCGATCAAAAGCGCGATCAATCCGGCGATCATGCGCGTGCTCCCGTCCGCTCCGCCGAGCGACCGATTCTGGCGGTTGTTATTGTTGGTCGTCATAGTCGCCCTCCGTCAGCAGGCCGCCGAACAGGCGGCGGGTTTGGTCGTCTTCCGTGACGGCGTCGAACACCGTCGCGCCGATGCCGCCCTGACCGTGAATGGCGATCAAGGCCCTTCCGCCGTCGCCGCGTGCGATCTCGTGCACAGCGCTGACCGGGCGATCGACCAGCAGCGATCGCGGGTGCTTCGTCGCCAGATCGGTGGCGGCGATCCCCACGCCGCCAGGAACGAAGGTCCAGACCCGCTGGCCGGTGGCCGACACCACCATCGCCAGGTTCGGATCGGACGTCAGCAACGGCGCCGCCGTGCGCGTCTGCAGATCCAGGACGTAAAACGCGTTCTGGAGCGCTTGCAACACCTTCAGGCTCTGGTGGGGCGCCGGGACGTCAAGGACGGCGTCGACAGCGGTGGCCAGCGCCACCGTCTCGATGCTGCGATAGGGTTGGCCGGCCGTCTGCCCCAGCGACCAGAAGGCCACGCCATTGTTTGCACCGCTGGCGTTCCACAACAGCGCCACGTCGAACCCGGAGGGCGTCGTCGCCGCGGCGCCGTTGCTGCTGACGACGTTTGTCACCAGCGACATCCGGGTGTACGCGGCAGGCAAGGCAACGGACGTGGTCAGGCTGGTCAACGGATCGACCAGCACCGCGCTGCTGGTGCCGGGAACCAGCGCCGCCAGCCGCAAGCCGCCGTCGGTGCGGACGAAGGCGATGTCGCTGGGGATGCCGCCCACGTCGGTCAGGTTGACGGTCGGTTTGAAACCGTTGCCGCCGGTGGCCGCCTGCAACTGCAAGGTGATCACGCTGCGATCGTTTTGCAAACGGATGCCGATACGCGCGTCGTCGTTGCTGGCCGGATCGCCGTCGTCGACCACGATCCCGGCCGGCTGCAAGCTGCGGGTGTCGGTGCCGCCGGTCAGCGGCACGGTGATCTCGGGCGTGGCCGGGTTCTCGAGCTGAAGCAAGGAGACGTCCTGATCGGTTTCGATCACCAGGAGGTGCCGCAGTCCGGGCGGCAAATTGAGGGCGGGCGTGAAGGTCAGGCGAACCGGACGCCCGCCGAAACTTTGCAGCGTGTGCGCAACGGGATTGTCCATGCCGATGGGCCGGGTGAGATCGACGATCACCAGCTCGTTGGGATTCTCCACGAACGCCCCTGGCATCCCCGTCCCGGCGTACAGCACCGCCCAGTGACCGTCCGGATCGACCGCCAGGCCCGACAGCGGATCGGTCAAGACGGCGCCGAGATCAAGCTGGGTGGCGCGCTGGGGCGTGGGCGGATTCAACGATCCATCGATGACAGTCAGCGACGGCGATTGATCCGGCTGCGAATCGCCCAGCGTCGCGCGATGGCCGGCGGACAGCACCAGCAGCTTGCTGCCGTCGGGCAAGGCGACCGCGTTGACGATGTCGCGTCCGACCGGAACCGCACTTTCGGCCAGCATCTGGTCGGGGCCGGCGGTCAACATCACCAGGCGATCGGCCGGGCGATCCAGGATGGCCACCGAACCGCTGAGGCCGTAGCTGACGACGGGCAATTCTGGCGGTGTTGACCAGGTCTGCGATCGGCCGCCACAGCCGACGGCGGCAATGACAATGACGACCGCGGTTGCGGCGAATCCATTCATGGCTGACTCCAATCGACGACGCGCGCGCCCAACTCGAAACCGGTCAGCGTGCGCGCGTCGCCGCTGTCCAGACCAACGAAGGTGATGCGGCCCTCCGGATGTTGTTGCGCCACGAAGCCGCGCGACGCGCCCGCCACCACGCCCACCGAGATGGGCGGGCTGGCCAGCGGGAACAGCGTCACCGCCAGCGACGGGAAACTGCCCAGGTAAACGCCGTAGGTCTGGTGCACGCTGTCCAGCACGGTGACCAGCGCGCGGTTCGACGCCGGTGCGATGGCCACCGCCGTGGGCGGCGTCCCGGTGTCTTGCAGCCGGGCCGGCAGGTTGCCGGTGAGCGGGACCAGGCTGAACGCCGGCGCGGCCGTCGGCTCGGGTGGTGGCGTCGGTGCGCCAGCGTCGGCGTGCCCGCCTCCGTCGGCAGACGCGCCGGCATCGACGTTGGTCGGCGTCGATGGCACCGCGCGGTGGATGACGACAGCGTTCTGCCCGTCGGGCGTGGGAAACACCGACAGCACCGGGCCGTGCAGCTTGACCACGTGATAGTCGGGTGTCGCATCCAGCGACAGCACCGTCAGACGTTCGGCGATGGTCGCGTTGGAATAGAGCACCGCCACCTTTCCGTTCGACGCCAGCACCACCGAGCCGATGGTTTCGCCTGGGATGTCGATGCGGGTCAGCGTATCGGCGGTCGGCGCGCCGGCGGTCAGGGGAACGATCACCACCGCCGACAGCTCGCGCACCACCGCCACCGCGCGATCGCCGCTGGCGGTGAGATCCACGTCGGTGATCGCGCCGCCGAGATCCAGCGAGGTGAGCGCGCCGCTGGTCAGATCGACGATCCCCAGCGCGCTGCTGCCTTCACGGCGAATGATCGCCAGGCGGCCGTCCGGCGTGATGGAGACATCGCGGGTGTCCGCGTCCAGCGTGGGATCGTCCGTCAACGCGGTGTTGCGGGCGACCGTCGGACCGGCGGCGGCCGTCAGATCCACGATCGAGATCCCGTCCTCGGTGACGGCGAAGGCCCGTTTGCCGTCGGCGGCGAAGGCCACCACCGCCGGGCGATAGCCGACGGCGACGACGGTCTTCATCTTGGTGGCGTCGGTGGTGGCGAGGTTCAGGATGCTGATGTCTTGAAACCCTTGCGTCGGCGCGGCCTGCGCGACCCGGGTGGCGTCGGTCCAGGCAATCGCCCACTGTCCGTCCGCCGACACGACCCAGGCATTCGCGCCGTGCGCCAATCCCTTGATGGTCTGATTGGACAGCGTCGCGCCGTGCGCGCGCAGGACCGTCGCGTCGTCGGACAGCACGTTGAGGACGATGACCGCGTCGTCGGTGGCGCTGGGAATCGGCGCCAGATACGTCGGTGCGTTGCCGGCCTCGACGGTGTGAACGTCCAGCGTGGTGGCGTCGACATAGGCGACGCGGCCGCTGGTCGGGTTGGCGATCCACACGAAACGTCCGGTGGCGACGGGGACCTCATAGCTGCTTTCTCGTTCTGTTTCCGGGGGCAGGGCGGTGGCTCCGCCGCTGCCCGCACTGTTCCCGCCTTCGCCGGAAGGTCCGCCGGAGCCGGTCGCCCCGCCGGAGCCCGTCGCGGTTCCCCCGCCACTCGGTCCTGGGGCACCGCCGGGGCTGTCCGCGCTGGCGCTATTGGAGCACCCCGCGGTCCCGAGTTGCGCCACCAGCACGGTTGTCAAAAACGCCCGATGCAGTTTCATCGCCAGGGCGTTTTGCAACTGACGTTCCAGCCAGAAACGCTGAAACAAGCTGTTTTGTGCCGGTAACCGCGTTGCGCCGCTCTGGACTGCGACGTCCGTGTCGCGATCCGGTCGCGCTAAGGAATGGGCGCTTCGCCCATCACCTGCCCGGGAACAGATGTCGGCGGCGGCGCCTGGTCGGCTGGCCCATCGGCCGTTACATTGGGCGACAGAAAGACATTCACGGCCGTGATGGCGCCACCTTCAACCACAATGATGCGGTCTCCGCGCGCGGTGACGATGCCGTTCGACAAGGCGACGATGTCGCAAAGGACCTTTTGATCGGCCAGCTCGTCGGGCAAATCGAAGATCAGCTCGGGCTGACCTGCGGCGAACGGTCCTCGCAGGCGACCCGCCGTATCGGGATCCACGATGGTCGGCGACGGCTGAAATGAATCCACCGACGGTGGCCCTGACACACCAAATCGCAGTTCGTCGAAGGGTGTGGTCCCCACGCGCGCTTGCAAAGCCACGCCAGTCGTCGGTGGCTGCGAACAGCCCACCAGAGCGGCCAACCCCAATCCCACCATCAACATCCCATCCAACCGCATGCAAGGAATGTAAGGTCGCCACCCGATAGCGCTAGCCCGGCCGGTCCCGGCTTTTCTGTGGGCTACCAGATCGGGCAAATCGTCGCGGCCACCATGGGGCTTTCTGCCGAACACTGGAACGCGGCGGCCCTATCGGTCGGGCAGCAGCAGCACTTTGCCGACGCCGCCTTTTTCGGCGAGGGCGTGGGCGGCGCCGGCTTGCGAAAACGGAAAGCGCTTCGCGAGGGGAACGATCAGCTTGCCGGCGGCAGCGCTGGCAGCCAGTTCGGCCAGACGTTTCGGATCGCGATGGGTCGAGAAGGCCTGTACGGCAAAGCCGCGCTCCTTGGCGCCGGCCGGTTCGCCCACCACGCTGCCGATGCGGCCGCCCGCCTTCAGCTTGCCCAGCAGTTGTTGCGTGGTGGCCCCACCGACGGTGTCGGCCAGCGCATCGAGGGGCGGCAGCTTGGCGATTTCCTGCTCGTCGTCCAGCGCCACCACGACGTCGGCGCCCAGCGTGGCGGCGTCGGCCTTGTGGTTGCGGCGCACGCCGGCGAACACCTTCGCGCCGCGTGACCTGGCGATGAACACCGCGACCCGCCCGACGGCGCCGGTCGCGCCGGTCACCAGCACCGCATCACCTTCGCGGATACCGGCGGCCTCGACCAGCTGCGCCCCGGTCAACGACACCAGCGGCAGCGCCGCCGCGTCGATCAGCTCCAGACCTGCCGGGACCTCGGCCCAGGCATCGACGGGCGCCACCACGAACGCGGCATAGCCGTGGTCGACAAATCCCAGCACCCGCGTTCCCACCTTGAACGCGATCACGCCCGGCCCGACGGCGACCACTTCACCCGAGACGTCCCGTCCCAGGACGGCCGGAAAGGTCAGCGGCCGGTATGCTTTGAAGGCGCCACTGCGCAGCTTCCAATCAATCGGGTTGATGCCCGCCGCCGCCACGCGCACCTTGATCTCGTTGGGACCGGGCGTGGGCTCCGGGAGATCACGGACCTCCAGGCGATTGGCTTCTCCGTACTCGGGCAGGACAACGGCTTTCATTTTTTTATCTCCCGCGCGGAATGTGCGCACGCACGGGATGCCGGCCAGAGGAAAATGATTCGACGGCGCGGAGCCTAGACCGCTATCGAATTGACCCGATCTCGGAGGCGACACGGGACGAGCGGTAACCGAGGCTGGACGCGCGGCTTGGACGGCGCGACAAATTCGGCGTGGTGGGCCGCTTGGCTGCTTTCGTCGCCGCATGGCATCCGACCGGCTTCCCGGTTCGAAGGCCCAACGGATGCCATGCGGCGACGAAAGCCTTGATGGGAGAGGTGGCGTAGACAGAGGCCTTCCGCGGGCAGGAAGCCGCCAAGCGGCCGAGGCCGTCCAATTTGTCGCCACATCCAAGCCGCGCGTGCAGCCTCGGTTACGTTACCGATTCACCTCGATTTCGCGTCAACGTGATTGCGGTCTAGGCCAGCTGCCGCGAACGGAGAATGCTTCTACGAGCCGGGGAGCTTCGTCCAGCCTTTCAGCGCCGCTTGTCGCCCGGCGGGACGGACGCGGAAGATGGTTCCCTCCGCATTACGAAACAGCAACGTCTTTCCGGACGGCGTCGGGCTTCCGGCGCGACGTTTCCAGCGGACCGGACTGCCCGCCGCCTGATCCTCACTGCGCCGTCCAGCCACCGTCGATGCTCTGCACGCTACCGGTGATCGACGCGGCATCGTCGGAGCACAGGAAGACGGTCAGGGCGGCGACTTCTTCGACGCGCACGAATTGGCGGCTGGGCTGCCGTTCAAGGATGACCTTGGCGATGACCTCTTCGCGTGGAATCCGGTGGACCCTGGCCTGATCGTCGATCTGTTTTTCCACCAGCGGCGTCAGCACATAACCCGGACAGACGGCGTTGCAGGTGATCCCTTGGCCTGCGGTCTCCAGCGCCACGGTCTTGGTCAGGCCCACCACGCCGTGCTTGGCGGCGACGTAGGCGGCCTTGAAAGGCGACGCCACCACGCCGTGCGCCGAGGCGATGTTGATGATGCGGCCCCAGTTTTTTTTCTTCATCGCCGGCAGCGCCGCGCGGATGGTGTGAAAGGCGGCGCTGAGGTTGATGGCGAGGATGGCGTCCCATTTGTCGGGCGGGAATTCCTCGATTGGCGCCACGTGCTGGATGCCGGCGTTGTTCACCAGGATGTCCAGGCCGCCCAGGGTTCGCGTGGTCTCGGCGATCAGCGCGGCGATCTCCGTCGGCCGCGCCAGATCGTCGGCCGAATAACCGACGGTGACGCCGTGGTCGCGGGTCAGCTCGGCGCGCAGGGCGGCGATCTCATCGGGTGGTCCAAAGCCGTTCAGCATGACGTTGCAGCCGCGCGCCGCCAGCGCCCGCGCGATGCCGAGGCCGATGCCGCTGGTGGATCCGGTGACCAACGCTGACTTGCCGTTTTCCATGCTGGCTCACAGACGTTCGATCTTGATGTGCTTGATGGCCGCCGATTCTTGCAGCGTGCGGGCCAGTAAGTGGCCGGCGATGGGGGCGGCGGTGCGGATCTCGAACGTCACCCGCACCTGGCCGCCTTCGGCCTGACGTTCGAATTCTTGTTGCGTCCACATCGCGCCGGCTTTGGTCAGCGCCTCCGTCACCGCGGCCACCGACGACTGCGCCTCGTCGACCAGCACGGTGACGCGCTGGCGGGCGATGGGCTCGCCGCGATCTTCGAAACGGCGCAGCAGGGTCAAAGCACTCAGCCCGACGGCGGTGACGAACGCGGCGATGACGTACATGCCGCCGCCGGCCGCCATGCCGATGGCCGCCACCAACCACAAGCCGGCGGCGGTGGTCAGCCCGCGGATGGTGAGGCCGGTCTGCAAAATCGCGCCCGCTCCCAGAAACCCGATCCCCGACACCACGGAGGCCGCGATGCGCGACGGATCGACCACGACCAGATCACCGGCCTCGTAGTGCTGGAAGTAGACAAAACGGGTCGAGACCACCATGAAGGTCGACGACGCCAAGGCCACGATGGTGTGCGTGCGCAGGCCCGCGGGGCGGCCGTGCAAGTCGCGCTCGAAGCCAATCAGCGCGCCGAACGCCGCCCCGACAATGATCCGCAACAGCAGCTCGGCGTGAAGACTCTGCAGCATCTCGCAGATTACCGTACCATGCCGCTGTGAACCTGGCGGTCAATCCACCAGTCCTGCCCATGCTGTCGAAAGCGGCGGCCGCGTTGCCGGCGGGCGACGGGTGGATCTTCGAACCCAAGTGGGACGGTTTTCGCACGCTGATCTTTCGTGACGGCGACGAGATCTTCATTCAAAGCCGCGACGAAAAACCGCTCGCTCGCTACTTCCCCGAGCTGCTGGAGCCGCTGCGTGCGCAGCTGCCGCCTCGCTGCGTGCTGGACGGCGAGATCGTGATCGCCCGCGGCGGCGCGCTGGACTTCGAGGCGCTGCAGCTGCGGCTGCACCCGGCGGCCTCGCGGGCGAAGAAGCTGGCGGCGGAGATTCCGGCCCAGGTGGTGTTCTTCGATCTGCTGTGCGACGGCGAGCGCGATCTGCGGCCGGCGCCGTTTCGGGAACGGCGCGCGGCGCTGCAGGCGATGCTGGCGGGCGCGGCGCCGCCTCTGCACCTGACGCCCGCCACCCGCGATCGCTCGATTGCCGACGATTGGTTCCGCCGTTTCGAGGGCGCCGGCCTGGACGGCGTGATGGCCAAACCGGACGCCGGCATCTACGAGCCGGACAAGCGCGTGATGCTGAAGGTGAAGCACGAACGCGACTGCGACTGCGTGGTGGCCGGCTTTCGCTGGCACAAGGGCAGCGACAGCACGGCGATTGGATCGCTGCTGCTGGGTCTTTACGACGATGACGGCGGCCAGCTGCAGCACGTGGGCGTGTGCGCCAGCTTCACCGCCGTCAAGCGCCGCGAGCTGGTGGATTTTCTGGCGCCCTATCGCCAAGACGCGCTGGTTTCTCACCCCTGGCGCGAGTGGGCCGCCTATCAGAACGAATCCGAAGGACCGCAGCGCCGCCCCGGGATGGGCAGCCGCTGGAGCCAGGGAAAAGATCTCTCATGGCAGCCGCTGCGCCCCGAGCTGGTGGTGCAGGTCGCCTATGACCACATGCAAGGCAGCCGCTTTCGCCACACCGCCCAGTTCCGCCGCTGGCGCGACGACAAGCCGCCGCGCGACTGCACCTTCGCCCAGCTGGAAGTGGTGCCGCCGCAGGAACTAGCCGCCATCTTCGCCCGTTGATCCGCCGCCGCCGCCGCCGCCGTCGCTGCTGCTCGCTTTCGCCGCCTTCCATTTTGCCCGCCATTCGCGGGTCGGATCGTCGTCGGGATCCGGCGGCTCGGCCGGCGGTCGCTGCGCTTCGGGCACGTGGCGCAGGTTCACCCGGACGCGCGTCCACGTCGACGATCGCCCGCGCATGGAATCCACCAGCACGTCATCCACCGCCAACAGCGCCGCCGCCTCCGGATGCCGCGCCTTCCAGCGTTCCAGGCCGGCCAGCGCCGCCGTCTTCTCGGGCGAGTTGGCCACGGTGACAAGCGGCATCTTCGATCGGCGCGCGCCCGACGGTGACGCCGCCGCCGACTTGGCCGCCGACCTGGCTCGCGAGGGAGCCACGCGCGGCGCTTCACCCTCGGTCTTGCGAAAATGCGGCGGCCAGGGCGCATCGCCCAGCCCCGCCGCTTCGTCGCGCGCCGCCAGCGCCAGCAGCGCCTCCAGCGAGCCGGCCGCGTCGTCCATCCCGGCGTGCGGATCGCCGAGCGCCGCCAGCCGCTGCGGCATGGTGAACACGGTGAAGTCCGCCGGCGCGCACGCCGGCACCTCTTCCCAGCGCAGCGGCGCCGACACCCGCGCGTCGGGCAATGGCCGCACCGAATACGCCGAACAGGTGGTGCGATCCTTGGCGTTCTGGTTGTAGTCCAGGAAAACCCCGCGCCGCTCTTCCTTCCACCACTTCGACGTGGCCAGCGAAGGCGCCCGCCTTTCGATCTCGCGCGAAAATGCCAGCGCGGCCCGCCGCACGTCGGTGAAGGTCCAGCGCGGGTGCAGGCGGGCGTTGACGTGCATGCCGCGCGACCCGCTGGTCTTCGCCCAGCCTTGCAGGCCCAGTTCTTCCAGCAGCGCTTTCACTTCCAGCGCCACGCGCCGCACGTCATCCCAGGCCACGCCCGGTCCAGGATCGAGATCGATGCGCAGCTCGTCCGGGTGTTCCAGATCGCCGGCGCGCACCGGGTGCGGGTGTAGCTCGATGCAACCGAGGTTCACGATCCAGGCCAGGCCCGCGGCATCGTCGACCACCACTTCCTCGGCGGTGCGGCCAGACGGGAACGACAGCGTCACCGTGCGCAGCCAGGGTGGCCGCTTGTCGGGCGCGCGCTTTTGATAGAACGGCTGCCCCTCGGCGCCGTCGACGAATCGTTTCAAAACGATCGGCCGATCGCGAATGCCGCGCAACGCGCCCGGCGCCACCGCCAGGTAGTACTGAACCAGTTCCAGCTTGGTCAGCTTCGCTTCGCGCGAAAAATACGGCTTGTCCGGATGGGTGACGCGCACCTCGCGGCCGTCGACGGACAGCAACGCGGCGTCGTCGGCCTTCGCCGCCGGGGGCGCGCCGTCGGCGCTTTTTTGCTTCGGGGTTCTGGCCACCGCGCCAAAGGCTACAGCGCGACGGCAAATCGGAACAGATACTCTTGCTCGAAGCGGCTTTTCAGCTTGGTGATGGTCGAGGTGTCGCCGCCGAAGTGGTTCAGCAGATAGTTGAACGTCAGGCGGAATCGCTTCGAGTGCCAGTAGTTGATGCCGAGCTCGTACGAATCGACTTTGGTGGTGCCGGTGACCGGGCTCTTCGTCATCAAGGCGGCGGTGTCGGAGGATTCGCTGATGGTTTCGTTCAGGTAGTCCACTTTGAAGGCCAGTTGCAGTCCGTTGACCGGCGCCTTGACGCCGAACTTGCCTAGGCGCGTAGGCATCTGCATCCCGGGCTCGCCGATGATGCGATCGTCGCCGATCGCCCACAGCCACAGCTCGCCGTAAAACGCCGAGCCCTTCAACGTGGCGCCGCCCAGGACCACCGGCGCCGTGGCGCTGGTGACGTCCATCGCCGACAGCGGCTGCCTCTTCCAGATGAACTCGAACCGCGCGCCCCATTTGTGGGCGACGGGCGCATTGAGCTCGGCCGCCCACGCTTGCAGCCGGCCCATCTGGTGCAATTCGACCGGGGTCTTGGTGCCGCTGGCCTGCGTGAAGGTGTACGACGGCTTCAAGAACGTGAATCCGGCCTGCGTGCTTTGCGAGGCCAGGATCAAGGCGTTGTTGCGATCTCCGGTCCAGTACGATGCGCCCAAGGTCACCGCCTTCAATTCGTCGACGCCGCCCGGAAGCGGCGCCACCCAGGCCCGGCCGATGAAGTCGAATTGATTGTCGGCGTTGCGAAAGTTCTGTCCGTCGCCGTCGAACACGCCCAGCGAATAATAGAAATTGCGATCCGGGTTGGTGCCGTGGGCCATCGCCCCGACTTCCTTGCCCGACGGGATGCCGAAGGCGCGCACCGGGATCGATTTTTCCATGAAGTCGAGATACTTGTCCGAGGTGCGGTTCTCCAGGGTGAAGGGCGCGTCGAACTGACCGACCTGCAGGATGAACAGATCTTTCCAGGGCGCCAGGGCCACGAAATCGTCGGTGGCGTTCAGGTTTGATTGCGCGATGGGCGCGGCGCCTGCCGGTGCGCCCGAGGCGAAATCGCCGGCAATGCTGAAGTACACGAAAGTGCCCACCCAGCCGGTCAATTCAAAACGGGCCCGGCGCAGCAGCAGCGTGTTGAACGGCGTAGTGTTCGCGCTCTTGAAGAAATAGCCGTCGGCTTGCACGCGGCCGCTGGGAAACAGAATGAAAAGATTGTCCGGCGAGCGCAGGAACGCCGTTTGATTGCTGAAGCCGGCCAGCGGCTCGTCGCTGGGAGGCGTGGCAGCCGGCGCGGCCGGCGGTGGCGCGACCGGCAGTGGTGGCGGTTCGACGGGCGCAGGTGGCGGTGGCGGCGGCTCGACGGGCGACGAAGGTTCCGCGGGCGGTGGCGGCGTGGGCGCTTCGGACGGCGGCGCGGGGTCGGCCTGGGCCTGCACTTGCGCGGTGTCCGGTGGTGGCGGGCCCGGGGTGTACGGCAAGATCACCGCCGAGAGATCTGGCTCGGCCATCGCCGTGGGTGGCGATGGTCGCGACGGTGCTGGCTCGCCCGATTCGTGCTTCGGCCAGACGCGCTTTGGTCGCGGGGGCGGCGGCTCGTCACCGCGCGCTTGCGCGTGAATGGCGTCCAGGATCGCCTGCGCCTCGTCCTGCTCGGCAAGCTGTGGGGGCGTCTTCTGCGCGTTCGCGGCGCCGACTGGCAGCAGTACAAAAGCCAGCAGCGTCAGCGCGAACGGAATCTTCATCGATCGGATGCGCGACATTGTTTTCGGACTCCCTGTGTTCGGGCGCGCCGATCATGCCGACGGCGAACCCGGTCGAGGTGACGATTGGGAAACTCTTTCGTGGGACTTCCCGCGGCCCGTCACGCAACTGTCACCGTCGGTGGCGCTGCAAAAAAACGAAAGGGTGCGTCCCTCACCAGGACGCACCCTCTCGGGATCGTTAAACCAGTGCCGTCGGACGGCGCGCTGACTTGCCGCTAGATGTTCGGAACCACGCCCGCCGGGTTCGACGTGCAGGCGTTTGTGTTCGTGGCGAAGGTCATCGCCGGGGCCACGCAGGTCCTCTCGTCGAAGTCCTGGCAGAAGATGCCGCCGGGGACGTCGATGAAGCCGTGGCTGGTGATGATCGGGTTGACGATCGCGCCGTTGCTCATGCACTTCGCCAGCTCGAGCTCGCCGCTGGCGAGATTCGGGTCGCCGAAGCCGGCCACCGTGCTGAAGAACAGCTTGCGCGACAGCGGGTAGAACGTCGGGTCGCTGGGAGCGGTGACGATCTTGATGATGTTCGACTGATCGTCCGTGATCCCGTTGAGGGTCAACGCGATCGTGCCTGCCTGGTCCGTCGCTTCGCGGCCGGCATAGCCGACGCTGCACGGATCAGCCTGCGCCAGGCAGCCGATCTGCGCCGTCGAGTCGGTCAGCGTGCAGGCCGTGCCGCCGCCGTTGGCCATCACCTTGGTGGTGTGCACGCGGTAGAAGGCGCCGGTGACGAAGCGGCCCAGGTTGTCCTTCACGTAAGAACCGTCGGCATTCTTGACGATCAGGTTGTACGCCCGGCCATTCATGCCGTTGGCGGCGAAACCCTGGACCGGGGTCCGAAGCGCGGTGCAGTGGGCGTTGAAGGCGCCGTTGCCGAGATCCTGGTACGGCTGGAAGCATTTGCCGAACAGCAAGCCCAGGCCGTTGGGGCAGCTGGTGATCCCGGTGATGGCCGGCTTCAACAGCTGGAACTTGCCGGGGCTGCAAGCCACCGACGGGTAAAGCTGTGCTTGGGTCAGGTTCGCCGGCACCTCGGTGACAGCAACCAGACCCAACGTGCCGTCGCGGCTGCACGCTTCTTCGTTGGGATCGCAGGCGCGGCGGATCGGGTCCTTGTCCTGGTAGTCATCGTCGCCAGCGAAGATGTTGCCCAGGCCGAAGGCGTTGCAGAAGGCGATGGCCTTGGCCGTTGCGCCGGGGACGGTCTTGGCCGACGGCAGGCCCGGCTCGCCCAGCAGCGATCCCAGCGTGTCGCTGGTGCCTGAAAAGTCCGAGCGGCGCCAGGCGTGGCGGAGCTGGGTGCAGGTGCTGCCGGTGCAGGCGGCCTCGAACAGCGCGCCCCAGTTGTTGACCAGCGAGCTGCGAACCGTGCTGCTGCAATCGGTGGCGCCGGTGTGCGGCTTGCCGAAGTACACCAGGTTCAGGACGTCTTTCCAGTCCTGCAGGTGGTACGTGTTGGTGCCGGTGTCGCAGCCGTTGCAGTTCGTGACCGCAGCGCCCGTGGAGTCCGTGACGAGGAACGACTTGTCCGTCGTGTAAGCCGCCCCGCCGCCGCACTTGTTGCCTTCGATCGAAGACGTCACGATGGCGATGCCGTCGAGGCCGATGACGAGGCCTTCCGCCGTGGGACCCTTGGCGCAGACGCCGGTGGTGGGGTTCAAGAAGCGGGACATCGGTGCCACGAACTGGGTCGGGGTGGTGGCCGTCATGGCGTTCTCGCCCGTCGTCGAACCGCCGCCGTTGTACGTGATTCCTTTTGCAACCGCCGCTGGACACTGTGCCAGCACGGCCTTGGTGACCTCTTCCAGAGTGTCCGAACCTTGCAATGCCACGTTGTCGATCGCCTTCACGGTGGTGGCGTATCCCATGCCCACCACCAGGAAAGCTGCGCCCAAAATTTTCGTTCTCATTCTGAAATCCTCCGTTGATTGGTCTTCCGATCGGTCGCTCATTCGCGAACCGCCGATCCGCCCGACCGACGCCGTAAACAAAGAACGGGCCAAGACCGGCCCACACCGCCGGCGCAATCACAAGCGCGGCGGATCGGCTGGTTAGATGATCGACGACCTACGAATTCGTTCGTCGATGTGCGTCGGCATCCTCCAGGAATCGAACGCGGCCCTCCGGAAAGCGGAGAGCAATGGCGCGCGTTCGTCGTCGGCCATTCAACGAATGCCGCGCTAGCCCCGAAATTCCACGCTTCTTCGCCGCGCCAGCCGCACGGCGCCATTGGCGCGGACTTTGATATGCGCCCAGCCGGTCGCTTGTCGCTTCGTTCGCGCGGCGGGTACTCATTTTTTTCAAAAGAACCTCAGGAGGAATTGTGATGATTCGATCTGCAACCAGTAAAGCCGTGCTTCTGACGGCGACGGTGCTGCTGTCCAGCACCGCGTTCGTCAACTGTTCCAACACCAAAAACACCTCGAACGCCGTCACCGACACGGGCTCGGTCGGCCTGGCCGTCAAGCTCTCCACGGGCATCACGGTCGACAAGGTGGATTACAAGATCACCGGAAATGGCATCACGCCGGTCACCGGCACCATCCTGACCACCGACCCCGGCGCCACCATCTCGGTGCTCGTCAACGGTCTGCCGGCCGGCACGGGTTACACCGTCACGCTGTCCGCCACGGCCAGCGACGGCAAGACCACCTGCGGTGGTTCGTCGACGTTCGACGTGGTCGCCAACCAGACCAGCTCGGTCACGGTGGCCCTGCAGTGCATGACCCCGAAGACCACTGGCTCGGTGGGCGTCACCGGCACGCTGAACAACTGCCCGGCGCTGACCTCGTTCACCGCGGCTCCGCTGGCGGTGGCCACGGGCGGGATCATCACTGTCGGCGCGACGGCCAGCGATCTGGACACCGGCGACACCCTGACCTTCGCCTGGACCGCGACCGCGGGTTCGTTCGCCGCCGGAACCTCGGCCGCCACGACCTATAACTGCGCCACGGCCGGCCCGCAGACCCTGACCATCACCGTCTCCGACGGTCACTGCACCGACAGCGCCACCATCCCGGTGACCTGCGTGGCTTTGTCCTGCGGCAACGGCCACCTGGATCCGGGCGAGCAGTGCGATCCGCCCAGCGCGGCCAACCACTGCGACGCCAATTGCCAGACCATCCCGGTCTGCGGCAACAGCGTCGTCGAGAAGGGCGAGCAGTGCGATCCGCCGAATGGCACCACCTGCAGCACCGCCTGCCAGGGCATTCCGATCGTCTGCGGCAACGGCATCGTCCAGCCGGGCGAGACCTGCGATCCGCCGAACGGGAACACCTGCGACGCCACCTGCCACAGCCAGGCGCCGCTCACCTGCGGCGACGGCATCGTCAGCCCGTCGATCGGCGAGACCTGCGATCCACCGAACACCATGACCTGCGATGCGAACTGCCACACGATCGATCTCTGCGCCAAGTGCGAAACTGCGCAGTGCGATCCGACCATCGCGGGCTGCGGTTCGCTCACGGGTGCCGATCAGACTGCCTGCCTCGCGCTGGTGGCTTGCATCCGGATGACCAGCTGCTCGAAGAACGGCGACGCGCAGCCTTGCTACTGCGGCGCCGTATCGGACACGGTTTGCCTCACTGGCGGGGCGATCGGACCTTGCAAGGCGCAGGTCGAGGCGGCCGCCAAGTCGACCGACTCCGGCACCATCGCCAACGAGTTCGTGGATCCGAGCTTCCCGCTCGGTCTGGCCACGAACCTGATCGGTTGCGACGCGACGACGTCGTGCGCGCCGCCGGTCTGCAAGCTGTAACACTGGCTGATGCTCGCGGCGCCGGGAGGGCTCACCCTTCCGCGCCAGCGAGGACAAAGATGGTGGCGGGAAGCGGGTGAGGGGACGGGCGCTGGGTGAACAACCCGGCGCCCGTTTTTTTGGGAGGGCCAATGAACGCGCCAAAAGAAAATCGCGCCGCGACGATCGGCCTGGTCGTGTTTTTGCTCGGCTGCGGGGCGGGTTGCGATGGCAATCATTGCGGCACCGCCAAGGCGACCATCAACGACGCCGGCACGGGCGGCAGTGGCGTGGGCGATGCCGCTGTCGAGAAGACCGCCGTGATGCTGCCGGAGGCCGGCGCCGAGACCAGCGACAGCGCCGGCGCGCACGACGTCAGCGTGGGCGTCGCCGACGCCAAGAACGACGGTTCGATTTCAGTCATGGGCACGTTCAACACTTGCCCCAACATCGTCGCCGCGACCGCGTCACCGCCGCAGGCGACCGTCGGTGAGATGATCACCGTCAGCGTGACCGCCGCCGACCCCGACAGCACCGATCATCTGACTTATTCCTGGACCGCTTTGGGCGGAACCTTCGCCATGCCCGCCGCCGCGACGACGCCGTACACCTGCAGCGAGCAAGGCGCCTGGCAATTGACCGTCAAGGTCTCCGACGGACAGTGCGATCAGACCACGACCGTGCTGGTGACGTGCGGCAGCGCCGGCGGACCGGGCTGAGCGCGGGACGAAATAGACCAACGTCGTCGCGAGGCGCGCGTACCCGTGCGGTGCTCGACCGACTCAGCTCGGTCGCTTACCGATGCGAGTGATTGCCGGCGCGCAGCAGGTGGTGCCGCTGGCGGCGACGTCTTCGTCGATGTCGAAGTTGAGGTGATAGATCTCCCATTCGACGCCGTCTGGATCGCGCACCCAAAACTTGTCCTGGTTGGCGTAGCAGCAGTTCGTGTCCATTTCCTCGCGCACGGACAGGCCAGCCGCTTTGGCTTGCGCCAGCAGGCGCTGCACTGTCTCCTTCGAATCAACCTGAAACCCAAGGTGATCGACGGTCTTGCCGGCGCTGGCCTCGCCGGCCGATAAGGCGAGGTTGATCGGTGCGAACTCCGGGAGAAACTTCACGTACCCAGGCTTCACCTTGACCGGAGCTGTTCCCAGGAATCGCTCGTAGAACGCGCGGCTGGCTTCGATGTTGGAGACGTGAAGGTGAACGTGGACGTTGTTCATAGTGGATCTGCTCTGCGACGGCATCGGGTCAGCGCGCCCAGCCCTCTCGCGTGACCAGGTCCTCGACGCGGCCACGGATGTCGTCTCGAATCTCGCGCACGCGGGTGACCGGCTTTCCCTTCGGATCTTCCAGCGGCCAATCGTCACGCTTCAGTCCGGGCACGACGGGGCAGGCATCACCGCAACCCATGGTGATCAGCAGTTGCGCCTCTCGGGCCAAGGAATCCGTCAACAGTTGCGGTTTTGCGTTCGAAAGATCGAT
>DASXQB010000065.1:0-1717 GCA_036493295.1 Polyangia bacterium | reverse complement strand
CGACATGATCGACGGCGACACCGTCCTGGTCGAGGTTCATCCCGACGTGGCGCAGGTACTGGCCACGACCGACCACGCATTTCTAGAAGACATGGAGAAACGGCTCCAGAAGCGCATCGTGATCAAAGCGCGCGGGTCGTTTCACGTCGAGGACTTCGAAATCCGGTCGCCCAACGACAAGCAGCCGCTGGAACGTTCCGAAGCCGGTGGTGGTGCGCGCGACGATAAGGAACCGCGCAGCAAGCGCCGGCGCCGCAAGCGCGGCCTGGGCTCGCCGGCCGAAGTCGAAGCCGCACTGGCCGAGGAAGAAGCCGCGGTGGTCAGCGCCGAAGCCATGGTCAGCGAAGCCGACGACGACGAACCGGCCGCCGCCGAAGCGGCGCCTCGCGAAGCCGCGCCTAGCGAAGGGCGCAACGGCCGCTCGCAGACGCCGGTCCCGCCGCCGCCCGAGCCGTCCAAACCCACCGAGTAAGCGAACACCCAAGGGCGAGAGCGGCGATGGTTCGTCTCTGCTTCGTTTGCCTGGGCAACATCTGTCGTTCGCCGACGGCCGAGGCGGTGATGCGCCACCTGGTCAAGCAGGCGGGTGTGGAAGACCAGATCGCCATCACCAGCGCCGGCACCGGCGACTGGCACCTGGGCGAGCCGCGCGACCAGCGCAGTCAGGCCATGGGCCGCGCTCGCGGCATCCCGCTGTCGGGCGTGGCTCGACAATTCACCGCCGCCAGCTTCGCCGGTTGCGATTACGTCCTGGCGATGGACGCCTCCAACCGCAAGGCGCTGCTGGCAATGGCGCCCAACGACGAAGCGCGCGCCAAGATCACGCTGCTGCGCGCCTTCGAACCGGGCGCGCCCGACGACCACGCCGCCGCCGCTGACGTGCCCGATCCGTACTATGGCGGCCCGGGTGGGTTCGAGCAGGTCTTCGACATCTGCCAGGCCGCCTGCGCCGGCTTGCTGGCTCACGTTCGGCGCGAACAGGGGATCTGATCGTGCTGTCCGCGGCGCTGGCGGCGGTGATCGGGCGCGTGCTGGGAAGCGCCGTGACGGGCAGCCGCCCGTTGGCCGGTGGCGACATCAATCAAGCATTCGCCGTCGCGCTGGCTGACGGGAGGCAGGTTTTTTTGAAGACCAACGCGCGCGCGCCGCGCACCATGTTCGCTGCCGAAGCGCGCAGCCTGACCTGGCTGGCGGAGACCGGCGCGCTGCGCGTGCCGCGGGTGCTCGCTGCGTCGGCCAGCGACGATCTGGGGCCGGCGTATCTGCTCCTCGAATTGCTGCAGCCCGGCCCGCCGGCGCGTGATTTTCACGAAACACTGGGGCGTGGCCTGGCGACGTTGCACCAGGCCGGCGCGCCGCGATTCGGCCTGGATCACGACAACTTCATCGGGCGGCTGCCGCAATCAAATCAGTCGATCGTCAGCCGGAACGACGCCGGCTGGGCGGCGTTTTATCGCGCCCGCCGTCTGGAGCCGCAACTGAAATTGGCCGTCGACAATGGGCACGCCTCGCTGCGCATGCGCCAGGGGATGGAACGGCTGCTGGATCAGCTTTCGTCGCTGGTCGGCCCTGCTGAACCGCCCAGCCGGCTGCACGGCGATCTGTGGGGCGGCAACCTCATGTGCGCCGACGACGGCCAGCCGTGCCTGATCGATCCCGCCCCCTACGGTGGACACCGCGAAGTCGACCTGGCGATGATGCGCCTGTTCGGCGGGTT